>JACPYR010000032.1 GCA_016195965.1 Nitrosomonadales bacterium | reverse complement strand
CAAGCGGCGGTGCGTCCGGCCAGCATGCAAATTCGGACGGATTCCAATGCTTATCTGCTGGCACACCAGGAATTCTCACCCAGCACGATAATGAATGGTGGAGCATCCTATATCAGAACTGTCACCTACAGCCGTGACGATGCGATGTACCAAAACAGTTCCAAACAAGCCAAATGAACTGCGGCACAAGGGGGAATTCGCAATGAGGTTGGCAGTTGCGCTGGGTGGGATGCTGCTGGCGCTGGCCGCGCATGCGGCGGAAAGAACTCCGCTTGGCTGGCTGGAGGTCGCCGCTATTGCCGGTCATCATATCGACTACAACGGGGTGTTCGTATATCAATATGATAATCGCGTCGAGACCGCGAATATTATTCATTTGAACGAGGCGAACAGCGAATATGAGAAGCTGGTCAGCCTGGATGGCCCCAAGCGGGAAATCATTCGCCATGATGGAAGAGTCTGGAATTATACCCACCACATGATGATACCCATGGATAGTCAACAGGGGCGCAGCATGTTTCCGTCTGTATTGCCCGGGCAATTATCTGCGCTCGGAGCGAACTATCAGGCCAAGCTGCTGGGGGAAGAGCGCGTGGCGGGATACAATGCCCAGGTTATCTTGTTTAAGCCCAGGGATAATTTGCGCTATACGCATAAAATGTGGGTGCATACCGATTCGGGATTGTTGTTGAAGTCTGCCGTGCTGGGTGACAAAGAGCAGGTGGCCGAGCAATACGCTTTTACGCAATTGCAAATCGGCGGAAAGATTGATCGGGGCTGGATTAAAGAATGTAACTCGGCTTGGCCGCATAAAAAGAATTTTCACCCCGCCCCGGAAGAAGCTCCGGCACTCACGCCCATCAATAGTGGTTGGGTGGCTGACAGATTACCCGCAGGTTTCAAAAAGACCCAGGAGATTTTGCGCCCCATGCAGGGCAAACATGCGCCTGTGACGCAAATCGTATTTTCCGACGGGTTGAGTGCGATTTCGATATTCATCGAACCGAATGATCAGGATGAAGATGATGTGGATGGATTATCCAGCCGGGGGGAGGTCAGCCTGTATCGCAAGGTTGTGAACCAAAATTTGATTACCGTGGTCGGGGAAGTTCCGCCGCGTACCGTGATGCAGGTGCTCGATTCGGTACGTTTCAACGGCAAATGATCATGCTGGAAACGCGCGCCATCATTGTGAGGGTTGAAGGGCGATATGCCCTGGTTCGGGCCAATCAGGGCAATGGCTGCGAGCAATGCAACGGCAAGGGGTGCGGGACGGGCAAGCTGTCCCAGATGTTCTGCAGCAAACCCCGCCAATTTCGGGTGGATAATCCCATCCATGCCGGCGTCGGCGATGAAGTCGTCATATCGGTTGTCGAGGGTGCGGTATTGCGCGGTATAGGCCTGGTTTATCTGTTGCCGCTGCTGTTATTGGTGGTGGGGGCGGCACTGGCCAGCATGGGTGTGGAGCAACCATCGCAACGTGACGGCTATGCTGCGGCAGGTGCGATGCTGGGCTTGATTGCCGGCTTTGTTGTTGCCCGATGGATTGCATCGCGCCAGGCGAATAGTCGGCCCTATGTTGCGCGTCCCTGGCGAGAAGAATAGCGAAGCAAGATACAAGGAGAAAGGTGCAAGGGAAATCTTGGGCCTTGACCCTTGTTTTTTTATGGTAGTGGGATGTTGATTCGTTCGTTATGGAAAGGGAATATATGCTGAGAATAATTGCGAATTCATTGGTTTTATTCTTGAGTGTGATTTGCAGTGTATCGGTGCAGGCCAAGGAGTTGCCGGATTTCACCGATCTGGTGGAAAAGCAGGGCGCGGCGGTAGTCAATATCAGCACCACGCAAACCATAAAGAACTCCCCGGGAGTTCCCAATATCCCCGAGGACGATCCATTCTATGAATTTTTCCGCCGCTTTGCGCCACAAATTCCGCATGAGCAGGAATCGCAGTCACTGGGTTCGGGTTTTATCATCAGCGCCGATGGCTACATCATGACCAATGCTCATGTGGTGGACAGTGCCGACAAAATCACCGTGCGCCTGACCGACAAACGCGAGTTCCGCGCCAAGGTGATCGGGGTAGACAAACGTACCGATGTGGCGGTGCTGAAAATCGAAGCATCCGGTTTGCCGAAAATAACGGTGGGGGATCCGAACAAGCTCAAGGTGGGCGAGTGGGTAGTGGCGATCGGTTCACCATTCGGCTTTGATAGCAGCGTCACCGCCGGTATCGTCAGCGCCAAGGGGCGTTCCTTGCCGCAGGACAATTTCGTGCCGTTCATCCAGACCGATGTGGCCATCAACCCGGGCAATTCCGGTGGCCCATTGTTCAATATGGAAGAAGAGGTGGTCGGCATCAATTCGCAAATCTATACCCGTTCGGGTGGTTCGATGGGGCTGTCTTTTGCGATCCCGATAGATGTGGCGATGCAGGTGGCTGACCAGTTGCGCAGCAGCGGCAAGGTGACGCGCGGCCGTATCGGGGTGACGATACAGGAATTGACCCGCGAGCTGGCCGAGTCTTTTGGTTTGAGCAAACCCAACGGGGCGCTGATCAGCAGCGTGGAAAAAAACGCCCCGGCCGACAAGGCAGGCATCGAGGCCAGCGATGTGATACTCAAGTTTGACGGCAAGCCGGTGAACAACTCCATCGATTTGCCGCGCTTGGTGGCCGCAGTCAAGCCGGGTACCAGGGTGGTGGTCGAGTTGTGGCGCAAGGGCGAGTCCAAAAAAGTCACGGTTGAAGTGGGTGAAATGCCTGAAGAAGGCAAGCTGGCACGCGCTGCCAAAAAGCCGTCCGACGATGCGCCCGAGACGGTTGCGCGATTGGGCATTAGCGTCAGCGAGCTGAACGCTGAACAGCTGAAAGAGCTGCAAATCAGTGGCGGTTTGCTGGTGGAAGAGGTCAAGGGTTCCTCTGCGCGTGCCGCCGGATTGCACCAGGGCGATGTGGTGCTGTCGGTCGGCAATGTGCAGATTCGCTCCTTGGCGCAGTTCAATGAGTTGCTCAAGCAGGTTCCCAATGGCCGCAATGTCGCATTGCTGGTGCGGCGCGGCGACAATGCGACGTATATCGCGATCAAGCTGGACGAAAAGTAATTACAGCCCTGCGTATCCCGCCCAAATCGGCTAGAATTCGCCCTTTGCGAAAACGCCGTATTACTTAATCCCGATTTTCTCGCGCTTGCGTGAGAAGATGCGATGAACCTTATCCCTCCGGGATAACCAGCGACTTGGCTGCAGTTGTTATACAGTCTAGTCGAATGGCTAGTGGTTTTATCAGAAGGTTGGGATGAGGGAGCGGGATTTATATTTTGGACTCTATGCAGCATATCCGTAATTTCTCCATCATTGCCCACATCGACCACGGCAAGTCCACGTTGGCGGACCGCATCATCCAATTGTGCGGCGGTTTGTCGGACCGTGAAATGGAAGCGCAGGTGCTCGACTCGATGGATCTGGAGCGCGAGCGCGGCATCACCATCAAGGCGCAAACTGCCGCACTAAACTACAAGGCGCGCGATGGCCAGATCTATAACCTGAACCTGATCGACACGCCCGGCCATGTGGATTTCTCCTATGAGGTGTCGCGTTCGCTGTCGGCTTGCGAGGGCGCATTGCTGGTCGTGGATGCATCGCAGGGAGTGGAAGCGCAGACGGTGGCCAATTGCTACACGGCTTTGGACCTGGGCGTCGAAGTGGTACCGGTGCTGAACAAGATCGATTTGCCCTCCGCCAATCCGGACAACGCGATCGAGGAGATCGAGGAAGTGATCGGCATCGACGCGCACGAAGCGGTGCGCTGCTCGGCCAAGACCGGCGAGGGCGTGCAGGATGTGCTCGAAGCGATGATAGCCAAGGTGCCGCCGCCCAAGGGTGATCCGGCCGCTCCTTTGCAGGCGCTGATCATCGATTCCTGGTTCGACAATTACGTCGGCGTGGTGATGCTGGTGCGGGTGATGAATGGCACGCTCAAGCCCAAGGAAAAAATCCTGTTCATGGCGACCGGCGCGCAGCATCTGACCGAAAATGTCGGCGTGTTTACGCCCAAGTCCCAGCAGCGCGAAAGCCTGAGCGCGGGCCAGGTAGGATTCATCATCGCCGGTGTCAAGGAGTTGAAAGCGGCCAAGGTGGGCGACACCATCACCCATCTGGCCAAACCCGCGCAGCAACCGTTGCCGGGCTTCAAGGAGGTGCAGCCGCAGGTGTTTGCAGGCCTGTTCCCGGTGGAATCAAACCAGTATGAAGCGTTGCGCGACTCGCTGGAGAAGCTCAAGCTGAACGATGCCGCGTTGCGTTACGAGCCGGAAGTTTCGCAGGCGCTGGGCTTCGGTTTCCGCTGCGGATTCCTGGGGCTGTTGCATATGGAAATCGTGCAGGAGCGATTGGAGCGCGAGTTCGATATGGACCTGATCACCACCGCGCCGACGGTGATCTACGAGGTGGTGCAGCGCGACGGCAAGGTGCTGACGGTGGACAACCCGTCCAAGATGCCCGACCCGTCCAAGATCGAAGTAATTCGCGAGCCTATCGTCACGGTGAATCTGTACATGCCTAACGAATATGTCGGCTCGGTAATCACGCTGTGCACCCAGAAGCGCGGCGTGCAGATCAACATCAGCTACCACGGCAAGCAGGTCAAGCTGATATATGAAATGCCAATGGCGGAAATCGTGATGGATTTCTTCGACAAGCTGAAATCGATATCGCGCGGCTATGCTTCGATGGACTACGAGTTCAAGGAATATCGCCCGGCCGATGTGGTCAAGGTGGACATGCTGATCAACGGCGAGAAGGTGGATGCGCTGGCAATCATCGTGCATCGCGCCAACAGCCAGCATCGCGGGCGCGAGGTGGCGGCCAAGATGCGCGAGCTGATTCCGCGCCAGATGTACGATGTGGCGATCCAGGCGACCATAGGCTCGAACATCATCGCGCGCGAAAACGTCAAGGCGATGCGCAAGAACGTGCTGGCCAAATGCTACGGCGGCGACATCTCGCGCAAGAAGAAGCTGCTGGAAAAACAGAAAGCCGGCAAGAAGCGCATGAAGCAGGTGGGCAGTGTGGAAATTCCGCAGGAGGCCTTCCTGGCGATCCTGCGTGTTGAAGATAAATAGGAGCAGTAATGGATTTCGCGTTGATTATGTTTGTGCTGCTGCTGGTCACCGGCGGCATCTGGTTGCTGGACCGCTTCGCATTGGCCGCCAAGCGCGGCAGCGAAGCTGCCGAGCCATGGTGGGTGGAATATGCCAAGAGCTTTTTTCCGGTAATTCTGGTGGTGTTTGTGATCCGTTCTTTTTTGATCGAACCGTTCAAGATACCTTCTGGCTCGATGATCCCGACGCTGCAAGTGGGCGACTTTATTCTGGTGAACAAGTTTACCTACGGTGTGCGCTTGCCGGTGATTAACCAGAAAATTGTTCAATTGAGTGACCCGCAGCGCGGCGACGTGATGGTGTTCCGCTACCCGGAAAATCCCTCGCTGGATTATATCAAACGCGTGGTCGGGCTTCCCGGCGATACCGTCGAATATCGCAGCAAGCACCTGTGGATCAACGGCATTGAGCAGCCCCAGCTGGCTGAGGGCGATTACAATTATGTCGAGACCGGGCTAAACTTCGTGCATACCGAAAAGCGCCTCGAAACATTGGGGGAGCGTAAACATTCTTTGCTCGTCAATCCCGAGATGCCGACCGTGCATCTGGGTTCGGTGGCCGAATTTCCCGGTCGCGCGAATTGCAGTTATGACAATGAGCTGGTGCGCTGCAAGGTGCCTCAAGGTCAATACTTCATGATGGGCGATAATCGCGACAACAGCCGGGACAGCCGTTACTGGGGATTTGTGCCGGACAACCAGATCGTCGGCAAGGCTTTTTTCATCTGGATGAATTTTTCTGATTTGAAACGCATAGGGCTATCGATCAACTAAAACCGGGGGGAGAAATGCATACTGCAATGCCAGCGCAACAACGGGGTATTAGCTTTGGCGGATTTATTTTTGGGGCTTTCCTGCTCGTGTTTCTCGGCATCACCGGGCTTAAGCTGGTTCCGGCTTATATGGAAGAGGCCAAGATCAAGAATATCTTCATTGCAATGGCGCACGATCCCGACATGCAAAAAGCCACCCCGCATGACGTCAAGGTGTCTTTCGACAAGCGCGCCGTGATCGATAACATCACCGCGATCAAGGCTGACGATATCGATATTTCCAGCGATAACGGCAGGCCGGTCTTGAGCGCCAGCTATTCGGTCAAGATTCCATTGGGCGGCAACATCAGCCTGTATATTGAATTTAATCCCAGCAGTGACGGAAAATAAAAAGAGCCCCGGCGCATCCTCTACGCGCGCGTTGTGCAAGAAACTGGACTATGAGTTCCGGCAGCCGCAATTGCTGCAACGCGCTCTGACACACCGCAGCTACGCGCCGGAGCACAATGAGCGCCTGGAGTTTCTGGGCGACAGCATCCTGGGGTGTGTCATCGCGAAACACCTGTATAGCAGCTATCCGCAATTGAGCGAGGGTGAGCTGTCGCGTTTGCGCTCCAGCCTGGTGCGGGAAGAAACCCTGGCGATTCTGGCGCAACAGCTCGAATTGGGCAGTCATCTTAAGCTGGGCGAAGGCGAACTGAAGAGCGGTGGATTTCGCCGCCCGTCGATATTGGCGGATGCCCTGGAGGCCCTGTTCGGCGCAGTCTGGCTGGACTCCGGCTTTGCGGCGGCGGAGCGGGCGGTGTTGAATCTCTATGTGCCCTATCTTGAGCAGGTAGATGTGCAGACTGTGGGCAAGGATGCCAAGACCTTGTTGCAGGAATATCTGCAAAGCAAGCGGATTCCCTTGCCGGCCTATAGCGTGGTGAATATGACAGGCGAGGCCCATGCGCAATCTTTTCAGGTGGAGTGCACTATCCCTTCATTAAAAATTTCCACCCAAGGTAGCGGAACCAGCCGCCGCAATGCCGAGCAACAGGCCGCACAGGCAGCCTATCAACAATTACAGACACTATCATGACCGATCAAACCAAAGACTCTATGGACACCCACAACGCGGATGACCTGCCGCAACCATTTCGCAGCGGCTTTGTCGCCATCGTCGGGCGCCCCAATGTGGGCAAATCCACGCTGCTCAACCACCTGATCTGGCAGAAGATCAGCATCACCTCGCGCAAGGCGCAGACCACGCGCCACCGCATCCATGGCATCTATACCGACGAGCATACGCAATTCGTGTTCGTCGATACGCCGGGATTCCAGACCAAGCATCTCAACGCGCTGAATCGCGGCATGAACCGTGTGGTGACCAGCAGCCTGCGCGATGTGCAGGTGGTGTTGTATGTGCTGGAAGCGTTGCGCTATGACGAGCGCGACCAGGAGGTGCTCAAGCTGTTGCCGGATAACCGCCCGGTATTGCTGGTGATCAACAAGATCGACGAGGTGGCGGACAAAGGCCAGCTGTTCTCTTTTGCCGAGCGTGTCGCACAGGACTTTAAATTTGCCGGCATCGTGCCGGTCAGCGCCAAGCTGGGCAGCAAGCTGGATGAGCTGCGCGAGGTGTTGCGCCAGCATCTGCCGACCGGCGAGCTTATCTATGACAAGGACGACATTACCGACCGCAGCGAGCGGTTTCTGGCCGCCGAAATATTGCGCGAAAAAATATTCCGATTTACCGGCGACGAACTGCCATACTCAATCAGCGTTGTGATCGAGCAATTCAAGATGGAAGGCAAGCTGCGCCGCATCAGCGCCGCCATCCTGGTGGACAAGGAGGCGCATAAGGCGATGCTGATCGGCAAGAAGGGCGAGAAGCTCAAGGAGGTCGCCACCCAGGCGCGTCTGGATATGGAGAAGCTGTTCGACGGAAAAGTGTTTCTTGAGGTGTTCGTCAAGGTGCGCAGCGGCTGGGCGGATGACGAACGCGTGTTGCGCAGCCTGGGCTACGAGTGACCAGGGATAGCGAATGACCACGGGTTACGCATGACCGCAGCCAACCGCAATAAACATCAGGACGAATTGGCTTTTGTGCTGCACAGCTATCCGTTCCGCGAAACCAGCCTGATACTCGATGTGTTAAGCCGCAAGCACGGGAGATTGGCGATTGTGGCGCGCGGGGCGCGGCGCCCCAAATCCAGCTTGCGCGGGGTGCTGATGAATTTTCAACCGCTGTCGCTTTCCTGGTTCGGCAAAGGCGAAGTGCGCACCCTGCACAGCGCGGAGTGGCAGGGCGGGCAACCCTATTTGCAGGGCACGGCGTTGATGTGCGGCTTCTACCTGAACGAACTGTTGCTCAACCTGCTGGCGCGCGACGATGCGCACGAACAACTGTTCGATTATTACCGCGCCACCCTGTACCGCCTGGCGCACGAAACCGATCATGCCGCCACGCTGCGTTGTTTCGAGAAACATCTGTTGCAGGAGTTGGGCTACGCGATGGTGTTGGACCGCGAGGCCGGCAACGGCAGGGCGATACAGGCGGAACGCGGCTATCGCTATGCAGTGGAGCGCGGCGCTCTGCCGGATGACGGCGATGCACGGATAGGATTGCCGGTGCTGGGCAAGACCCTGCTGGACATGGCGGCGGACGACTATGCCGATCCGGTCACCGCGCAGCAGAGCAAGCAACTGATGCGGGTGTTGCTGAACCACCATCTGGGCGGCAAGCCGCTGCACACCAGAGAGTTGATCAAAGATTTGCAGAAGCTGTGACGGCTGGCTGGTTTAAGGGCGAGTCCCGCAGGGGCGTTCCGCCGTAATCAAAAACATCCGGCGGAACCGCAAGCGTTTCGCCCTGCCTCGGCTATGCCGCTACTATACGGCGCGGCGGCAACATCGAGATGGTCACTCCGCCCAGCACCAGAAAACCACCGGCTACTTGTGCCACAGAGGGCAGCGTACCGAGGAAAGAACCAATCAACATGGCGAACACCGGGACCAAGTTGAGAAAAATTGATGTACGTGCCGCACCTAGGCGCGCGATGCCGATGCCCCAAAACAAGTAGGCCAGCACCGTGCCGCCGACCACCATGATCGCCATGGCGATGCTGGCTTTCAGATCAAGCGCATGGATGTGGCTGTCGCTGGCGAGCGCGGTAGCCAGCAACAGGGATGCACCCACTGCCAGGATCCAACTGGTGTTCGCAATGGCCGAGCCTGGCGGCATGTAGCGTCGGCTGAGTACGTTGTACAGTGCCCAAGATAAGGTGGCGGCCAGCAATAGCAGATCGCCATGTGAGAAGTCCATGGAAGCAAACTTGTCCATATTCCCTTGTGAAATTACCACCACCACCACCAGCAATGCGATCGGTAAAGCCAGCCAATGCCGTACTGTCGGTTTTTCGCCCAGGAAGGCGGCGGCCAGCAACGCCGTCAACAAAGGATTGATGGCCATGATGAGTGCGGCATTATTGGCAGAGGACGATTGCATCGCGTAAAAGAACAGCAGGTTGAATGCGGTAATGCCGACCGTTCCCAGCAACAAATAGGCTGCGGCATGGCGTCGCAGCAGAACCAGCAAATCATCGCGGCGTATACCGGCGATGGTGAACATCAGCGCCGCGCCTAACAGGAAGCGCACTGCTGCGGCCCACATCGGTGGCAGGTTGGCCAGCACGGGGGCGGCCAGCACGAAATTGGCACCCCAGAAAAAAGTCGTGATGGTTACGAGCAGGTACACAGTTGCGATTCGCATGGATGGCTCCAATTAAGATAAAGTTACGAGGCGCAAACTCTAAGCGCTGGAACCACCCGGTTACAAGCTAGACTTTTTTGATATGACCTTAAGGAAAACTAATGGCACGCCGACTCCCCCCGCTCAATGCCCTGAGATTTTTTGAAGCCGCCGCGCGGCATCGTTCCTTCGTGCGTGCGGCAGAGGAGTTGCATGTCACGCCAGCTGCGGTGAGTCAGCAGATCAAACTTCTTGAAGACTACCTCGGCGTGGCTTTATTCAAGCGCGGCAAGGTCCTTGCCTTAAGCGAGTCCGCCAGCGATGTGTTGCCTCTGGTATCGGAAGCTTTCGATCAACTGGAGCGGGCCATATTGAAAATCAACACCGGTAATTCAGCCGGTCCGTTGATCGTATCGACTCCGCCGGCTTTTGCGGCTCGCTGGCTGGTCCCGCGCATGGACGATTTTCACGCGCGTCATCCTGATGTGGAAATTCATTTGCTGGCCACCCGACGTCTGGTGGATTTTTCGGTGGAGGATGTCGATGTAGCCATTCGTTTCGGCACCGTATTTCATCCTGAACTCAACGTCGAGCGCCTGTTATCAGAAACAATCCTCGTTGTGGCAACACCTGAACTTGCCGCTTCCATCCGGACTCCTGCAGATCTTTCCAGCGTCAACCTGATCGAAGATGACTGCCATATCATGCGCGGTGATTTTTCGGAATGGGAAACCTTGTTGGCTACGCTGGGGGTAGTGAATACGCCCCTGAAAATCCGCCGCTTCAGCGATGCCGAACTGTCCATTCAAGCAGCTATCAACGGCCTCGGCATTACCCTGGCATGGGGCAGCCTGGTGGCGAACGACCTGAAGGCGGGGCGGCTGGTGCGGATACTGGATCATGCGATTCCGACTGATCTGGGATTTCATTTGGTGATGCCCAAGAACCGTACCCTGTTGGCCAAGGTCACGGCTTTTCGCACATGGTTGTTTGAGCAAACAGCGGAGCAGGAAACGGCGTGATGGGGTGACAGGATTATTCGGCAGTGCCCCGAGCGATGTACCTTGTGCAGTTTGAAACGGCTAAGGCTTGCCCGTCGTTTTGTCTTGCAATGACTCCAGAGCCTGCCGTATTTCGGTGAATAGTGGTCGCGCCCCGACTTCGGGTTGAGCGCAGCGGCGTTGCAGGTTTCGTAGCGTATTGACGATGCGCTGTGTTTCATGAGATGCGTCGCAACGATCGAGCAATTCTTCGAGCAAACAGGCAAAGGCGCGCACCTCGATGCGTTGCAGGGCTGCGGCGAGAGGCTGGTCCTGCGGCGGAATAAAAGAAGCCGCGCCGAAATCGCCCAGCAAACAGTTGTCCTGTTTGTCCCACAAAATATTATGGGCATACAGATCACCGTGCATCACACCTTGCGCGTGCAGGTGTTCCGCCACCGACGCGATGCGAAGGGCGATGCCCAATGCGGACGATAAGCTGAAACGAGTCTCGGCGGCGTAGATGTCGCGCGTGCAGGACTCCAGGCTGGGCGGCGCGGCGAGATTGTGGAAACTTGGATCTATCAGTGACATCACCAATCCCGAGGCGCCTTCGGGATGGCCGCTGATTTTTCCCAACACAGGAATCAGTCCGGGGTGTGCACCGGCAGCGATGCAGGCTGCCTTTTCGCTGCTCGGCAAGCCATCGCTGGTCAGCGCTCCTTTGAACATTTTTACCGCGACAGGCGAGGAGGACGATAGGGCGCGATAGATCACCCCGGATGCGCCCTCGCCCAATTTTTGCTGCAATGCCAGGGACCGCCAGTCTATGTGCGCAATCGCATGTGTCTGCATCGCCGCGATTTCGCCGGTGTCGCTGCATGGATTGCCCGCATAGGCCAGCCAGGCAAGCCGGGGCAGCGAGAACAGCCACGCAGGTAATTCGGTGAAGCGGTTCGCGGCGATGCGCAGCAATTCCAGATTGGCGCAGGCGGCCATCTCTTCAGGCAGGCTCGGCAACTGGTTGCCTGCCAGCATCAGCTTTTGCAAGCGGGTGCATGAGCCGAGGCTGGCGGGCAATGCGCCGAGCCGGTTGTCGGTCAGGATCAGCCAGCGCAGTTTATCCGGCAAGGCCGCCGCGGGCAGGCTGCTGATCTGGTTGGCCTTGAAGCCCACCATTTCGAGGTTAGCGCATAGTCCCAACACTTCCGGCACTGCGCTAAAGCGGTTGTCCGAGCAGAAAATCACGCGCAGCTTGTGCAGTCTGGGCAGATCGTCGGGCAGGCTGGAGAGCATGTTGCCGGACAGGTTGAGAATTTCCAGCGTATCGGCCAGCGCGAAGATTTCCTCCGGAAACCGGGTCAGGCCGCAAGATGCCAGGTCCAGGCGTTTGATTCCGGCTAATTCGCCGGCGCGTAGCGATGAGAGTGTATGCATGGCGCAACTATAGCAAATGGCAGAACCATACTCACCGCCTGTTGCATCCTGCGTGCAGCTCTGCTACGTTGCTGCCTTGTTTGTACAGGGTAATGAGAAATGATTAAACTTGGATTGAATATCGATCACGTCGCCACGCTGCGCCAGGTGCGCGGTGCGCGTTATCCCAACGTGGTGCGTGCCGCGTTGCTGGCGGAGTCTGCCGGAGCCGATGCGATCACGCTGCACCTGCGCGAAGACCGCCGGCACATTCAGGACCGCGATGTGGAAGTGCTGCGCGACATGCTGCAAACGCGGATGAACCTGGAAAGCGCCGTCACCGAAGAAATGATCAACATCGCCCTGCGCATCAAGCCGCATGACTTGTGTCTGGTGCCGGAGCGCCGCGAAGAGCTGACCACCGAAGGCGGGCTGGACGTGGTGCGTTCTTTCGATACCATCAAGGCGGCCTGTGAGCGTTGCGCCGAGGCGGGCATCCGCGTGTCACTGTTCATCGATCCGGATGCCAGGCAAATTGACGCGGCGCGGCGCGCCGGAGCGCCGGTGGTGGAGTTGCACACCGGCAGCTATGCCGAGGCCGACAGCGTACCGGAGCATCAGCATGAATTGGAGCGCATCCGCATCGCGGCAGCTCACGCCCATGCGCAAGGCTTGCAGGTCAATGCCGGGCATGGCCTGCACTATCACAACGTGCAACCTATCGTGGCTATACCCAATCTGGTCGAACTCAATATCGGCCATGCCATCATTGCCGAATCGCTGTTTATCGGGCTGGAAGCGGCGGTTAAGAAAATGAAAGTATTGTTGAGCGGCCAAGCGTGATCCACGGCATCGGCACGGATATCGTCGAGCTTGCCCGCATCGAGAAAATGCATGCCCGTTACGGCGCGCGTCTGGCCGGGCGCATCCTGAGTCAGTGCGAGTTGACCGAATACCGGGCCAGCAGCAGTGCCGCAAGGTTCCTGGCAAAACGTTTCGCCGCCAAGGAGGCATTCGCCAAGGCGGTCGGCAGCGGATTGCGCGAACCGGTCAGCCTGCGCCGTATCAGCATCACCCATGACGGCCTGGGCAGGCCGGTGTTGCATTTCGATGAAGCGCTGCGCACTCACTTGGCGCAATTGGGCGTCAGCGGACATCACCTGTCCATCAGCGATGAGCGCAACATGATTGTCGCGTTTGTGGTGCTGGAAACCCATTGACGGTGGCGCGGAGTGATCCGCCTCCAAGTGGATACTGGTGACGTGGAAAAACGTGCCAATAGGAGCCATTCGTTCCCATCTGTACTATTATGCATATGCGGAACAATAAAAACGGGGAGATTCAATGAATCAACTGCTTACCGAAAATTTGCATTCCACACTATTTTTAATAATACAGACCGGTCGGTCTGGTGAATAACTGTTGGGCGTCACGGGAGGTTTGATGGAAGTCTCTTGGGTATTTGCACTTGTGTTTGTGGCTATCCTGATTATTTCCGGTCTGCTCGATAGCGGAGTTCCTAAGGCATATCGTGCTCGATCATGCGCAGGCAAAAAATGGCGTTACGGTTACCCTCATGCATCGAAGCAGTCTATTCGCCAGTTCCTTGCTATGTTTGCATCGGCCTTCGCAATCAAAGCAAAACACGCGCTTCAGTTCGAGCCTGAGGATGAACTTATGTCCATTTACCGTTCGCGCTATCCATCTCAGCTTACCCCTGATGCATTGGAATTCGAGACGCTCGCCATGGATTTAGAGAAAGAGCACGGGCTGCTTCTGTCTAACATTTGGCATGAACATCTTACTCTTGGTGAACTGTTCGCTCATGTAAGTGCCGCCCAACCCAGCGTTCGAGCGGACGCGCCAAAGGCGGCGCGCCGCTCAACTTAACGTTATGCCTATATGGAGACTCTCATATGAAAGTTGTCGTTCGATCGATTGTGGCTGCGCTCGTACTTGCTCTACCAATTGCGGCCTGCGCCCAGGATGAAACCAAGGCACTTATTGACCAGGTGTTCGCGCTTGAAGCCATATTAGGTGGCTATCCCCCACGAATAAAAAATGAGGACGAAGCCAAAGCGGTAAAGCTGCAGTATCAGTCGCTAAAATCAACTCTGGACGGCGTGCTGATGCAATACCCCAAGGACGAATCCGCCCTCTTTCTACGTGGCTACCTCCAGAGTATGGGGCATAACGCGGACTACCCTGGGGCGTGGCAAGGGGCGACCGATGACTTCAAGGCACTTCTTAGAATTAATCCCGCCAACATTCGCGGAAATATCGAGCTAGCAAGGCTATGGGTCAACAGCAATGCTAGCCTTGCGCCAAATGCGGAGAAACTGTTTCTAGCCGCCCAGTGTTTGACTGGAAGCAAACCAAACGAAGATGTTCAAAAGGGTTTGTTCTTTGCCCTCTATTATCAGGGGAAAATGAATGATGCTTTACGTCAGGCCAAGTTTCTGACACAAGCGTGGCCCACGAATCAGGAATATCAAAGCTACTACGACATGGCACTGAAAGTCGTGTCCCGTGATAAATCGACTTCGGCTGATGCCGACGACAAAGGCATTAAAGTCGCAATGGCAACATGCTCAAAGTAGTGCATCGACCGGTTGAAACCGCAGTCGGGAGCGGACGGTTACCTTTATTGATTATCTGCCCGAAAACCGATGTTCCGGGTGATACAGGTCAGTGTACGGATTTTCTCTTTTGTCGCGCCACACAGGTACAAAGTCAGGCTAACTCCACCCCTCATTTCTTGGCCTCTGCTTGAGGCAACTCGTATTCGCAACTCCCACTGCGGTTTGATGGCTAAAGGCCTTATAATCCGGGGCATTCGAAATTGAATTGTCGGGGAGTGACTATGGGTTTGGGGCCGGTGATGCTGGATGTGGCGGGTACGCAACTGACCGTGGAGGACGAAGCGCGTTTGATGCATCCATTGGTCGGCGGGGTGATCCTGTTTGCGCGCAACTTTAAATCGCCCGGGCAGTTGAGTGAACTCACCGCCTCGATTCATGCGCTGCGCACCCCGCCGTTGTTGATCGCGGTGGATCACGAGGGCGGCAGGGTGCAACGTTTCCGCGAAGGCTTCAGCAGAATTCCCGCGATGCGCGAACTGGGCAAGATATGGGATAGCCATCCGCAGCGCGCGCGCCATCTGGCTCAGCAGGTCGGCTATGTGCTGGCGGCGGAATTGCGAGCCTGCGGTGTGGACTTCAGTTTCACGCCGGTGCTGGATATCGACTATGGGCAAAGCGGCGTGATCGGCGACCGCGCGTTCCACAGCGATCCCCAGGCGATCGCCGATTTGGCTCACAGCCTGTTGCTGGGACTCAAGCAAGGCGGCATGCCTACGGTAGGCAAGCATTTCCCCGGTCATGGCTATGTGCGTGCCGATTCGCATCTGGACATTCCGGTCGATGAGCGCGAGTTTGTCGATATCGAAATGGGCGACCTGATCCCGTTCAGGCAAATGGTGAACTATGGTCTGACCGCGGTGATGCCCGCGCATGTAATTTATCCCAGGGTGGACAGCCGCCCGGCGGGATTCTCCCCGGTCTGGTTAAAAAATATCCTGCGCGGCCAACTGGGTTTTGAGGGTTGCATATTCAGCGACGACCTGAGCATGGAAGGCGCGACCGTTGCAGGCGGCATCGTGCAGCGTGCGGAAGCCGCGCTGGATGCCGGTTGCGATATGGTGCTGGTATGCAACAAGCCGGAATCGGCGGATGAGCTGCTGCGGGGATTGCACCGGGAAATGCCCGCAGCCAGCCGCGCGCGGCTGGCCCAGATGCGCGGCAAGGCCCACCCGGAGTCGTTGGCCAAACTTTACGAACAGCAGCACTTCCTCAAGGCGCTGGATGATATTTCGGTCATCGGCATGAGCAACGCGGAATTGCCGCTGGTATAAAAATATGTGGCATAGTTGGCAGGTATTCAACGATATGCCTTCCGCGATGAAATTATTTTTTCGCCTGAGTCTGCTGTTGCTGCTGATGGCATGCAACGACCAATATGTCGAGCCGCTGGTGTTTGGCGCGGTGACGTGGCCCGGATATGACCCAGCCTATGTCGCGCGCGAACTGGGTTACCTGAAAGAAGAACAGGTGCACCTGGCCGAATTCACCAACACGACGGAAGTATTGCGTGCTTTCCGCAACGGCCAGTTGCATGTCGCCGGGTTGACGCTGGATGAAGCGTTGAGCCTGCGCAGCAGCGTACCTGATCTGCAAATATTCCTGGTGGCCGATTTTTCCAATGGCGCGGATGTGTTGATGGTGCGGCGTGGCATCAATAATCTGGGACAACTCAGGGGCAAGCGCATCGGTGTGGAAACGACCGCGCTGGGCGCTTATTACCTGAGCCTGATCTTGCGCGAGGCCAACCTGTCCAGCAAAGACGTGCATATCGTGTTGCTCCCGCTGGATGAACAAGTGCGGGCCTTTCGCGCCGGTTCGATAGATGCCGCCGTAACTTTTGCTTCGGCGCAGGAGCAGATGGCTCAGGCCGGCGCCGCCGTGCTGTTCGACAGTTCACGGGTGCCGGGCAAGATTGTGGATACCCTGGTGGTGCGGGCGGCGGATGTCGGGGCGCAAAAAGTCCATTTGCAAGAATTTGTCGGCGCGTGGTTCCGTGCCTTGGGCGTGATCCGGCAGAACCGGGCGCTCGCCTATCCCATCATGGCAAGGCATGAGCAATTATCCGAAGCCCAGCTTGAGGCCACCATGCGCGGTTTGCAGTTGCTCGACAGGCAAAAAAATATCCGGCAATTCTCCGGCAATCCGTCCGCGCTGTTCAGCGTCAGCCAGGACATTCAACGGATTCTCAAAGAAAACGGACTGACAGCCGGCAGCGATGATTTGTCGCTTCTGATCAATCCGCATGTGATCGAGGAGATCGACCTTGACTGAACCGCTCGACATGCTGGGCGGTGTCAGCAACAAGATCGTCTCATTGCGTGTACTGATCCCATTGCTGATTTTGCTGATGGTGCTGTTGTTGCTGGGCTTTGTGTTCAGGCAGGACATGCGGCAAGAGGCCGACTTCGTGTATGAAGCATACCAGCAGAGGCAGATGGATACGGCGGTGCACCTGCAAGCCGGCATTGAATACTATGTGCGTGTCGGCTTGCCGGAACGGTTGCAGCAGAGTTTTTCCGAGTTGAGCACCGTGCCGGAAGTGCGCGTGGCTATGCTGGAGGATGAGCGTGGCCGGATCATCGCATCGACCCGTTTGTCCTTGATCGGAGCTAACCTGAGGCAAGTTACTCAGCAGCTTGCCGCGCAAGAATGGCTCCCGGCCTTGCAGGCGGCGGATATTTCCGGCATGGGAATTAAACAAACCGTCAACCGGGAACGTAACGCCATTCTGGTTATGGTGCCGGTGCGGATGGATGCGCCGGAAACGTTGGCGCAGGGCCGGATTGGCAGGCTGTTCATCTACACCGACGTGTCCGTCCCCTTATCGCGGCGTTATCTGCACAGCAGAGCGCAAGTCCAGCAGATGTTGCTGGGCTTCATCAGCCTTGCGCTGCTGATCAGTTTGCTGTTGCACTGGACCGTGACACGTCGCGTGGTGAAGCTGCTGCGCAGCGCGCAGCGCGTCGGAAGAGGGAAGCTCAACACGGTCGCGAGGGTGGCCGGGCCGGACGAAATTGGCCGTCTGGGGCAGGCTTTTGATGGCATGGTGAGAAATATGGCGCGGTCTTCCGTGCAGATACGCAAACTTTCCCGCGCGGTCGAGCAAAGCCCGAATAGCGTCATCATTACCGACGCGGAAGGCATCATCGAATATGTGAACCTGCAGTTTTGCTGGATTTCCGGTTTTGCCGCTGAAGAGGTGATTGGCAAGACCATGCGCATGCACCAGTCTGGCGCGACTGCCAGGGCGGTGTATGAAGATTTATGGCGCACCATCAAGTCGGGCCAGGTATGGCGCGGCGAATTGCAGAACAAGGGCAAACACGGCAATCTGTATTGGGAAGAGCTCTGCATCAGCCCGGTGTTCGACGAACAGGGCAACATCACGAACTTCCTGTCCGAACAGGTCGATATCACCGCTCGCAGGCAAGCCGAGGAACAGATACGCCTGTTCGAAAGGGTGTTCGTCAATGCCAACGAAGGCATTGTGATTACCGATACCAAAAACAACATTCTCGCCGTCAATCCGGCCTTCACCACCATCAGCGGCTATAGCGCAGAAGAGGCGATCGGAAAAAATCCGCGCATGTTGTCATCCGGTCTGATGGATGAGGCTTTTTACCAATCCATGTGGGCGAACATCAATGCGACCGGAAAGTGGCACGGCGAGATCGTGGACAGGCGCAAGGATGGCGAGCTTTACGCGGAGTGGTTGAGCATCAGCGCATTGCGCAATGACAGCGGCCAGTTGACCCATTACGTCGCATTGATGAGCGATATCAGCGAACGCAAGGCGGCTGAGGCGCGCATGGTCTATCTTGCCCAGCATGATGTATTGACCGGCCTGCCCAACCGCATGCTGTTTCAGGACCGCCTGCAGCAGGCGATCAACCATGCCGAGCGGCAACAAGACAAGGTGGCGTTGTTGTTCATGGATCTGGACCGCTTCAAGGATGTGAACGATACCTTGGGACACCATGTCGGCGACCTGTTGTTGCAGGAGGTGGCGCGGCGCATCCTGCTATGTGTGCGCAGCAGCGATACGGTCAGCCGCCAGGGCGGCGACGAGTTCGTGATCATGTTGCCTAATCTGGAAGACCTGGGCGACATCGTGTTGGTGGTTGATAAGCTGATCGAAATCATTGTCGCATCCTATGAATTGAGCGGTCACACCGTGCATGTGACGGCCAGTGTCGGGGTGAGCGTGTACCCGCAGGATGGCGAGGACATCGACATCTTGCTCCGCAATGCCGATACGGCGATGTACCAGGCCAAGGATGCGGGACGCAATGGTTACCGGTTCTTTACCCAGGAAATGAACCGCGCGGTCGCCAGGCGTGTCGGTCTGGAAAACAAGTTGCGGCAGGCCTTGAAAAATGGCGAATTGTTGCTGCATTACCAACCCAAGGTCGATTTGCGCAGCGGGGAAATCCTCGCCGCCGAGGCGCTGGTGCGTTGGCAGCATCCTGTGGACGGGCTGATCCCGCCCGCTGATTTTATTCCGGTCGCCGAAGAAACCGGCATGATTTTGAAGATAGGCGAATGGGTGCTGAACGAGGCTTGCCGCCAAAACCAGCAGTGGCGCGAAACAGGTATGCGCGGGATCGTGATGGCGGTTAATCTTTCGCCCGTGCAATTTCATGAGCGCAATCTGGATGAGACTATCCAGGCTGCGCTGCAGCGTAGCGGCATGCCAGCCGGCGCGCTCGAAGTGGAAATCACCGAGTCGGCGATGATGCGGGATCCTGTGCAGGCGATCATTATGCTCAACAAAATAAGCTCGTCGGGCATTAAAATATCGGTCGATGATTTTGGTACCGGTTATTCCAGCCTTTCTTATCTGAAGAAATTTCCGATAGATGAATTGAAAATCGACCAGTCATTTGTGCGCGATTTGTCCGTAGACAAGGACGATGCGGCGATCGTGAGGGCGGTGATCAGCATGGCGAAGAGCCTCGGTTTAAGCGTGATTGCGGAAGGGGTGGAGACCTTGGAACAATTGCGCTTCCTGGAGATGTTCGACTGTGACAAGATACAGGGCTATTACTTCAGCAACCCGCTTTCCGCAGATGAGTTCGGGGCGCTGCTCAAATCCGGGCGGAAGCTGGACTTGCTGTGACGTGAGATAATCGGCATTGTTTATGGATATTTTAGTGATGGTTTTCCTATGAGTGAACTACAGGCAGCATTACTGGCGATCGGTTTGGGCGTGATCGTGGCGGTTTATGCATTTGGCTGGTGGCAGCAGAGGCGATATCGGCACAAGTTCGGCAAGGCCTTCACGGCGCCCCAAGCGGACGCGCTGTATCAGCAGCAGGAAGAAGTCGCTCAGCCCACAGCACAGGTGCGGAAGCAGGAAGCGGTCAATCAAGCCGACGCTGTCAGCGCGGCAATCTCCGTGGCCGATCGAGACGAGGGCGCGCCGGGCGTGGAATCTTCGGCGACCACGATGCTGGATGAGTCTTGTGCATTGCTGGACCCGCGCAGCGATTTCGTCATCGAATTGCATCTGGTCGAAGCCAGCCCGGCCGCGGCGCTGAATGGTTTATGGCACCGTAAATTCGATTTCGGCAAACCGGTGCAAGTGTGCGGCCTGACGCTGGGAAACAAAAAATGGGAGCGCGCCATCGCCGACAGCCAGACCCTGTATTCGCATTTCCGGATCGCCTTGCAACTGGTGGACCGGGGCGGCGCGATCAGCGCGGCAAAACTGGCCGACTTCCGCGATTTGGTGCAAGGCATCGCAACGCGTATCAAGGCCGATACCACTGCCCCGGACATCCAGAAAACCTACCTGCATGCGCAACAGCTGGATGCATTCTGTGCTGAGGCAGACCAGATGGTCGGGGTCAACCTGGTGCCGCCCGGCGACAAGCTGATACCTGCGGCCAGGATAGTGCAAGCTACCGCCAGGCTGGGCATGACGCTGGAAGCGGATGGCGCATTCCATTTGCTGAATGCGCATGGGCAAAGCCTGTTCAGCCTGATCAACCAGAACTCCGTACCCTTCCAGCATTACACGCTGGAGACTTTCAGCACGGCCGGCATCACGCTGCTGCTCGATGTGCCGCGCGTGGAGAACCCGGTCCAACAGTTCGACTATATGGTGCGTGTTGCGCACGAACTGGTCGAGGAATTGAATGTCAAGGTCGTGGATGACCACCAGGTCGAGATCAGCGCCAACGGGCTGGCGCTGATCCGCGCACGGCTTGCCGACGTCGAGGCGAAGATGTGCACCCAGGGGATCGCTCCGGGCAGCGCCCAGGCGCGCAGATTGTTTTCCTGATGGCGGTGCAAGAGGTATTGCGCCGCGCTGCTACGTTGCGCGAGGAGATAGCGAAGTACGACTATTGGTATTACGTAAAAGATTCCCCTCTCGTTCCCGATGCGGAATACGACAAGCTGTTCCGCGAGTTGCAAAGTCTCGAAGCGCAACATCCCGAACTCGTAACGCCTGATTCTCCCACCCAGCGTGTTGGCGGCAAGGTGCTGGATGCTTTTGCACCGGTGCGCCATGCGGTGCCGATGCTTTCGATACGCACCGAAACCGACATCAGCGATGCGGGGGCGATTGCGTTCGATGCGCGAGTACATCGCGAACTTAGACAGGCGGGTGGGGGCGCCATGGTTATTGAGTATGCC
Organism: Nitrosomonadales bacterium; assembly: GCA_016195965.1. Taxonomy (GTDB): domain Bacteria; phylum Pseudomonadota; class Gammaproteobacteria; order Burkholderiales; family Gallionellaceae; genus Gallionella. The sequence goes on along the minus strand of JACPYR010000032.1, from coordinate 35,780 downwards.
TGCGAACTGAAATTCGACGGTCTGGCGATCAACCTGCGCTATGAAAAAGGCGTGCTGGTACAGGCCGCGACGCGCGGCGACGGCGAGACCGGCGAGGACGTCACACAGAATATCCGCACCATCCATTGCATCCCGCTGCATCTGAAAGGCTGCGACGCACCGGTGCTTGAGGTGCGCGGCGAGGTGTACATGCGCCGCGACGATTTTGAACGATACAACGAGAGGCAGCGCGAGCAGGGCTTGCCCACGCTGGTGAACCCGCGCAACGGCGCGGCTGGCAGCATCCGCCAACTCGACCCGGCGCTGGCCGCGCGGCGACCGTTGTCGTTCTTCGCTTACGGGCTGGGCGAGGTGCAGGGCTGGGGCATGCCAGCAACGCACAGCGAGATGCTGGATGCGCTGGATAAGATGGGAGTGCCGGTGAGCGGCGAACGGGCGGTGGTGCAGGGCGCGCAAGGTTTGGTGGAATTTCATCGCAACATCGCGGCCAAACGCGACAGCTTGCCGTTCGACATCGACGGCGTGGTGTACAAGGCCAACAGCTTATCCTTGCAGGCGCAGCTCGGCTTCGTTTCGCGCGAGCCGCGCTGGGCGGTGGCGCACAAATTCCCGGCCGAAGAGCAGATCACCGTGGTGCGCGACATCGACATACAGGTCGGGCGCACCGGCAAGCTGACCCCGGTGGCCAAGCTGGAGCCAGTGTTCGTCGGCGGCACCACGGTTTCCAATGCCACGCTGCACAACGAAGACGAGACGCGCCGCAAGGATGTGCGCATCGGCGACACGGTGATCGTGCGCCGCGCGGGCGACGTGATCCCGGAGGTCGTGGGTGTGGTACTCGATAAACGTCCCGCAGCAGTCGGCGAGCCGTTCGATCTGTTCAAGCGGCTGGCGGGTAAATGTCCGGTTTGCGGCAGTGCGATCGTGCGCGAGGAAGGCGAGGCGGACTGGCGCTGCAGCGGCGGCCTGTTCTGCCCGGCACAGCGCAAGCAGGCGCTGCTGCATTTTGCGGGCCGCCGCGCGATGGATATCGAAGGTCTGGGCGACAAGCTGGTCGAGCAACTTGTCGAGGGCGGTCTGGTGCATACCCCGGCAGATGTCTACAGGCTGGACATGCATACGCTGGCTGCGCTGGAACGCATGGGCGAAAAATCCGCGCTCAAGCTGTTGGACGCGATAGAGCACAGCAAGCAAACCACTCTGGCGCGTTTCATCTATGCGCTGGGCATCCGCAATGTCGGCGAGGCCACAGCCAAGGATTTGGCGCGCTATTTCGGCACGCTGGATAATCTGCTGGCGGCGGATGCAGCGCGGTTGCAGCAGGTGCCGGATGTGGGGCCGGTGGTGGCGCAGAGCCTCATCGCCTTCTTTGCGGAACGGCACAATCTCGACGTGATAAAACAGTTGCGCGCTGCGGGCATCAGTTGGGCCGAGCATGATGGGGAAGTTGCAGAAGAATTGCCTTTGCGTGGCAAAACTTTCGTGTTGACTGGTACACTTCCAAACTTGAGCCGGGATGAGGCTAAGGGCAGGCTGGAAGCGTTGGGCGCGAAGGTGTCGGGCAGCGTGTCGAAGAAAACCGACTATGTGGTGGCCGGGGATGAGGCGGGCAGCAAGCTGGACCGTGCGCGGGAATTAAGCGTGCCGGTTATCGATGAGCAGCAATTGTTGCTGCTGTTGGAAGCGGCAGCAAAACCGTGATAAAAACTCAGTGGAGAGTATGGGGATGGAACGCAGAAAAAAACCAATAACGAAAGCCGTGTTTCCGGTGGCCGGGATGGGCAGCCGTTTTTTGCCCGCCACCAAAGCCAGCCCGAAGGAGATGATGCCCATCGTGGACAAGCCGCTGATCCAGTATGCGGTCGAAGAGGCCGTCGCGGCGGGCATCACCGACATGGTGTTTATCACCGGACGCAACAAGCGCGCGATTGAGGATCATTTCGACAAGGCTTACGAATTGGAGGCGGAGCTGGAGATGCGCGGCAAGGAAGAGTTGCTGCGTGTGGTGCGCGAGGTGATACCCGCGCATATCAATTGCATCTACATCCGTCAGACCGAGGCGCTGGGCCTGGGGCATGCCGTGCTGTGCGCGAAACCGGTGGTGCAGGACGCACCGTTTGCGGTGATTCTGGCGGACGACCTGATGGCCGGCCCGGCCCCGATACTCAAGCAGATGGTGGATGTTTACGATCGCCATTATTGTTCGATACTCGGTGTGCAGGATGTCCCGCGCGAGCAGACCCGGCAATACGGCATCGTCAGCACGTCTGCCCGGCTGGAGCAGGGGCTGGAGCAGGTCAACGGCATCGTCGAGAAACCCCAACCCGAGGCAGCACCTTCCACGCTGGCGGTGGTCGGGCGCTACATCCTGACGCAGCGAATTTTCTATCATCTGGAAAGAGTGCAGCCGGGGGCGGGGGGCGAGATACAGTTGACCGACGGCATCGCCGCGCTGATGCAGGAAGAGCAGTTGTTGGCTTATCGCTTCGATGGCATACGCTACGATTGCGGTTCCAAGCTGGGCTATTTGCAGGCTCAGGTGGCGTTCGGCCTGGAGCACGCGGAGTTGCGCGAGGGCTTTGCTTCCTACCTCAAGGATTTGAAACTGCCGTGACGATTACCATCCAGCATGCACGCGACATCCTGCAGCAGGCGGAGTTACTGTATCCGGCGGAACGGGTGCAGCAGGCTCTGCACGAGGTCGCGCGGCAGATCAACGCCAAATTTGCGGATCAGCATCCGCTGGTATTGTCGGTGATGGGCGGAGCGGTGGTGTTTTCCGGGCAACTGTTGCCGCTGCTGGATTTCCCGCTGGATTTTGATTACGTGCATGTGTCGCGTTATGGCGATGCCCGGCACGGCGGAGCGATGCACTGGAAGGTCGAGCCGCGCGAGAATGTGCGCGGTCGCGTGGTGTTGCTGTTGGACGATATTCTGGACGAGGGGCACACCCTGCTGGCATTGCGCGAGCGGGTGTTGCAGCTGGGGGCGGCCAAATGCTACAGCGCGGTGTTCGCCGACAAGCAACATGGCCGCAATAAACCCATCCACGCGGATTTTGTCGGGATGGAACTGCCGGACCGGTTCGTTTTCGGTTACGGCATGGATATAGAAGGGGCGTGGCGCAACTTGCCGGCCATTTACGCAACGAAGGAGTAGAGAGTATGAAAGCTTCAAAAAATTGTAGCGAGCGGTTTGAGAGCAAGGCGCACTACGCGCAGCGACAGAGACATACCAAGTGGGTAGGCGACGAGCGAGCATCGTGCAACGCCGCTATCGAATCGCGCAGTAAATTTTTGGAGGCTTTCTGATGTTGGCAATCATAGGCGGTCGCGGCCTGACCCAGTTGGCGAATTTGAAAATCACCCACCAGCAGGTGATGCGCACGCCTTACGGCGAACCGTCCGGCGCGTTCCTGTTCGGCACGCTGGATCAGCACGAAGTGATTTTTCTGGCGCGCCACGGTTATGGCCACACCATCCCGCCGCATCTGGTGAATTATCGCGCCAATCTCTGGGTGCTGCGCGAACAGGGCGCCAGCAAGGTGATTTCGGTGGCGACCGTGGGCGGCATACGCGCCGACCTGAAGCCCGGCGTGATCGTGGTGCCGGATCAGATCATCGATTACACGCATGGCCGAGACGCCACCTTTTTCGAGGCGCGCGACAGGCCGTTCAGCAATGCCGATTTTACTTTCCCCTACAGCGCCAGCATGCGCAGCCAGATTTTGCGCAGCGCGCAGACCGCGCAGCAGCCGTGTGTGGACGGCGGCGTGTATGCGGCCACGCAAGGACCGCGCCTGGACAGTATCGCCGAGATCAACCGTTATGAGCGCGACGGGGCGGACATGGTGGGCATGACCGGCATGCCGGAAACGGCGTTGGCCAAGGAGCTGGAGATCGAATATGCGACCATCGCAGTCGTGGCGAACTATGCGGCAGGGCGCGGCGACAGCGCGGTGGGCATCAATATCGAGAACGTGAATGCCACGGCCAGTTCGGCGATGGACAGGGTGCGCAGTATTCTGGAGTGCGTGGTGAACGATGACGATTAGAAGCGCTGAAAATCTACTGCGCGACTCAAGTGCTGCGTTGCGCGGTGCTCGCTTCTCGTCTATCTGTGAGATATGCCTCGGTCGCTGTGCTCCGTGCGCCTTGCTCTTGAGGCGGCTGCTGCGACACGTTACTGGCGAAGCCAGACGGTTGCGGGAGCAGCCGCTAGTTGCCTATCCCGCACCGGATGCTTCGCAACACCGTGTCAAGTCAACCTCGCTACGATTTTTAGAGGTTCTGGAATGACAATTAGAAATGTGTTGCGCATGGGCGATGAGCGCCTATGGCAGCGCGCCGAGCCGGTCAGCCAGTTCGGTGCGCCTCAATTGCGCGAGCTGCTGGCCGATATGCGGGACACCATGCAGGCGCTGAACGGCGCGGGGCTGGCCGCGCCGCAGATCGGCGTCGGTTTGCGGGTGGTGATCTTCGGTGCGCTGCAGGCGGCACAACCCAACCCGCGCTATCCCGATGCCGCCAAGGTTCCCTATACGGTGCTGATCAACCCCGTCATCACCCCGCTGGGCGATGAGCTGGAAGAGGACTGGGAGGGTTGCCTGAGCGTGCCCGGACTGCGTGGCCTGGTGCCGCGTTATGCACAGATCCGCTATCGGGGGCTGGACGAACACGGTGCGCCGATAGACCGCACGGTGAGCGGTTTTCATGCGCGCGTGGTGCAGCATGAATGCGACCATCTCGACGGGATTCTGTATCCGATGCGCATCCGTGACATGAAAAAATTCGGATTCAGCGAGGTGCTGTTTCCGAATCGCGAAATGCAAGACGAATAGATGGAATTTACCGAGCCGCACGAATCGAAAGTAATCCGTAATCTGCTGATTGCGCTGCTGGCGCTGGTGCTGGTATTGGCCGTCGGTACGGTCGGTTATCGCCTCATCGGCGGTGAAGAACATTCCTGGATGGATTGTTTTTACATGACGTTCATCACGATTTCCACCATCGGTTACAGCGAGATCGTCGATGTTTCGCAACATGAATATGGTCGATTGTTCACGGTCGTCATCGCCATCATGGGTATCGGTGTGCTGGGTTATGTGTTGTCCACCGTGACGGCGCTGACGCTGGAAAATGATCTAAATGTCGCTTGGCGGAGAAAGAAGATGCAGAAAAAAATTGGCCAAATGAGTGGCCACTACATCGTGTGCGGAGTGGGGTTGGTGGGCAGCAACGTGGCGCATGACCTGGAACTGACCGGGCGCCCGTTCGTCATCATCGATAACGACACCAAGGATATGCAGCGCTATCTGGAAACCCATCCGACGCAGCCTTATCTGTATGGCGACATGACGGACAACGACATATTGCTGGCGGCCGGGATCATGAGGGCTCAGGGGGTATTCGCCGTGGCCCATGATGACAGCACCAATCTGGTCATCAGCTTGAGCGCCAAACAACTGAACCCCAGGCTGCGTGTGGTGGCCCGTTGCCATGACCTGAAAAACGCCGAGAAGACCCGGCTGGCGGGCGCGGACGAAATCGTATCGCCGGATTTCAGCGGCGGTTTGCGTATCGTCTCCGCGATGGTGCGCCCGAATGTGATGAATTTTCTCGACGAGATGCTGAAGTCGGAATCCAATCTGCGTATGGAAGAGATCCATATACCCGCAAGCCTGGAGGGCAAGCCTTTGAGCGTGCTGTACCACAGCAATCAGGACTGTATGGTGTTGGGGGTGCATCGCATCAACGATTGGCAGTTCAACCCGTCGGCCAGTTTCCTGTTGCGGGATAAAGACGTGCTGATGGTGATGACGACCCCGCAAGGTCGCATTCGCCTGGAACAGGCGATGGCGGCTTAGCCGCAGTGTATGTGATTGGTAGAGTGCCAAGGCGCCAGCGCGTGTCTGGAATTAAAAAATAAGAATTGCAATTAAGGAGAGCGCAGTATGGGAAGATCGTCCGGATTGTTGAGAAATCCCGCGAGGCTGGTGATTGCAATGGGTTTGGTCGTCCTGGTAACAGAGCTGTCGATCATGTTGCTGATGTCGTCTGTTGCCGAGAACAATCCGTACGACATGTGGGATTTTCTTGATCCTGCGCTGCTTACCGCGATCGTCGCTCCCGCGCTGTATTGGCTGTTTTTCAAGCCGATGCAAAATGCGCAATCCGAACGGGAACTCATAGAGGCGCGCCATAACGAGCAACTGACCGCGTTGATCGAAGCCATCCCCGATACCATTTTCCTGAAAGACGGCGAGGGGCGCTGGCTGGTCACGAATAAATCGGCCAGGCAGCTTTTTCAACTGAACGGCCTGCCTTGGGAAGGGAAAACCGAGCGGGAATTGGCGGATATGAACCCGGCGTTCCGCGAGGCCCACCTGGGCTGTCAGGCAAGCGATGAGCAGGCCTGGCAGGCCGGGCAGTTGCGGGTAGCCGAAGAAATCGTGATCGGGACAGATGGCAGGCACGCGATTATCGAATCGCGCAAGGTGCCGATCTTCGGCGACGACGGGCAGCGCAAGCAGCTGGTGGTCATCGGGCGAGATATAACCGAGCGCAAGCGCGCCGAAGAGGAGCTGCATGTCGCCGCCACGGCGTTCGAGACGCAGGAAGGCATCATGATTACCGACCGGACCAATCATATCATCCGGGTCAATCGCGCCTTCACCCGCCTGACCGGCTACAGTGCCGATGAGGCGATAGGCAAGACGCCCGCGCTGCTCAAGTCCGGACGACAGGATGCAAGGTTCTATCGCGGCATGTGGGAAAGCCTCCAGCGCGACAAATACTGGCAGGGGGAAATCTGGAACCGGCGCAAGGATGGCGGGATTTATGCGGAATGGCTGACCATCAGCGTCGTCGCCGATGCGGACGGGCGGGTGACGCATCATGTCGGCGTGTTCTCCGATATCACGCTGCGCAAAGAGGCCGACGAGAAAATCCACCAGCTGGTTTTTTATGATCCGCTCACCGATCTGCCCAATCGCCGTTTGTTGTCGGAGCGCCTGCAGCATGTGTTTACCGTGGACGCGCGTCATGGCCGGCATGGCGCCGTGCTATTGCTGGGCCTGGATCACTTCAAGATGCTCAATGATACCCGGGGCTATGAGGCGGGCAATCTGCTGTTGATCGAGGTCGCCAAACGCCTCCAGGAATGCATGCGCAGCAGCGATACGATAGCCAGGCTGGACGGCACGGTCGCCCGGCTGGCTGGCGACGAGTTTGTCATCATGATCAGCGAACTGGACGGGGATGCCGAGCAGGCGGCGGCGCAGGCCCATCTGGTCGGGGAACGGATACTGGCCTGTCTCAACCAGCCTTACGAGCTGCAGGGCATGGAATACCACTGCACTTCGAGCATAGGCGTCAGCCTGTTCCGTGGCGAGGAGATGGGCGTGGATGAGCTGCTCAAGCAGGCCGATATCGCGATGTACCAGGCCAAGGATTCGGGCCGCAATACGCTGCGCTTCTTCGATCCGGCAATGCAAATTACCCTGGAGGCGCGCGCCGCGATGGAAACCGATTTGCGCCAGGCGCTCGGCAGGCGGCAGTTCCATTTGCATTACCAGCTTCAGGTGGACAGCCTGCGCCGCACGCTGGGCGCGGAGGTGTTATTGCGCTGGGAACACCCCGTGCGCGGCATGGTATCTCCCGCGCAATTCATCCCGCTGGCGGAAGACACCAGGCTGATCCTGCCGATAGGTTTATGGGTGCTGCAAACCGCCTGTGCGCAGCTCAAGGCGTGGCAGCACGACGCGTTGACCCGCGACCTGACGCTGGCGGTGAATGTCAGCGCCAGGCAATTCCGCCAGGCCGATTTTGTAGCCCAGGTGCAACGGGTGCTGTTGGATAGCGGCGCGAAGCCTTCCCACCTCAAGCTGGAATTGACCGAGAGCACGGTGCTGGAAAATGTCGAAGACACGATCGCCAAGATGCGCGAACTCAAGCTGATAGGGGTGAGATTTTCGATGGATGATTTCGGCACCGGATATTCCTCGTTGCAATACCTCAAGCGCTTGCCGCTCGACCAGATCAAGATCGACCAGTCGTTCGTGCGCGACATCGCCAGCGACGCCAACGACGCAGCGATCGTCAAAACCATCATCGCGATGGGCGATGCGCTGGGCCTGGAGGTGATTGCGGAAGGCGTCGAAACACGGGAGCAATGTGACTTCCTCGCGCAGCAGGGCTGCCATGCCTTCCAGGGCTATTGGTTTGGCAAGCCGGTTCCGCTTGATCAATTCGAGGACGAGCTGGCCCGGTCATAACAATATAGCGGACGGTATATTGTTGAGGGCGCTTCTTGGATATACTCTCCTGAACTTGGGGGAGGAAAGATGAGCCTGCCGGACCAGCCTATTTCAAGCTTCAAACACATCCCGAGCGCCAGGCTGTTGGGCGGCCCATTGCTGGTGCTGGCGATAGGTCTGATTTCGGCCCTGGTCTGGTGGAACCATGCCGAAAGCCGCAACCGGGTGATCGTCCGCCAGGCATTCGCGGCGCAGACGGCGGACCTGCAGGAGCAATTGTTCGACCGTATCGATAGCTATGTGCGCGGTTTGCACGGCATGCGCGGCGCGATCGCCGCAGCGGGCGGGGAGACTGCCAGCCGCGTCAGCATGCAGGCTTTTTACCAGTCGCGCGACTGGGAAAAGGAGTACCCGGGTTCGCGGGGCATCGGTTTCATCCGCCGTGTCCCGCCGGATCGGCAACAGGCGTTTATTGCGCGGATGCGCCGCGAAGGCCTGGCGGATTTCGCAATCAACGATCTGTCGCCGCATCAGGGGGAACATTTCGTGATCCAGTTCATCGAACCGCTGGAGCGCAACCGCAAGGCGCTCGGTCTGGACATCGCGTCCGAAGAACAGCGCCGCACTGCGGCGCAACTGGCAGCGCAAAGCGGAGCCGCCACATTAACCGCGCCGCTGACGCTGCTGCACACTACCGAAAACTCGCTGCACGGTTTTCTGCTGCTGCTGCCGGTTTACCGCGAATATCATTCAGGGCGAGCCGCTGGAGAAAAAGGCGAGGCCTATGGCTGGGTATTTAGTCCGTTGTTGATCGACGAGGTGCTGGCCGGCATAGACCGGGAATCCTATGCGTTCACCTTGGCGGATGTCAGCTCAGCTCAACCGCCCTCTGTCTTTTTTGAATCGGCCTGGAGCAATAGCAGTTCGCTCGATCGACTGGAAAAACGTGTCGAGCTTGACGTATTGGGGCGCACTTGGGAGCTTGATAGCCACGCCAACGAGTATTTCATCCGCCAGTTGAACTTGTCCGACCCTGCCCGCGAAGCCGGTTTGGTATTGCTGGTGTTCGTGTTGCTGGCGGGATGGTTGTTCGCATACCGGCAAGGGGCGCAACGCAAGTTGCAGCATATGGTGTCGGCGCAGTTGGGTGACGCCGCGCCTGAGGCGATGCTGGTCGCGGACGAAGCGGGCGTCATCACCCATGTCAACCAGCGCCTGACCTCGATGTTCGGCTATGCGCAGCAGGAATTGCTGGGCAGCAAGGTGGAAATCCTGCTGCCGGAAAATATCCGCCAGCGCCATGTTGCGGATCGCAGCCATTACAACCGCAGTCCGCGCGCGATGGGCGGCGGGCGTTATCTGGAGGCGCGACGCAAGGACGGTTCGGTGTTCCCGGTGGAAGTCAGCCTGGGGCCGTTGCAGGTGGGGGATAAGCGCCTGACCATCGCGATGGCCGTCGATATCACCGCGCGGCTGCAGATGGAAAATGCGCTGCGCGACAGCGAGGCGCGCTGGAGTTTTGCGCTGGAAGGTTCGGGCGACGGCGTGTGGGAATGGGACTTGCAGACCGGCGCGGTCACGTTATCTAAGGCCGGGGCGGCGATGTTTGGCTACACTGCTGAGGAGGCCGCGATTGGTACGATAGCGGATTGGTACGCGCGGCTTTCCTCGCAAGACCGGGAACGTTGGGAAGATGTGTTGCGCAACCTGTTCAAGCGGCAAGATGAAAAATTTCTAATCGAGTATCGGGTGCGCTGCAAAGACGGCAGCGAGAAATGGGTATTAACCCGGGGCATGGTTGCCGCACGCAATGCAGATGGCAAGGTGGCGCGGATGATAGGCGTACATACCGATATCTCGGAGCGTAAGAGCGCCGAGGAGAAGCTCAGAGCCACTTCCGCGCTACTGGACAGCATTATCGAAAACGTTCCCAACATGGTATTCCTGAAGCGCGCTGAAGATTTGCGCTTCGAGTTTTTCAACCGGGCAGGGGAAAGACTGCTGGGCGTGAAGCGCGAAGCGTTGCTGGGGCGCAACGATTACGATTTTTTCCCCCGAGAACAAGCCGACTTTTTCACCACCAAGGACCGCGAGGTGTTGCGGCAAGAGGGCGTGATGGACATTCCTGAAGAGTCCATCGACACGCCGCAAGGGTCGCGCATGTTGCATACCCAAAAACTGACAATACGCGATGGCCGTCGAAGGCGCCGGGGACGGCGTGTGGGACTGGGACATCGCGAGCGGCGAGATGCCATTGTCCGGGCATTATGAAGGCATGCTCGGCTATGCGAAAGGCGAGCTTGAACCTACGATAGCCGCATGGGTGAACAGCGTGCATCCTGACGATCTGCCGGGCGTGCAGGCTAATATGCAGGAATACCTAGCAGGCCGGATACCGCAGTATCACATCGAGTTGCGCCTGCGCTGCAAGAACGGCGGCTATAAGTGGATATTGTGCCGTGGCGCGGTGGTGGCGCGCGATGCGGAGGGCAAGCCTACACGCATGATGGGCATCCATACCGACATCCAGCAGCGCAAGCAGATGGAGGAGGAGTTGCACGACAGCCGGATGCGCATGAGCAAGGTGCTCTCGTCGGCGCAGGATGCCATCGTGATGATGGATACGCGCGGCAATATATCGCTGTGGAACGAGGCGGCAGAGCGAACGTTTGGCTATTCCGCTGACGAGGTACTCGGCAAGTATTTGCACCATGTAATCGTCCCGCCGCGTTATCTGTCCGCGTTCGAGGCGGGCTTTACGGGATTTCGCGCCAGCGGAACGGGTGCCGCGATAGGGAAAGTAGTCGAACTGGTGGCGGTGCGCAAGGACGGCTGCGAGATTCCGGTCGAGGTTTCTCTGTCTGCGGTGCAGATGCAGGATGGCTGGCATGCGATCGGGATGTTGCGCGATATTGCTACACGCAAGCACGCCGAAGCGGAATTGCGCGATGCCAAAGAGGATGCGGAGGCGGCCAACCGGGCGAAGTCCGAGTTTCTGTCCAGCATGAGCCATGAGTTGCGCACGCCGCTGAACGCGGTGTTGGGCTTTAGCCAGTTGCTCGAAATAAACGCAAACCTGGATGCGGAACAGCGGGACAGCGTGCATGAAATCATCAAGGCGGGCCGGCATTTGCTGGAGCTGGTCAACGAGGTGCTGGACCTGGCCAAGATCGAAGCCGGGCGCATCGATCTGTCGCTGGAGCCGGTGGCGCTGGCCGGACTGGTGGATGAATGCTGCAATCTGGTGAAGCCGCTCGCCGAACAGCGCGGCATCACGATCGCCTGTTCCGGGCTGGGCGAACACCATGTGCGCGCCGACCGCGTCCGCTTGAAGCAGGTGCTGCTCAACCTGTTATCCAATGCGATCAAATACAACCGCGAACGGGGCAGCATTGCGCTGGAAGCTCATGAGGAAAAAAGTGGCTGTTTGCGTTTGAGTGTTCGAGATACCGGCAAGGGTATAGCGGCGGAGCTTCTGGGCGAGCTGTTCCAGCCGTTTCACCGCCTGGAGGCCGAGCACAGCGCGATTGAGGGCACCGGAATCGGCTTGACGATCACGCGCAAGCTGATCGAGATGATGGGTGGCAGCATAGGCGTGGAAAGCACCGTGAATGTGGGCTCGATATTCTGGATAGAATTGCCGGAAATGACCTCTGCCGCGTTGCCCGCCGCAGAGCAAGGCATGCGCGCCGGGCAATCCGTGCCCGCGCGTATGCGCACGGTGCTGTATATCGAAGATAATCCGGTCAATATGAAGCTGGTTGCCCAGATATTCGCTCAGCATTCCGACCTGCAATTGCTGACCGCGCACGAACCCAGGCTGGGGCTGGAGCTGGCGAAAGCGCGCCGCCCCGATCTGGTGCTGCTCGATATCAATATGCCGGGCATGGATGGTTACCAGGTGTTGCGGCAATTCAAGTCTGACGCTACATTGGCGGCGGTGCCGGTGATCGCGGTGACCGCCAATGCGTTGACTAGGGATGTCGAACGCGGCATGCAGGCGGGCTTTACGGCCTATATCACCAAACCGTTGCAAGTGGAGAGTTTTATCAAGGCAGTGGAGCAGGCATTAAAAAATTGACAGGGGGGATCATGGTCGGGATGGAGACGATTGCGGGCGGCGGCGGTGGGAATTTTGCGCGCGATATCGTGCGCATCATGGCGGTGGACGATGAGCCGGTCAACCTGAAATTGCTCGAAAAAATACTGCAGGGCGACGGCTATTGCAACCTGGTGTTGTTGCAGGATCCGCGCGAGGTGCTGGAACAGTACCGCTCGGCCCGGCCCGACCTGATCCTGCTCGACATCAACATGCCGCATCTGGACGGCTATCAGGTGCTGGCGCAACTGAAGGCGCTCAATGACCCGCTGTTGCCGCCTGTCGTGATCCTGACCGCGCAGCAAGGCAAGGATTACCTGTTGCGCGCGCTGGCCGAGGGCGCGCGCGACTTCGTCGGCAAACCTTTTGACCGGGTCGAATTGCTGATGCGGGTGCGCAATCTGCTGGATGCCCATCTCGGCAATTGCATCGTGCATGACCAGAAGGCGGCGCTGGAAATGCTGGTGCTTAAAAGCACCGAGGAGCTGCGCAAGACGCAGTTGGAGGTGGTGCGCAAGCTTGGGCGCGCGGCGGAATACCGCGACAACGAGACCGGGCTGCATATCGTGCGTATGAGCCGTTGCTCCGAGATGCTGGCGCGCAGCCTGGGCTGGGACGATGCGAGCTGCGAACTGATGCTCAATGCCAGCCCGATGCACGATATCGGCAAGATAGGCATCCCCGACCATATCCTGCTCAAGCCTGGCAAGTTCGAGCCGCACGAGTGGGAGGTGATGAAGACCCATACCAAGATAGGCGCGACGATACTCGCCGGGGGTTATTCGGAGCTGATCGAACTGGCGCGCGTGATCGCGTTGACGCATCACGAAAAATGGGACGGCAGCGGTTATCCGGAGGGCATCAAGGGCGAGGCCATTCCTCAGGCCGGACGCATCGTGGCGGTGGCGGATGTATTCGATGCGCTGGCTTCGCCGCGCCCATACAAGAAGGCCTGGCCGGTGGACGATGCGGTGGCTTACATCAAAGATAACGCCGGCATGCATTTCGATCCGGAAGTGGTGTCGCATTTTCTGATGTGCTTGCCGCAAATATTGGCGGTACGCGCGCGCTACCGGGAGCCGGAGGAGAACAAGCCGGTCAATAACCCCGACGAGAGGTAGCGCATAAAACGGCGCTTATCCCATCCGCGCAAGGCGCGAAACACTGCCGGGTTGAGAAGCGCCGCGATTGGTATTTGATCCTAAGAAACTTGCTTGTCCACAGATTACGCAGATTACACAAGATTAAACAACTGGCTATTCAGATTACTTGGCGAACCTGCGGGGTGATAGAAAAGCTGTTTGCAACCATGTGATAATCTGCGTAAATCTGTGTAATCTGCGGATGGAACCGCTGTTTTAAGGTTGATTTGTTCGTGGCTTTCGTGGACAACTGCGGGGCCGTTACAGCGACCTCTCGAAATGCTTGACCAGCAGGTTCAGTTCGGTGGCGGTATGCAAGAGCTTGTCGGCGGTGTGTTCGGTGCTGCGCACGCTGTCGGTGTTGCTTGAGGTCAGCTCCTGAATGCCGGCCATGTTTTGCGCGATATCCTCTGCCGCCGCGGCTTGCTGTTGCAGCATGATGGAAATTTCATGCGCCATTTCCATGCCCTTGTTGCTGGCTGCGAGTATCTCGGACAGGCTGGCGCTGCTTTCTCCGATCAGCCCGGTGCTGCGACCGACTTCGCTGACGGCGTTGTCCATGGTAGTGACCGCAATGGCGGTCGCCTGCTGGATGCTGCCCACCGTGCTGCTGATATCTACCGTGCTGTGGGCGGTGCGTTCCGCTAGCTTGCGCACTTCATCCGCGACCACCGCGAAGCCGCGCCCCTGCTCGCCGGCACGTGCCGCTTCGATCGCCGCGTTCAGTGCGAGCAGGTTGGTTTGATCGGCCACTTCCTTGATGGTCTTGGTAATCTGTTCGATACGCTGGATGGATTTGTGCAGCTTGAGTATGGTCTCGCGCGATTCGTTCACGACGCCCACAATGCGTTCCACCGAGGCGATGCTGTGGGTCATTTTCTGGTTGCCGCGCTGCACGATGGTAGTGGTCTCTTTTGCTATCTCTTCGGCGGTTTTGGTGTGTTCGCTGGCGGAGGCTACTGACTGGTGCATTTGTTCGACTGCCGCACTGACGCTCGCAACACGGTCAGCCTGGCCATTGGAGCGCTGCAACAGATTCTGCATTTCGGTTTCGACATCGCGCGAATTGGCTTCGACGTTCTTCGCCGCCAGCATCACATCGGACATGATGGCGCGCAGGTTGATGCGCATCGACTCGATATCGTTCAGGAGGTGGCCGAATTCATCGCGGCTGCCTGTACCGACACTGAAATTGAAATTGCCTTCGGCGATCTGGCCAAACGCACGGCGAGTTTTTTCGAGGCAGCGGATGACCGTGCCGCCCAGCCAGAAGCGCGCCCAGGCCGCCAGCAGCGCGCCAGCGCCGATGATAGCCGCTACGATAATGTCTTCCGTGGTCTCACCATCCATGAAGAAATACAGGCTGCTGCCGCCCAGCATCAGCACCATCACGGCAAAAATAATGTTCAATTGGGTGATGAATGAAACATCGTCCAGCCGGAAGCCGCGCTTGGGCAAGGAGGCACGACCTTCGCGCATGTCCTTGTAAAGCGCTTCGCAGGCATGGACTTCCGCGCGGTCCGGGATGTTGCGAACCGACATATAGCCGACCGTTTGACCATGTTCCTTGATCGGGGTCACGTAAGCCTCTACCCAGTAAAAATCGCCGTTCTTGCAGCGGTTTTTCACGATGCCGCGCCAGGGCATGCCCAGCTTGATGGTGTCCCACAGCCAGGCGAAAGCCGCTGGCGGCATGTCCGGGTGGCGCACGATATTGTGGTTTTTGCCAATCAACTCCTCGCGGCTGAAGCCGCTGATGTCGATAAAGGTCTGGTTGACGTAAGTGATGGCGCCCTTCATGTCGGTTTTGCTGACTATCGGTTTGCCGGGTTGCATGAGGATTTCGTTGTTGGTCACCGGTGTATTGATTTTCATATGCTAAGCATTCTTCCTGTGTTGAATTATTTGTGCTGTGCCGGGTTGGGCGTGAGCCCCGCAGCCAGGCACAACTTCTGGGCATATCATGTCCGGGCGGCGCACAATGTTGTGGTTTTGTCTGCTGCCTTTTCGCGGCTGTAGCTGCTGAAGTTTACGGCGGCTTCGGCGATGAAGGGTAGGTGCTGAGGTGCTTGGCTGGCGCCAAGTTTACCAGGATGCAAGAGGACTTCGCAGTGGGTGGCTGATGGTTCGATTTTCATTCGCAAAATTACACTTTCCTGTGGAAATAATTTTATGGATTGATATGCCAACAGTATATGTTAACCAGCTGAAATCCGGAAATTATTGATCACCAATAACCATCATTTTGAGTAGTGCTGAAACGCAGCAGAATCTTTCTTTTTGGCCGAAATGACAGTGGTGGTGATTATCTCATCTATAAACCGGAATCCGCAGTTGGGGGAAGCCAAAAACTAAAGGCCATTTGCGTATTGTTTTATCAACCCGATGTATTCAAGGAAATCAGTTATTACTTGACAATTTTACATGGATATGTATGATGGTTTTACATTTTCTGGTAGTTTTAAACAGGATGTAGTGACCAACAAATTCGTCACTTGCTGTTTCGAATTTACCGGTAGGAGGTGACTATCATGGACACAACTGTGCAACCTGAAAATCTTGAAGAGGTGTTGGCTACATTACCGCCTGAACGGCGTGCGGAAATTGAAAAACTCGCTGCTAAACTGGCGAAGAGCAAGGATTTACACCGGGCAGCAGAGATACTCGAAAAAAGCGAGTCGTTAGGAAAGACGTTAGAAGATACTAAGTTCATCGGTGAGCTTGGCTGGCTTACCGCATTGTCAGTGGCAATAGCCGTTATTGCGGTCGCGTGATTGATAATCTACTTTGTTGGGTTGCTTACAGGCAGCGAGCAGGTAGCAGGCAATAAAATAAGGGGGCGGTTTAACCGCCCCTGTTATTTGAAAATTCCATTAGTGTCGTGTATGCACAGCAAGGACGACCGTGCACATCGTTTCAACCTAAAAACTTACTTGTCCGCCGATTACACAAGATCAACCAATCTGGTTATCAAAATTGCTAGCACAACCTAAGGGGTGAGAACAAAGCTGCCTGTAACCATATGAAAATCTGCGTGAATCTGTGTAATCTGCGGATTGGACTGCGGTTTTAAGGTTCAATACCCTGTCCGTGGGTGGGTCATTTCTGCTGCTTGCACCCAGAGGTCGAATTCAATTTCAGTGACATACCCCAGCGCCAGCGCAGCCTGCTTCAGCGTGCAACCGTCATGGTGCGCGCGTTTGGCGATCTCGGCGGCGCGGTCGTAGCCGATGTGCGGGGTTAGCGCGGTCACCAGCATCAGCGAGCGTTCCATCAGTTCGGCGATACGCACGCGATTGGCCTCAATGCCGCGCACGCAATATTCCTCGAAGCTGGCCATGCCGCTGGCGAGCAGGCGCACGCTCTGCGAGAAGTTGTGTGCGATGAGCGGCTTGTATACATTCAGTTCGAAGTTGCCTGATGCGCCGCCAACGGTGATCGCGTCGGGTTTACTTTTCCCGGCATGATCGAACTGCCGGGCTCGTTTTCCGGGATGCTGATCTCGCCCAGGCCGGAACGAGGGCCCGAGGCGAGCCAGCGCACATCGTTGGCGATTTTCATCAGCGCGGCAGCCAGCGTTTTGAGCGCGCCGTGTGCGGCCACCAGCGCATCGTGCGCGGCCAACGCGGCAAATTTGTTGGCAGCGCTCTTGAACGGCATGCCTGTGCTGCGTGCAAGTTCAGCGGCGACACGCTCCCCGAATTCGGCATGTGTGTTCAGGCCAGTGCCCACAGCCGTGCCGCCGACCGCCAGTTCGTAAAGCGGCGTGAGCGCGGCAAGCACTAATGATTCCGTGAGATCCAGTTGCGCCACATAGCCGGAGAATTCCTGGCCCAGCGTCAGCGGCGTCGCGTCCTGCAAATGGGTGCGGCCGATTTTTACGATGTCAGTGTACGCCCCGGATTTTAATTTCAGGGTGGCGCGCAGCGTGCGCAATGCCGGGAGGAGCTTTTGCTGGATTCCGGTCACGGCGGCTACGTGCATCGCGGTGGGGAAAATATCGTTGGATGACTGGCCAAGATTGACCTCATCGTTCGGATGAACCAAACGGGCTTCACCGCGCACGCCGCCAAGCAATTCCGAGGCACGGTTGGCGAGCACCTCGTTGATGTTCATGTTGCTCTGTGTGCCAGATCCGGTCTGCCAGACGGAGAGCGGAAATTCCTCGCGATGCTTGCCTGCCAGCACTTCGTCCGCCGCCTCTATGATGGCTGCCGCCTTTTCTTCACTCAGCAGGCCGAGACTGCGGTTAACCAGCGCACAGGCGCGTTTTATTTCAGCGAGGGCCATGATGATTTCTTCCGGCATGGCTTCGGATGAAATGTGAAAATGTTCCAACGAACGTTGCGTCTGCGCGCCCCACAGGCGTTCGGCGGGCACTTCGATGGGGCCGAACGAATCGCATTCCGTTCTGGTGTTCATGGTGTTTCCCCCTATGAAATAGTGCCTATGAAATTGCGTGGGCCAAAACAAACGCGGCTGCTGCGGCAGTACCGCCGATCAGCAGGGTATGCACGGCACTGCGCCATGGTTGGGTTCCGCTGAGGCTGCCCTTGACGTAGCCGAATAGAGCAAGGGCGATCAGGGTAACGGCGATAGAATAGGGTAGCGCCTCAGTTACGCCGGATGCCACAAAGTAGGGCGCAATGGGAATCAGTCCGCCCGCGATATAGGCGCAGGCTATCGTCGCTGCACTTTGTATCGCCCTGCCGGGTTCCGGACGCTCCAGGCCGAGTTCAAAACGCATCATGAAACGCACCCAGGCCGCGCGGTCTGCGCGCAATGCCTCAACCGCAGGCGCACATTGTTCGGCAGATACCCCGTATGCCTCGAATATCTCGACGATCTCGGCGGCTTCCTGCTCCGGTGCCGTTTGCACTTCCCGCAGTTCGCGCTGCAATTCGCGGGCATAGTGCTCGGCATCGCCGCGTGCCGCGAGATAACCGCCGAGTCCCATCGCAATCGAGCCGGCTGCGATTTCCGCGATACCCGCCGTCGTGATGATGTGGCTGGACGCAACTGCGCCGGATAGGCCCGCCGCCAAGGCGAATGGTACTGTCAGCCCGTCCGCCATGCCGATGACAATGTCGCGTACTGTCTGCGAGGCGCGGAAGTGTCGTTCGACATGCGGGCTCTGCGGCATGGCTGGTTTTCTTATCGTGCAACCAGCTCTCGCAGTACATACGGCAGGATGCCGCCGTGGCGGTAGTAATCCACTTCGATCGGCGTGTCGATACGGAGGAGGAGCGAGACGGTCTGCTGGCTGCCATTGCGGCGAGTGATGGTGAGTTGCACATCCTGCTGTGGTTTGAGATTGTCGTCGATGCCGCTCAGGTCGAAGGTTTCATTGCCGCTCAGGTTCAGGCTGGCGAGGCTGTCGCCGCCCTTGAATTGCAACGGCAGCACGCCCATGCCGACCAGATTGCTGCGGTGAATGCGTTCATAGCTCTTTGCGATGACGGCCTTTACGCCCAGCAGCTGTGTGCCTTTTGCCGCCCAGTCGCGGCTTGAGCCGGTGCCGTATTCCTCGCCGGCGAAAATCACCGTGGGAGTGCCATCCTTGATGTGTTTCATGGCCGCATCGTAGATTGCTATCTGTTCAGAGTTGTACAGCGTGTAGCCGCCTTCGATGCGGCTGCCGTCGGTATTGGCGGGAAGCATCAGGTTCTTGATGCGTACATTGGCGAAGGTGCCGCGCATCATCACCTCATGGTTGCCGCGCCGTGCGCCGTAGCTGTTGAAATCCTGCATCGCGACGTTTTTTCCTTGCAGGAATTTGCCGGCGGGCGTTGTCGGCTTGAAGCTGCCGGCAGGGCTGATATGGTCGGTGGTGACCGAATCGCCCAACAGCGCCAGCGCCTTGGCGCCTTTGATGCTGGTGATGCTGCCGGGCTGCATGCCGAAGTTATCAAAGAACGGCGGACGCGCGATGTAGGTCGAGTCGTCCCACTGGTACTGGTTGCCGGTGGGCGCTTCGATCGCATTCCACAGCGGCAGGTCTTTCGTCAGGTCGGCATACAACTTCTGGTACACCGCTGGATCGGCTGCATATTTCATCACCGTCGCGACTTCGTGGCTGTTCGGCCAGATATCTTTCAGGTAAACGGGTTGGCCGTCTTTGCCTGTACCCAGAGGTTCGGTATCGAGGTTGATGTTCACCTTGCCCGCGATGGCATAGGCCACCACCAGCGGCGGACTGGCCAGGAAGTTGGCCTTGATGTTGGCGTGGATGCGCGCCTCGAAGTTGCGGTTGCCCGAGAGTACGGCAGCGGCGATCAGGTCGTTCTTGACGATGGCTTCTTCCAGCTTGGCATCCAGCGGCCCGGAATTACCGATACAGGTGGTGCAACCGTAAGCGGCGATGGTGAAACCTAATTTTTCCAACGGTTCCAGCAGGCCGGCATTGATCAGGTATTCGGTCACCACACGCGAGCCCGGGGCGAGCGAAGTCTTGATGTGTGGGGCGACGGTCAGCCCCTTCGCCACGGCCTTCTGTGCCAGCAAGCCCGCAGCAAGCAGCACGCTTGGGTTGGAGGTGTTGGTGCAGCTCGTGATCGCGGCGATCAGCACATCACCATTGCCGATTTCGACAGGTGGCAGCATTTCGTCGGCGGTCTGGCAACGCACCGGTGCACTGGGATGGTCGTCTGCCATTTCCATCTCGGTATGATATTTGGCGTTGTTCTGCCTGCCGCCGCCGGAGATCGGGACGCATACGGTGCGGTCGGGCAGAGCGGTGGTATAGCGTTTGTTCAGTTCGGCAGCGGGTTTGTTGAAACCGTTCTCGGTGATGGGTTTGCTGAACAAAGTGTTGAATGTCTCTTTCATTTTCGACAGTGCGATACGGTCCTGGGGGCGCTTGGGGCCTGCCAGCGAAGGCTCTATGCCCGACAGGTCGAGTTCGACCACGCTGCTGTAGTCGATGTTGCCCGCCTGCGGGATGCCGAACAGATTCTGCGCCTTGAAGTAGGACTCGAACGCATCCACTTCTTCGGCGGTGCGTCCGGTGGCGCGCATGAAATTGACGGTCACTTCGTCCACCGGGAAGAAGCCCATGGTCGCACCGTATTCGGGGGCCATGTTGGCTATCGTCGCGCGGTCAGGCAGGGTCAGCGCCGCAGTACCCTCGCCAAAGAATTCGACGAACTTGCCGACTACTTTTTGTTTGCGCAACAGTTCGGTCACGGTCAGCACCAGATCGGTTGCCGTTACGCCTTCGCGCAGCTTGCCTTTGAGATTGACGCCGACCACATCCGGCGTCAGGAAATATACCGGCTGGCCGAGCATGCCGGCTTCCGCTTCGATGCCGCCCACGCCCCAGCCGACCACGCCGATGCCATTGATCATGGTGGTGTGGCTGTCGGTGCCGACCAGCGTGTCAGGATAATAGATGTCGTCCTTATGCTGCACGCCACGCGCCAGGTATTCGAGGTTGACCTGATGCACGATGCCGATGCCGGGCGGCACGACTTTAAAAGTATCGAATGCCTGCATGCCCCATTTCATGAAGCGGTAGCGCTCGGTGTTGCGCTCGAACTCCAGCTCCATGTTGAGTTTGAGCGCATCGGGGCGGTTGTAGTAGTCGATCTGCACAGAATGGTCCACCACCAGATTCACCGGCACCAGCGGCTCGATGATCTTTGGGTTTTTGCCCATTTTCGCGGCGGCGTCGCGCATCGCGGCGAGGTCAGCCAGCAGCGGCACGCCGGTGAAATCCTGCAACACGATACGCGCCACGATGAAAGGAATTTCTTCCGTGCGCGGCGCATTCGGCTGCCAGTTGGCCAGTTGGCGCACATGTTGTTCGGTTACCTTCTTGCCGTCGCAGTTGCGCAGCACAGCCTCCAGCACGATGCGGATCGAGACCGGCAAGCGCGAGATTTTGCCGATGCCAGCGGCTTCCAGCGCGGGCAGCGAATACAGTGTGCCGGATTTTCCTGAAGTTAAATTGAGGGATTGGCGCGAATTGAACAGATTGTGCTGCGCGTGTGACATGGCGATGTGCTCCGGATGGTTCAGAATTTAACGAAGAGCGGATTATAAGGCGTTATCGTCATCGTGGCGGGCAGGCCTGCCATAATTTTAAGGGGAGGGCATACGTCCGCAGCATCCTGTTCACTCCGGTTGCATGCGGCAACCCTGTTGATTCGTCGCGTAATTTTAAAACACGGCAAATAATATCGCTGCTACAATCTGATCGAGATGCAGGGCTTTGGCGCAGATACCTTAAGATTTGAGCAGTTCGCGGATGTCGATGCGCAACTGGATGGGGAGGGGAGATGACGAGGCATTACATGATGCATTATCTGCCGACTGTGGATGAGGCAGCCATAGACGGAGTGTTGGCGGACTGGCAGGTGCGTCATCCCAAGCTGGGCGTGTGTGCCTTGCTGCCCGAGGCTTACAAGGCGGGGGTGGCTGTGCTGCAGGCTGTTTGTGTACGGCGCAACATACCGCTGGTGGGCGGAATATTTCCCGAGCTGGTTAGGGATGGCGAGTTTTGCAAAGGCGGCGTCTGGTTGCTGTGTTTTGCGGAAATGCCGTATTTTGCACTCTATGCCGATCTGCCAACTGACCCCGCCGGAGTGGAGCGTGTAGCGGGAGAAATGAACGCCGGAATCCGCGCGCAACTTGACCATACGCCTAACATCACCCTGTTTTTGCTGTTCGATGCGATGGTGCCCAATATCGGCACGCTGCTCGATTATCTCTACCTGAGCTTGGCCAACCGGGTGCATTATGCCGGGGGCAATGCCGGCAGCGAGACTTTTCAGCCCCTGCCCTGTCTGTTTGACGGCCAGCGCACCGTGCAGAACGGTGTGCTGCTGATGTTGTTGAAGAACCATCATGGCGCGATTCTGGAACACGGTTATCGCGAGCCTGCCGAAACGGTATATGCCACCGCCACGTTGGGCAACCGTATCTCCCAGATCGATTGGCGTCCCGCTTTCGAGGTATATCAGGAGCTGGTGCGCGCGCATTATGGTGTGGAGATCACGCCGGGGAATTTTTACCAGTATGCGGTGCATTTCCCGTTCGGTATCTTGCGCGCGAACCATCATGTGGTGGTGCGCATCCCGGTGATGCTGGCCGAGGACGGCTCGTTGTTCTGCGTGGGCGAGGTTCCTTCCAATTCGTTGCTGACCCTGCTCAAGGCGCCTGCGGTGGACTCGAACGAAACCATGCGCGTGCTGACCGAAGGTCTGGCTACGCTCAATGGCGGGCCTGTCGGGGCGGAATTGTTGCTGCTGTATTGCGCAGGGCGCCGTATGCATTTGGGAATGGAGGCGGCCACCGCCGAGCTGCGGGAATTTGTGAAGCGCACCCGCGCGTTACAGGTTGCCGGAGCGGTCTCGCTCGGTGAAATCGGCGGGTCGACGGTGAACGGTTATCCGCTGTTCCACAATGCCACATTGGTGGCGTCGCGCTGGCATAAAGAATAAGGGGCGGGGCTTGGTGCATACAGATGTCCTGCCGGTTTTGTATGACTTCGCCGTGACCATAGGCAACGAGATCAGCCTCAAACCGTTGTTGACCCGCACCCTGCAACGTTTGCTCTACTTCACCTCTTTCCCGGCCGGCTTCATTTGCCTGGATGTTCCTGCGGATGACGGCTTGGGCGGCGAGGTGCTGGTACAAATCGATGCGGCGGTGGGCGATTATGATCTGATCGGGTTGATAGGAAAACAGCTAGCCTTGCCCAAGGCATTGCTGTGCGGCGGCGCCACCGTGCGCGAAACGGCAAGGCCGGAACTGCTGTCCGCGCTGACCAATATGCACACGCGTTATACCACCTACCTGAAATTGCCTATCGACGGTCGGGGAGTGATCGTGCTGGTCGCGCCGAAAATTCCCGAGACCGAATTGCCGTTGACGCAAATGTTTCAGCCGGCCATGGCGTTGCTGGCCAAGGCCATATTGCTGTGCCGCAACCATGATGATTATACCGGCGGGCTGATCGCAGAGCGCAATTTGCTGGCGGGCGTGTTCGAGAGTAGTTATTCCGGCGTTATGCTCACCGATACCCAAGTGCGTATCGTGGAGGTCAATCCGGCGTTCACGCGGATCACTGGCTACACGCTGGATGAGGTGCGCGGCCAGAATCCCCACATGCTGGCATCGGGGCGCCATGACCTGGATTTCTTCAAGGAGATGTGGAGCAGCCTTGCAACCCATGGGCACTGGGAGGGAGAAATCTGGAACCGCCGCAAAAACGGCGAGGTGTATCCGGAGTGGCTGAACATCAATCAGGTGCGCAACAAATCCGGCGTGCTGACCAATTATGTCGCGATATTTTCGGATATCAGCGAGCGCAAACAGGCCGAGGCGAAAATCCACCAGCTCGCGTTTTACGACCAGCTGACCGATTTGCCCAACCGCCGTTTACTGATGGACCGCTTGCAGCAAGAGCTTGCCGTGAGCGCGCGTAGCGGGGAATATGGCGGTGTGGTGTTCCTCGATCTGGACAACTTCAAATCGATCAATGACACCAAGGGCCATGATGTTGGCGACTTGCTGCTGGGCGAGGTGGCGAAACGCTTGAAGGAATGCGTGCGCGACGGCGACACGGTGGCGCGTCTGGGCGGCGATGAATTTGTGGTGGTGCTGAAGTCGCTCAGCGCCCATATCAACGAGGCGGCTACGCAGGCGGAGCTGGTCGCCGAGAAAATACACGCGGCGCTGGTCCGACCTTACCAGATCAAGGCGCATGCACACCATACGTCATCCAGCATAGGCATCGTGTTGTTTAAAGGGCATCAGGAGAGCCTGGATGACCTGCTCAAGCACGCCGATACCGCGATGTATCAGGCCAAGACGGCGGGGCGCAATGCGATCCGTTTTTACGACCCCACGATGCAGGCTGCATTGGAGGCGCGTACCGAACTGGAAGCGGATATGCGCCAGGCCCTGGAAAAACAGCAATTCTGTCTGTATTACCAGATTCAGGTAGATAACCGGCACCGTCCATTGGGCGCCGAAGTGTTGTTGCGCTGGGAGCATCCCGAGCGCGGTCTGGTTTCCCCTGTGCAGTTTATCGCGCTGGCAGAAGAGACCGGGTTGATCGTGCCGATCGGACTGTGGGTGCAAAAAACTGCTTGCGAGCAACTCAAGTTATGGCAACAAAATGAATTGACCCGCGGCCTGACATTGTCGGTGAACGTCAGCGCCAAGCAGTTCCGTCAGGCTGATTTTGTCGCTCAAGTGAGGAAAATACTGCTGGAGAGTGGTGCAAATTCAACTCAACTCAAGCTGGAGCTGACCGAGAGCGCCGTGCTGGAAAATGTCGAGG
This sequence comes from Nitrosomonadales bacterium, assembly GCA_016195965.1. Taxonomy (GTDB): domain Bacteria; phylum Pseudomonadota; class Gammaproteobacteria; order Burkholderiales; family Gallionellaceae; genus Gallionella. Next base: position 10,992 of record JACPYR010000032.1, on the reverse strand, counting down.
ACACGATAGGCAAAATGCGTGAAATAAAAGCATTGGGGGTGGGTTTTGCGATGGATGATTTCGGCACGGGTTATTCTTCGTTGCAATACCTCAAGCGGCTTCCTCTGGATCAGATCAAGATCGATCAATCCTTTGTGAGCGATATCGCCACCGACCCGAACGATGCCGCCATCGTGAAAACCATCATTGCGATGACCCAGGCGCTCGGCCTGGACGTGATCGCCGAAGGCGTAGAGACCCTGGCGCAACGGGAATTTCTCGACAAGCATGGCTGCCATGCTTTTCAGGGCTATTTGTTTGGCAGGCCGGTGCCGCTCGATCAGTTCGAGGCTATGCTGCGGGGGAAGCAGGTGTCATTAAGACATAGCAGCGCGCTACCGTAAGCCGCTTCGCAATGTGTTGCCATGCGGACGGGCACGCCGAGCAAGCGCGCGCGCATTTCTTGCCACACTTGATTTTTTGCGCCGCCACCATTCGTCACCACATGCTGGAGCGGTGGCGCGCCCAGTTCGGCCAGTTTGGCGTAACCCGCTGCCTCAATACGTGCCAGGCCCTGCAGCATGCCGTGCAAAAAATCCACATCGGACTTTTCCGAGTCTGTGCCAAGGGGGCGCGGTTCCAGTCTCGGCGAGAGCCGCGCATCGTTGATCGGGAAGCGCTCGCCAGGCTTGATTAACGGGTAGTAATCAAGCGGACTGTCCCGCAACGGATCGATTTGCGCGCTCAGCGCTGCGAGCCGTGTGTCGTCGAAGTAGTGGCGCAGCACGCCGGCACCGGCATTCGATGCGCCGCCCACCAGCCACAGGTCGCCGTAGCGATGGCTGTATACGCCATATTCCGGCGCTTCGATGCGCTGCCTGGAAAGTTGTTTGAGCACCAGCGTGGTGCCCAGCGAGGTTACGCCGATACCGGTTTCGTTGACTTTCGATGCGATGAAGGCGGCACTGCTGTCGGTTGTGCCGGCATGGATTGCACATTGGGGATGGATGCGGAAATGTTCGGCGATGTCGGCTTGGATCCGGCCTATTATTGTCCCTGGCGCTGTCACATGCGGCAGCAGATGCGCGTGCGGCAGCGCCATCAGGCTATCCGGCCAGCGTAGCTGTTCGACGTCATAGCCGGTTTTCAACGCATTGTGATAGTCGCTGATGCCGGGCTTGCCGCTGAGCAGCGCGGTGAGCCAATCAGCTTGATGTAAAAAGTATGCGGCGTCCTCGAAGCCGCTTTGCTCCGTCAGCCAAAGAAATTTGGCGAGTCCGGAGGTGGCGGTGCAGACGGTATGATTGCCGGGTACTGTGGTCTTGAGTTGCCCGGCTTGATGTTGTGCGCGGTTGTCGTGGTAGAGCAGCGCGGGAGAGACGGGTTCAAGCGCTGCATCACAGAGCAATACCGTGGCGGATGTGCCATCTATCGCCAAGCCTTGCAGGTGGGCCGCGATGTGTTGCGGCAACGCAGCGAGCAAAGTGTGCAGCGCGATGCGCCAGTCGATCGGGGTTTGATGGGCTGCATGCGGATAGGCGTGGCGCTGTTCCCAGACTACGGTTTTGTGCTGGTTGATGGCGCAGGCACGCGCGCCCGAAGTGCCGAAGTCCAGGCCCAGATAATAGGTCATGCTGCAGGCAGGCTACTGGAGTGAGCGATCAATTGTATCAGCATGAAAGATCGGATTTGAGGCTCATTCGGACAGTGGGGATCAAAGGTCATGGAGGATGTGTTCTCTGGCCTTCTGCGCTTCTTCTTCGGTGATCAATCCCCTGTTCAGGAGCTCCTTGATCTTGTCCAGCCGCTGCTCGACGGTTGCGCTGCTGCGCGGAGTCTCATCCGATGTCTTGGCTGAAACCTGTTTGCTATCGCTGCAATCGAGCTGCGCGCGCAGCCCGTTGTTGCTTATTTCCGAGCTGATCGTCCTGGTGAAATCCGTACATCCAGCCTTCTTGAGGGTTATCCTGCCATACATGGATTGCTTTTCCACGGGATAGATATTCGGGAAGACCTTCTTGGTGCTGATATCGATAGGAGTGACGCCTATCTTCTCGCCCATCACGTAAACCTCGGCACCGGACGGATTAGACTCGATTTTGATGGGGTTGACCCCGGCCTGCGGAAATAAGCTGCCGATGCCGCCCGTAGACGTGCAACCCGCCACGAGCAACAGGCCGAACAGCGAAATCGTCTTGCTGGAACGCTTCATGAACATGATTCCTCCGCGACGAACAGGCGGTTACCCGCGCGTATTCGATTGTCCGTCAAATCTGGACAATTCCACGACCGGTTGCGGCACCCATCCCGGCTTGCGGTGTTCGGCAACGACGTTGGTGAAAATGCCGCCGCGCACATAGAACCGTGCAGTCAGGCGCATGAAGCGCGGCTGGGTAGCGGCGACCAGATCGTCGAGGATGCGGTTGGTGACGTCCTCGTGGAAGTGGCCTTCGTTGCGGAATGACCAGATATACAGCTTGAGGCTTTTCAGCTCGACGCATTGCTGGTCGGCGATGTAGTCGAGGATCAGCGTGGCGAAATCCGGTTGGCCGGTCTTGGGGCACAAACAGGTAAATTCCGGGATTTCCATGTGGATATGGTAATCGCGTTGCGGGTTGGGGTTGGGAAAAGTTTCCAGCGTTTTAGAGGGTTGTGTCGTCATTTTGAGCCCGGGGGTCGCTTCGGTTAGAATAGGCGGAATTATAACGGTTGCCCGGCTTGAATAGAGGGCGCAGATAAAGAAAACAGGTTGTAGCGCAGATTTCTAGGGGTATCCTTGCGTCTTTCTCAAATCAAGCTGGCTGGCTTTAAATCCTTCGTTGACCCTACGCACATTCCGCTGCCGGGCCAGATCGTGGGCGTGGTCGGGCCTAACGGTTGCGGCAAGTCGAACGTGATCGATGCGCTGCGCTGGGTGCTGGGCGAATCCAAGGCTTCCGCGCTGCGCGGCGAGACCATGCAGGACGTGATCTTCAACGGTTCCAGCAAGCGCAAGCCGGTATCGCGCGCCAGCGTGGAACTGATTTTCGACAACTCGCTGGGCAAGGCGAACGGACAGTGGTCGAATTACGGGGAAATTTCCATCAAGCGCGTGTTGCAGCGCGATGGCGACTCCAGTTATCACATCAACAACCAGCATGTGCGGCGCAAGGACATCACCGATATCTTTCTCGGCACCGGTCTGGGCGCGCGCGCCTACGCGATCATCGAGCAGGGCATGATCTCGCGCATCATCGAGGCCAAGCCGGAAGAATTGCGCATCTTCCTCGAAGAAGCCGCCGGGGTTTCCAAATACCGGGATCGCCGCCGCGAGACCGAATTGCGCATCGGCGACACGCGCGACAATTTGTTGCGTGTCAGCGACATCCTGCAGGAACTGGACAAGCAGTTGCTGCATCTGGGCGCGCAGGCCGAAGTGGCGAAACAATATCGCACGTTTGAGACGCAACGCGAAACCACGCAGCGTCTATTCTGGCTGGTGAAAAAACAGGAAGCCGAAGCGCAGCGCGGCAAATTTGCGCTTGCCGCCGAAAAGACGCGCAACGAACTGGAAGCTGAAACCGCGCGCTTGCGCGAGATAGAAAATCAATTGGAAGCGTCGCGCAGCGGGCATTACCAGCTTTCCGATGCGATGCATGTCAAGCAGGGCGAGCTGTATACGGTGAACGCCGAAATTGCCCGGCTGGAACAGCAAATCAAGCACGTTACCGAGCAACGCCAGCGGCTGACCCAGCAGATTGCGAACACCGAGAAGCAAATCGAACAGCAACAGCATCAACGCCAAGGCGTGCACGCCTTGCTGGAACACTGGCAGCGCCAGCAGGAGGGCGCGGCCAGCAAGGTCGAGCAGAGCGAATCGCACGCCGAGGCCGAGACGCGGAATTTGCCGCAAGCCGAAGATGCGGCGCGCGGCGCGCAGGATCGCTATAACGCGCTGCAACGGGAGCAGTTGTTGCTGCAGCAAAAACTGCAATTGGCGGATACGCAACACGCCAATCTGCAGCGCAATATCCAGCAGCTGGAATCGCGCCGCTCGCGTCTGTTGCTGGAAAAAGACAACTTGCCGGGTGCCGACGGCGGCGCGCTGCAACAGGTGCAGCAACAAGTGGCCGAGCTTGAGCAGGAACGCGCCGAGCAGGTCGAAAAGCTCGCGCATTTGCAGGAGCAGCTGCCGCTGGCGGATACCCAGCGGCGCAACCTGCGCGATAAATTGCAACAGCAGGAGCGGGGGCTGGCGCAGACCGAAGCGCGCTTGCATGCCTTGCAGCAGTTGCAGCGCCAGATAGACAGTGACAAAAACCTTAACGCCTGGCTGCAACAGCATCAATTGGATAAGTTGCCGCACCTGTGGCAATCGATACGCATCGAGAGCGGCTGGGACGATGCACTGGAAGCGGTATTGCGCGAACGGCTGAACGCGCTGGCGATGCCGTCGCTGGATGCCGCCGCCGCGTGGCGTGACGCGCCTCCGGCGAAATTCGCGATATATGATGTAGGTCGGGATTCATCCCGGCAGGATGGTGATGCCGGGTTAGCTTTGCATAGCCAATCGACTGATCCGCAAGCGGAAAGTCGCCGGTTAAATCCCGGCCTACGCCCGTTGTTGAACTATGTGCAGTGCCAGGACGAGCATGTGTTGCCGGTGATGCGCGATTGGCTGGCGCAGGTTTATGTAGTCGAAGATGTTGCGCAGGGATATGCGCAACGTGCGCAACTGCCCGCAGGGGGCTGGTTTGTGACGCCCAAGGGCCACCTGGTCGGCGCGCACAGCGTGCTGTTCCATGCGCCGGACAGCCAATTGCACGGCGTGTTGGCCAGACAGCGCGAGATCGAGAAGCTGGAACTGGAATTGGCCGAGCAGAGCAGCAACGCAGAATATTCCAGAGAGCAGCTCGCACAAGCCGAACAGCATTATCAGTCCGTCGAAATGCAAATCGCCCCGTTACGCTCGGTCGGCAACGAATTGCAGCAGCGCCTGCATGCGCTGCAAATGCAGATACTCAAGCTCAACCAGGCGCACGAGCGCAACGCGGAACGCGCGATGCAGATCGAGCGCGAAATACAGGAAGTGTCGGGCTTGATCGCCGCGGAGCAACGCCAGCAGCACAGCATAGATGAAGATGTGGCGGTGTTGCGCGAACAGATCGCGGTTTTTCATGAGCAGGTGGATGAGGCGCAACGCCAGGCCAATGCTCAGGACATGGCGTTGCGCGAGCAACGCAGCCGTGCCCAGCATGCCCAGCATGCGTTACAGGAAGCCCGTTTTTTTGCCAAAACCTGCACCGAGAAGATCGCCGATTTGCAGCATAACGTCCAGCAGGCCGCCGATGCGCTGGCGCAATTTGAACAAAATTTGATCCAGTTGCGCGAAGATTTATCGGGCATCGAGGAGGGGGTAGCGCAGCAGCAATTGCAGGATGCACTGCTGGTCCGCCAGAGCTGCGAGCAGGCGCTGGGCGAGGCGCGCAACACTCTGGAAAACGCCACGGTCAATCTGCAAAAATTCGAGCAGGAGCGTCTGGCCTGCGAACACAAGCTCAACCCGTTGCGCGAGAAGCTCAATGAGCTGACGCTCAAGGAGCAGGAGTCGCGTTTGCATTTCGAGCAATGGTCGGAACAATTGCAGGGCGTGGATGAGCAGGCATTGCTGCCGTTGCTGGAAGGCGGCAACAATAAGCCGAATGCGCTGCAGAACGAACTCAACCGGCTGGCAGCGGACATCGAGGCATTGGGTGCGGTGAACCTCGCGGCGCTCGAAGAACTCCAGGCCGCGACCGAGCGCAAGGCCTATCTGGACGCGCAAGCCAAGGATTTGAACGAGGCGATGGCGACGCTGGAAGACGCGATACGCCGCATCGACAAGGAATCGCGTGACCTGTTGATGGATACCTACAACAAGGTCAACCAGCATTTGTCGGAAATGTTCCCGGTCTTGTTTGGCGGCGGCGAGGCGCGCCTGGTGCTGACCGGCGAGGAGATACTGGATAGCGGCGTGCAGGTGATGGCACAGCCGCCTGGCAAGAAGAACAGCACGATACATCTGATGTCGGGTGGGGAGAAAGCCCTGACCGCCATCGCGCTGGTGTTTTCATTATTTCAACTTAACCCTGCGCCGTTCTGTCTGCTCGACGAGGTGGACGCGCCGCTGGACGACACCAACACCGAGCGGCTGTGTGCGCTGATCAAGAAAATGGCGCAGCATACCCAGTTCATCTTCATCAGCCACAACAAGATCACGATGGAGATGGCCAAGCAGCTGGTCGGCGTGACCATGCAGGAAAAAGGTGTGTCCAAGGTGGTGGCGGTGGACATCGAAGAAGCCATGCGCATGCGCGACGAGCAGCTGGTCGCCTAGCTGGCCGTTGTGCGACTCTGCGCAGATCAGTTGCAGAGATTGTTGATGTCCTGCTGCGCCTTTTCGATGCGCTGCTGGCGCTGCGTATCATCCAGGTAGGAACGCTCGCCGTTCGCATTCACCTCTATCATGCGTATGCCCTCCTGCAACGTCCTCAGATTTTGTTGGGCGGTGGCACAGTTGGCTTTTTTGGCTTCTTCGGCGGCCTGTTTCTTGGCGGCTTTTTCGGCTTCCGCCTGTTTTGCCTGCTTGGATTTTTTCAGTTCCATCTCACGTTCGGCGAGAGTTTTAGGCGCGGCAGGAGAGCTGGCTGGCGCACCTGCCATTACCCCGGCTTCGGATGCCGTGCGCAATGTCTCCGCCTTTATTCCGGCAGGAGGCTTGTCGGAATAATGCACCCGGCCTTGGTCATCCACCCATTTGCTGACGGCAGCAAAGGTGCTGGTGCTGGCCAACACCAACAGAATCGGCAGAAGTTTGCTCATGGCTATCATCCTTGTGGTAATGGTTCGGGGTTTATACTTATCTTGACGGTATAAATTAAGCTAATCACGCACATGAGTCTAGCATGTAGAGGTATGATTGCAACCGGAGCAGAGTGAGATACGGAAGTATGGAGACAAAGCGTTATGCAGGGTAGCGAAGCTGGTGCGGTTGCCAACAAAACCTATTACGATGTGGAAAACAATGCCGAAGCGGTATTGAAGCTTCTCGGCGCGTATTACCGCGAGCGCATCCATTCGGGAAAGCTTTACGACGATTTCCCGAATTTCTTTTTGTTTAAGCCTGGCGTGTTGGAAGGCAAGGAAATTGCCACGCGCAGTTCCGACAAGTTGCTGCTGGACGATGCCATTCAGCGCGCCAAGGCGCGTAACGGCTACATCGGGGTATCCAAATTCCGCAATCCCAAGCTGGGTTATTACTGGCTGGAATTGTCGGTGTTGCCGTTCATGATGGGGGATGGGGTGGGCAAGGATAACAAGGGCGAGTTTTTTTATATTCTCACCAAATTTATCGAATTCACCAAACAGAACCCAAAAATATATGGGGATTTGACCGCTGAAATCGAATCTGATCGGGATATTCTGTTGATGTTGAATGGAATCGGCAAGATGGCGTCGCGCCTGGACACCGCTCTGGCGTTTTATCCCGAGAAAATGCTGGTGTCCTATAACCCGAAGTGGCCGGTGACGGAAGTCCAGAAATTGCTCCATTCTCTGGAAGAGAACGATCAGGACTGGTGCGAAATGTTCTTCGAATACCTGAAGTATGTGATGGGCAAGAAGACCTAACTGACTGTTGAAAAGCGCTCGAATTGACAAATATGGGGCATGTTAACGCCCCATATTTATTTTATCTGATATATTTCAATACGAGGACCACGGCCATCAAACGAGGCAATGGGCGTTTGATTTCTTATAAACTCGATGGCTTTCTTTTCGCTGATAAGGCGCGGCTTCACTGATTCGGACATGTGTTCGATATCTTGATCGAAATATCGCTGAAAATTGTAGCTCGACATCACCACATAGCCATTGCTTTTAAATCCCTTTGTTTGATCGATTCCTAAGGGGCCGACATCGATGATGGAGAAGGTCGGCTGATGAGCGCTGGTAATTTCCTTCTTAAAATAAAGATAAAACGCGTTGGATAGAAAAATATTTTTTGATACCGCAGACATGAAATCGAGAAAAGTATCTTCCAGAGTGATGCGCGGACTGGTAGAGAGAAGCTGCGGGAGGTAAGAGGTTATGCTCCCGTGCATATAGATGGTGGAGTCCGGGGACAGATGATTCCTGATCCAGTTGGCCGAAGTGATTCTGGTGTCCTCTCTTCTCTCCGAAATGGCATCGTAAAAAGATGAGAAAACCGTTGCATTATGCACAAGGAAGATTCCGGTAAAAATAACCGGGAGAGCCCATGTGCCTGCAGACCCGTGGCCCACCAACGGGAACTCTCTGTTGAAAAGCTTGTTTCCGATACGCGCAACCCCGGCAGGTAAATCGACCTCATAAATCAGAGAAAAAGCGAACAGTAGAAGAAAAGGGAAGACAGGCCTTAGCCAGTATTCGTCCAGATAGGTGCTGGTCATAAACAGGCCGCTATAACCGCCCGCATAGAGAACCGGGAAGATAGCCTGATTTTTCCGTATCACAGTGATTGCGCCATAAATGCAGGCAGCCATCAACCCAACAATGCCGAGATCGGCTTTAAGCATGGTAAAAAGATTCAGCACTTGACCATACCATTCGAATTGAGTGGCTTTCCCAAAGTGAACGGAAGCGCCTATGCCTATCGCCTGGGTTACAGAAAGTAAAAATTCTTGGTAAGAGATGAAAGCATAGGGCATAAAGCTGAAAATGCTCAGCAATAAAATGGCCGGAAAAAGCAGCAGATATTTTTGTGGATAAATCTGCATTCTGACGTCGCGCAGTACACTGATGAACAAGATAGGTGCAAATATAATTGCGGGAATCTTTGAAGCGATGGCTGCGCCGCAAAACACGACTGAAAGGACGAAACTCCCTAGATTCTTTTGATGAAAGCAAGAGAAGTAGATCAGCAAGGTTAGAAAGAGGAACACAAATGTGTCAACGCGAATGATGTTCATCGCAGCGTGCGCATCAGGCAAAAACAGCAGCATCATGAACAATAAAGCACAACCGACTTTCGACCTGTAGCTGAGATAAAACATTCTGGCGATCACCGCACTGCCCAGCAGATAGGCAAAACAACACAACAATCGACCGGAAATGAAAAAGGCCGCATCCTTGGAAAACAGGAGCGAGGCAAATTCCAATTTTGAATCCACCCAACCCAAGGCCCTGTATGCCTCATAAATAACCGCATACATTGCAGAGAAAAGGTACATAGGGAGCGTGTGGTAGCCGAACCAATGCGGGTCAAAATCAAAATCCAGAAAACCCAAGGCACGCACAACGGGCACCTGCTCATCAATTTCCCAAGTGGAGTAACCGTAAATGGAATCGCACATGACAGGAGAAAAAATCAAGGCCAGCAGTACCATCGTTGCAAATGGATGGTTGCTCATCATTCGAAGTGAGGCGCCCCCTTTGAAGAGCTGCCGCTTGAAGTTTATTTTGTCATTGACAGACATCGGTCGCATCGCAACTTAATATCGTGGCCAGAAATTAATACTGCAAGAATGGTGATCAAACTCGCATCAGGGGAATTGGAGCGGAAGAGTATCTGAGGGGATATCAGGTTTGGGCACAGGTCGGCCCTCGACTTCTCAAATTTACTTTCCGTAAAACCGATACCCAACCTTGTGCGAATTAAATCCACTCGAAACTAACTAGCTCTGCCTGCTTATTGAAGCAGAATTGGCTTACATATTCCTTACAATCGGAATGTTTTTTCTTTTCGAGAATAGAGCTCACAGGAGACATTAGTCTCGGTCTTCATTGTAAGTACCGGGTTGTGAGGATGGGGGCGGACTAGAAGCGGCGATTTAAAGTAGTGTCGATTTTCGGAGATTGCAGACCGGCGCTCACGTTGGCGGTGGTGGCGGGAGCGCTGGAAATGCATGTTGCGTAGCGCCGCCTGAGGCAGGTAATGGCGCAGCCCTGAACGGCTTCAGTCCTGCTTGAGCAGCGCCAGCAGCGCGCCGCTGCCGCCTTGTGAAATGGGCGCTTCGCAGTACCCCAGCACACGAGGATGTTGCATCAGCCAGCCGCGTGTCAGTTGGCGCAACACCGCGCCGCCACGGCTGTTCAGTCCCTTGCCGTGTATCACCAGGACGCAGCGCAGTCCTTGCTGCGCCGCGCTATGCAAAAATTCCTGCAACAATTTGCGTGCCGTATCGCTGGTGTTGCCATGCAGGTCGAGGCGATCCTGGATCGGCCATGTGCCGCGCCGCAATTTGCGCAGGGCCATGCGCGACAGCCCGTTGCTTAAATATTCATCGGGTGCAGTTTCGGCTGCGAAGTCCGACAGCGCGTCTGGAATGACGGCTGCCGGGGTGTGGGAGAAATGCCGCGACGGTTTTCGCGGTGCAGGAGGAGGCGTGATGCGGTTTTGCTCAGGCAGCGGTTTTACTGCACCGACCGTTTCGTGGAACAGCGCAACATCATCGGGTGCAATCTGGTCAGGCTGTTTTGTTATGCGCGTCTTCATTGCGCGACTGGAGGCAGTGCATAACCATTGTTAAACCTTGCCGAGTGAGGCGAGATATTTGTCCGCATCCAGCGCCGCCATGCAGCCGGTCGCAGCGCTGGTGACCGCCTGGCGATAAATCTGGTCCTGGACATCGCCCGCCGCGAACACGCCGGAAATGCTGGTTGCCGTGGCATTGCCCTGCAAACCGCTACGCGTCTGGATATATCCGTTACTCATTTCCAGTTGTCCGGTAAAGATATCGGTGTTCGGCTTGTGGCCGATTGCGATGAATACACCCTGCAACGCGATATCCTTGGTGTCGCCGTTCTGCAGCTTGACGCGCATGCCGGTCACGCCGCTGGCGTCGCCGAGCACTTCATTCAGCGTGCTGTTGAGTTGCAGCGTGATTTTTCCTTCCTTCACTTTTTCCATCAGATGATCGATCATGATGCGCTCTGCGCGGAAGGTGTCGCGCCTGTGTACCAGCGTGACATGTTTGGCAATATTGGCCAGATACAGCGCTTCCTCCACCGCCGTAT
>JACPYR010000031.1 GCA_016195965.1 Nitrosomonadales bacterium | reverse complement strand
CAGTTGGTGCATGTAGGCGATGTGCGTCTGTGATTTCCCCTTCCACGCATCCAGCTTGGCAAGTATCGGCACGGGATCTACTTCGCGCATCAGCTTGCCGATATATTGTATCTGGCGGCGTTGCGCGCCGAACTTGTTGATGTTTTTCATCTCGCGTATCGCATCACGCAGGTTTTCCGGGATGTCGAGTTGAGCAAGTTGATCCTTGCCCAATTCTGTCAATTCCTTGCCGAGATCGCGCAGCTCGTGCATCTGTTTCTTGATCTTGGTTTTGCTCGGCGGCAGCTCTTCCTCGTCAATATCGATCACGGGTTGATTGCGTAAACCGCGTCCCCTGGTATAAGAATTATCCGCCTGGCGCACCTGCGGACGGATGACCTCGACTTCGTCATCATCGTGTAACTCGGCATCATGCTCCTCGCCGTCCTGATATTCTTCCTCGTCGTCATCCCCGAGATGAACATGCAGCGGTTCGTCTTCGCCGTGGTCTTTTTTGTGTTTATTCATAGAAAATGGTTTGCTGACCCCAAAGCCAGCCCTTAATGAGTTGCGGTGATGCTGCTATGATACCGCCTTTCGCTAATTATCCGCTTTGCTTATGAATGCCTCAGTCACTTCAGCTTCACGCCCCTTAAACCCCGCCCAGGACAGGTTCTCCCATTCCTCCGATCATCTGCGCAATATTGCGCAGGACATGCTGGACTACGCCAAGCAGCGCGGTGCATCGGCAGCATCGGCCGATGTCTCGGTTGGTTTCGGCCAAACCGTCACCGTGCGCCAGGGGGAAGTCGAGACCATCGAATACAACCGCGACAAAGGCCTCAGCGTCACCATCTATCTGGGGCAGCACCGCGGCAACGCCAGCACCTCTGATTTTTCCCCGCAGGCGGTGCGCGACACCGTGGACGCGGCGTTGTCGATCGCACGCTATACCGCCAAGGACGATTGCTCAGGCCTACCGGATGCGGACATGCTGGCGCGCGATTGCCCCGATCTGGACTTGTATCACCCTTGGGATCTGCCGGTCGATGCTGCGATAGAGTTAGCCCGACAATGCGAACAAGCTGCGCTGGAGACGGATACACGCATCAGCAATTCCGAAGGTGCAACCGTCAATCTGCATGAGGCGCAATTCATCACCGCAAACAGTCTGGGATTCATCGGCGGCTTTCCTACTTCCCGGCACAGCCTCAGTTGCGCTGTTATTGCAGGACAGGACGATGCGATGGAGCGCGATTACTGGTATGCGGTAGCACGCGATGCCAGGGACTTGATGGATGCACGGCAAGTCGGCCGCATCGCCGCCGAACGTACGGTGCGCCGCCTGAATGCGCGGCAGCTCGACACCATGCAAGTGCCGGTGTTATTTGAAGCACCGATCGCCTCCAGCCTGTTGGGCAACTTTGTCAGCGCCGTAAGCGGTGGCAGTCTGTACCGAAAATCCTCCTTCCTGCTCGACCAGATAGATCGGCAGATATTTGCACCGCACATCAACATCAGCGATGTGCCGGATATTCGCAAAGGGTTGGCTTCGAGTTCATTCGATGATGAAGGCGTGCAGACACAGCACCGAGCAATTGTCGAAAACGGCGTATTGCGCGGCTATTTCCTGGGCTCCTACTCGGCACGCAAACTCGGCCTGCGCAGCACCGGCAATGCGGGAGGCAACCACAACCTGATTCTGCAGCCATCTGGAGTGCAAGCCGGCGGGCTGGATTTTTCCGGACTGCTGAAGACCATGTCGCGCGGGCTGCTCGTCACCGAATTACTGGGCCAAGGGGTGAACGCGGTGACAGGGGATTATTCGCGCGGCGCGGCTGGTTTCTGGGTTGAGCACGGTGAAATCCAGTACCCGGTCCAGGAAATCACCATCGCCGGAAATCTGAAAGACATGTACCGCAATATTGTCGCGGTCGGAAACGATGTGCTGGTTCAGGGATCACGCCAATGCGGTTCGATTCTGGTCGAAGGCATGACCATCGCAGGACGTTGATTTTGGAAGCAGCGGAGTCCGGCAAATTTTACTGCGCAGTGTCCAGCTTATGCACCGCCACAAAATCGGCAATCTTTTGCAACAGCACATCCTCCTGGTACGGTTTGCCCAGATAGGTATTAACGCCTAACTGCATCGCGTAGTCGCGATGCTTGTCGGCCGTGCGGGAAGTAATCATGATGATGGGCAAATCCAGCGTCTTGGGATTGCGGCGCAATTCCTTGGCGAGAGCAAAACCATCCATGCGCGGCATCTCGATATCCAGCAACATCACATCCGGGGTAAATTCCCCCAGCTTTTCCAGCGCATCCACACCATCCGTGGCCGTCACCACCTGGTAGCCGGCACGGCTCAGCATTCGTGAAGTAATCTTGCGCACGGTGAGAGAATCATCGACCACCATGATCAGCGGCGCGGTATTGAACGGTTTGTCCTGAATGGCTTTTTTCGCCTTGCTGATGCTACCGGCATAATGCACCAGCTGCTCCGGATTCAAAATCAGCACCACTTTGCCATCTCCCAGTACCGTCGCGCCGGCAATGCCGGAGAGCCGCGCCAATTGGGGGCCGATATTTTTTACCATGACTCCCTGATTACCCAGCAATTCATCGGTATGCAGCGCGATGCGCTGCCCGCCGCTGCGCAGCAGCAACACCGAATTGCGCGGCTGAATTTTCTGTACCGCTTCCGGATTGCCCAATAGGTGCGGCAAGTAATGCAGCGGATAGGTATGGCCCTGCCATTCGACTTGCCGCACACGTAACAACTCTTCCAGTTCCGCCTGTTTCGCCTGCCTGACTTGCTCGACCATCAGGGATGGAATCGCATAAATCGCCTCCCCCGCACGAACCATCAAGACTTGGGTAAACGCCAACGTAAGCGGTAAATGAATCAGGAATTTCGTGCCTTCCCCCCGCGTCGAGCTGACATCGATACGCCCGCCTAGCGCTGATATCTCGCTTCGTACCACGTCCATCCCGATACCCCGTCCGGCAATTTCGGTGATTTCGCTTGCAGTTGACAGGCCGGGAATAAAAATTAGTTGCGCTAACTGCTCGTCGCTCGCTTGTTCTGCTGCCTGCAGTAATCCGCTGGCTATCGCCTTTCCGCGCAGCTTCTCGAAATTCAGGCCCGCACCATCGTCACTGAATTCGAATACCACCTCATTATTTTCCTGGCGCACACTCAAGCGGATTTCGCCGATCGGCAGCTTGCCCTTGGCCGCACGCACCTGCTCGTCCTCCAGGCCATGCACGATGGCATTGCGCAGCAAGTGCTCCAGCGGGGCAATCATTTTTTCCAGCACGCTGCGATCCAGTTCGACACCTGTGCCTGCCAATTCCAGATTGGCGCGTTTGTTCAACTCCTTGCCGGTCTGACGCACGACCCGATACAGGCGATCAGTAATACTGTTAAACGACACCATGCGGATATTCATCAGGCCCTGCTGCAACTCGCGGTTAAGCCGCCCCTGCGCCGCCATCACCGCAAAAGCTTCCTCCAAATTTTTCAACGTCGACTGTTGCACGGTTTGCACGTCATGCACGCTTTCGTTCATAAAGCGCGTCAATTCCTGAAACCGGGTAAAGCGGTCTAATTCCAGCGGATCAAACTGCTCCGCATTATCCTTGGCAAGCGAGACGCGCGCCTGAATCTGTGATTCCGCCTGGATTTCCACTTCGCGCAACTGGCGACGCAAACGCGTCACGCTGCCCGTCAATTCCTGCAATCCCTCCCTGACGACTTGCAGCTCGGTTTCCATGCGCGAGCGCGCCACGCTGATTTCACTGGCCTCGCCCACCAGGCGATCGACCGCCTCCGAACGCACACGCAGCATGTTGCCCAATGCTGCCCGCTCGGCACCCAATTCCAGGGCGCGGCGATCCGCCCTGCGGCCATTCGCTGCGGCTTGATCGGTCACACGCCGCCCCGTTAATGAGCGCTTGTTCTCTACAGGTTTGCCGCTGCGAATTTCTTCCACCAACGCAGAGACGTGGTCAAAATCATCTTCCAGCTCATCCCAATATCCGGCTTCACCGCGCCGTTGCACAGCGGCCACGCGATCCTCCATTTCATGGGTAATCTCGCCAATTTGCATCGCCCCCACCATGCGAGCGCTCCCCTTCAGCGTGTGCAACAGGCGCTTTAACGCCTGCACTTGCTGTTCGTCACCGGGGCTTTCACGCCATGCGCGCAGGCTTTCGTCTATCTTGGGTATCAAATCCTCTGCTTCCTCAATGAACACCGGCAGCAACTGCTCGTCCAGCTCGTCGTGCACCACGGGTTTATCGGTTTCGACACTCGTAGCGACAGACTTCGCCAGGGTCACTTCCATGGGTTGCAGGGTTACCGACTTGCCCGCCGATTCGATGACCGCATCGCTCATTTTGCCCATATCGGACATCATCTGTTCATATGAATCACGGCTTGTTTGAACCGCACCTGAGCCAGTTTCCGGCGCTTGTGGAACAAGGATGTCCGGTTGTGCCGCTTTTTCTGGTTCGCTGACCGGCTCGGGGATTGTTCCCCCGAGATTATCCTTGTCGCCCAGCAACTGATTCAACAAATCGCCCCGCATCAGCGGCACTTCATTGTCGCTGATGCTCTGCATCATGCCATCCAGCTCGACTATGACTTGTTCCAGCATTTGCAATTGACCGGCACTCAACGTGAACGGTTGCTCCATGCGCGCCTGCAACCAACCTTCCAGCGCATGAGATAGCGCTTCTACAGCGGAAAATTCCATGGTCCGGCTTACCCCGGCCAAGGTATGGGCCGCGCGCATGAAGTCATAGCGCACCACCGGTGGCGATACCGAGCGCAATTCATCTAGCATTTGGCGCAATATCACGATGTTTTGCTTGATCTCGTCGCGGGCGATATTGAATAACGCGGGCGAAGGCAATGAGGCCTCACCCGTCAAATCTGCGCTGTCACTAGCCTGCGCTAGCGGCAAAACTTCGTGTGCTGGTTCGTAAGCGGCAGCAACAGATAACTCCGCCAAGTCCGGCATGGCTGCGGCTGCCGGCCCGACCTGCACCGAAGTCACTTGCGGCTGAGCCTCCTTCCCTGCAGCTGGACGAGTTTCCGGATGGCGTGCGTTTTCGATTTGCAGTGCGGCAGCTTTCAGTTCCGCGGCTTCGACGATAGCCTCACCCTGGGCTTTGAGCGTCTTCACCCAACCATCGAAAGACTGCACTGCCGCCTTGATCAAACTCAGCAGCTCGGGCGTCGCCGTTTTATTGTCTTGCAGCCATTTGTTCATGGCGCGCTCGATACACCAGGCGACTTCACCCAGATCGATCAAACCGACCATACGCCCACTGCCTTTGAGAGTATGAAAACCGCGCCTGATTGCGACTATCTGTTCGTGGTTTTCCGGATGCGCGAGGCTAGACTCCAGATTGGAGCGTATCGTATCCAACACCTCCTGGGCTTCTTCTATAAATATATCGAGCAGTTCCTGGTCCTCGGCTGACCCTCGACGTGTCGAGCCTGGCTTTGCCCCTGCCGACTGCAATTTTTCAGCCCCTTGCAACGCCTGGTCCATCGGCACTGCTATTTTTTCCGGAGTGGACACGGACGACAGCGGCGCGGCAATTTCGGCTACGCCAACCGATGCTGCGGCCTCTGCTTCGGCACCGTGATCCAGCTTGTCCATTCCGGCACTAGCCTCCTGCAACCGCGAAACGTCACTCGTATGGCCATGTGCCAAACGTTGCAGGTAATTTTCCAGCGCACCTATGGCCTCCGCCAATGCGGATCGTTCCGCCTGACTGGCCAGGTCGTTGCGCTGGGTAAACAGATGAACATGATTCTGTATCGCCACCAGCAATTGATCCGCGTGTTGCAGAGATGATATCCGCAGGCCGCCACGTATCTGCCCAAGCAAACACATTAATTTTGGCAGCTCGTTACGCGTGGCCGGATTTTCAAAAAAAGTATTCAATCCTTGCTCGACTTGCTGAAGGTTCACTACCATCTCGCCTGCCAACGGCCCCATCACGTCGCTGCCCTGCTCCATCTGGTAATGCAGCTCAACCAGCTCCATCAGCTGTTTTTTGTCCTCGGGATGTTGCTTTATTGCAGCCTGTATGCGCTCGGACAAAATGTGCGCCTGCTTCTGAAAACTACTGTCTATACGGCTGTAAAACTCAATGCCACTGCCCAACAGCAACAGTGCCATAGCCATATCAATCGCAATGGGTTGCGCCAGTTCTGGCGAACTCGCGTACTGCGACAGCATATGGATCTGCTTGGTCAAATACTGCAGAACATCGCGATCGAGACTGTCGCTCTGCAAGGCCATCTGTTCGGCATGTTGGGTGAAATTTTCGCAGGCCGCGCTATCTCCCTGTATGCAGCGTTCCCAGCATTCTTCGGCGACGCGCAATTGATCGCGCAAAACGCCCAGCCTCTCATCCACTTCGCTGGATGAGACCGCAGAAAGTTCAGGGAAATATTGCTGCAAAGCGTACACACGCTTGATCGTATCCACCTGCTCGCTGGCGACCTGACAGTGCCCGATCAGGTAGAGCATCTCATTCAGAACAGGTTTTGCATCGCCGGCATTGCCATCGATTAGCGCGCGCATTTGCTGGTCTATGCGGCTCAACAGCTTGCGCACGTTCATTTCTGCAGGAAACCCATCCGGCCCCAGGCAATCCAGCAAACCGCCGCTGATCCACCAGAATGCGCGGCTGCCATCCTGCGGGGTGCAGCGCAGCACTCCCTCCAAAGCCTGCCGCATCAACTTGATTGAAGCGGCGGCATCATCCTGGCGCAACCATTTCAACAATCCTTGCTGAAACTGGCTACGCAACATCTTGAGGCTCGCTGTCGCATCGCGCTGGACCGGCAGATTCAAAACCTGGATAGGCAATGGCACATCCAGGCTGGGATAAAACAAATCAAGCTCGAACGACATCTCCAGGCCGCGCAGCTGTTGCAACTCCTGATATTGAGGGAACAGGCCCAGCGCGGCGCTACCCACACCGATGGACTGGGAATCGAGATAGTGTTTGATACCGAACAAGGCTCGACGCAACACATCACGGTGCATGGCGGAAACTTGCTGCGGGTTGTCCGCGAGCTCGCTCAGGGTCAACTCCAGCTCGGCGCAAAATACTGCGGCGCCCTCCAGCCCAACCTTTTTGAGCACCTCCAACAAACGCTGCAACCCGGCACGCACCCCCTCCATGGCCGCCGCATTCTGCACAGGTGCGCCAAAATAAACATCCATTTGCGCCCCAATTTCGGACAACATGCCGTCGACGTCCGGTTTCACCGCAGCGAGCGTACCGAGATTAAATTGTGCGCTATGGGTCATATGGAATTATTCAGTTTTGAATCACAATTTAAAGCCCGATACCGAACCTTTCAAATCAGAAGCCAGGTCCGTCAGCTGCCCGATGGAGTTAGCCGTCAATCGCGTGCCTTCTGTGGTTTGCACGGTAATCTGCAAAATATCCTGCATCATACTCGCCACTTCGCTGGCCATCTGCTTGGTCGCTTCGGCAGAGCGCTCGGCCAGACGCTGCACTTCCTCGGCTACCACCGAGAATCCGCGCCCAGCCTCACCTGCGGAAGCAGCCTGGATTGCCGCATTCAACGCCAGAACGTTGGTCTGCTCGGTTATATCAGAAATCAGATCTACGATTTCGCCGATTTCCTGCGAACTTTCGCCCAATCTCTTGATCCGCTTGGAGGTATCCTGAATCTGCTCGCGGATCATATCCATGCCACTGACCGTGTTGCGCACCGCCTGTGCGCCCTGCTCGGTCACCACCAGGGTGCGGCGCGCCACGTTGGCGGATTGCGCCGCGCTGGAGTCCACCTCTTTGATGGATTTGGTCATCGCCTGCACCGCGGCCCCGGCTGCCTGGATCTCCTTGGCCTGCTTCTGCGTCGCTTCCAACAGGCCTATGGAAATATCCGCAGCCGATTTTGTCGCGTGACCCATTTTTTCCACCACCGCGATAATCCTGGAAACCAATTTGCGGAATTCTTCGGTGGTGAAATTCAGCGAATCCGCGATCGCACCGGTCACGTCTTCCGTCACGGTTGCGCGAACTGTCAAATCGCCATCCGCCAGATCGCCCATCTCGTTCATCAAACGCAATATCGCGTTCTGGTTCTGGCTATTGATGCGCGCAGCCTCTGCGGCGCGCAGACGCGAATCTTCCACATAGGCACGGGACAGCAGCCACAGGAATGACAGCAACAGCAGGCTGAACAGCAAGGTGGCGCCATTGGCAATTCGTGTCGGTGACTGATAGGAATCCACCAACCGTTGCGCCTTGGTCAACAGGGCCTCGGAATCTCCCAGTATGGCTTTGGCGGCGCTCTTTGCCGCCACCAGATTGCGCACCTGGGCGACCACGATCTCGGTATTCTTGCGCAAGGGGTCAAACAATTCCCGCACCCGCGCCACATTCGCATCCGCCGCAGGCAATGCAGCCAAGCTTTTTTCCACGGCATCCATGCCAACCTCTAACGCGGCTACCTGCTCAATAGTTGCATTCGCCCGCAACAGCCCGCCCACATCCCTGCCGAGGCGCTCCGCAGCCAACGCAAAACGCATCGCCTGCTCGCGCTGTGCGCCGCTCAAGGCATCCATCATCGCCTGAGTCCTGCCGCGCATCTCTGTGCTCTGCGCATCCATCGTCGATGCGGCGGCGCCTAACGCCACCAAACCGGCATGCCCATTCTGCAATGTCTGGACATCCAGCAGGGTTTTGTTCGCGCTTTTCGTAAACTCATCGAGCGCGGCACGCGACGAGACCGCCGCTCCGAATAAAGTGTTTTCGCCGCTGTCGAGTCTGGACAGAACATTCGATAGGTTGATCCGGCTTTTCTCCAGGACATTGAAGGCCGCCGAATTGCCGGACACCGCCTGCTGCGTCTCGTTGGCAATCTGCTGGGACAACATCAACAACAGGCTGGATTGACCCACATTACTCACGCTGCCGCTTTCTTCCAGGTTGCTGAAGTAAACAGAAATCGCCGTCAGCATAAAAAAGATGGCCGCAGCGACTCCATATATTTTCAGCTTGGATTTGACCAGTACTTGCTTAAATGCCATGTTATTCCTCCCCTTCAGGGAAACTTAAACGCCTATTTGTAAAAACTCCGGCTGCTCCAGCAAGCCCTGCACATCCAGCTTACGCCAAAGAATATCCTGCTCATCTTGATATTCAACTTGTCCCTCCACCTCGTTTTGCCGCCAGCTTTGGGCATCCCGCAAACCCAGCACACGATCGACCAACAGCGCCGCATTGAAGGCATGGCGCTCGGCAACCAACAGCACGCGATTATTGACATCCCCCGATGCCCCCCCACCCTGCGCATAAGCGGCCATATCGATTACGCCATACAGGTTACCACGCACGTTGGCCACGCCGAGAAACCAAGGCTTGGTATGCGGCACTGCCGTCATCGCGGGCAAAGGCAATACTTCACTGACATCCCTCATGTCCACCAGCCAATTCTTGCCGGCTATCTGCACTCCCAGGGTAGACACCCGCGCCCCGGACGAATCCGCCTGCTGCATCCGATCGAGCAGATTTTGTTGAAATTCGCGCAGGTTGAGCCGCTTCGACATTAAATGACGCCTTTACGAAGGGGCTGCAGGCACAGGATAGACCCCGGTGTTAATTCATTCAAACCGGATACCATATATGCCCAAATGAAAATAAATTGTCGAACCCGCCGCTGCCCACAATCAGCGATCGGCTTCAAAACAGATAGGGGGACGCCACGAATTAATCCAGTGATCCGCACAGCCGCGTAAGACATCAAACCTGGATTTGTGTTGGCTCGCATGTTGGCCATCAACCCAGCGCAGCAATTTTGCTTAGCAACTCGGCTTCATTGATCGGTTTAACCACATAGTCTTTGGCGCCTTGACGCACCCCCCAAATTTTGTCGGTTTCCTGATCTTTGGTCGTGCAAATAATCACCGGGATATGACGTGTCTCCGGATCGGAGGTAATCGCCCGGGTCGCCTGAAAACCATTCATGTTGGGCATCACCACGTCCATGATAATCAAATCCGGTTTGCTCAGCCGGGCTTGCTTCACGCCCTTTTCGCCGTCTTCGGCAAATGAAACCTCGAACCCGCGCTTGTTCAATATTTCCCCGATGACATGGCGCTCCGTGGCCGAATCATCCACTACCAATATTTTTTTAATGCTCAAAATCAGCTTCCTTTTTTTCCTGGGTATGCATGACCACCGCTTCCACCAGACTTCTTTTATTGAATGGTTTCAGCAAATATTGATCTGCCCCAACCATTTTGCCGCGCGCGCGGTCAAACAACGTGTCCTTGCTGGTCAACATAATCACGGGCGTGTTCCTGAAGTGTTGATGCTTCTTGATCAGCGCGCAAGTCTGATAACCATCCAGGCGGGGCATCATCACATCCAC
>JACPYR010000030.1 GCA_016195965.1 Nitrosomonadales bacterium | reverse complement strand
CGGTTGGGGATGATGCCGCGCCGATCATGCTTGCCGTAACGCTTCCTGCGCTGCTTCTGGCAACGCAGGTGCTGCCACAGCAAACCGCCAGCACGCTTATCGGCATAGACCCGCTGATACACGGTTTCAATGCTGATGGCTGCATGATTGCTGATTTGCTCGGGACTCCAATCTTCCCGCAGTCTCGCCTCCGCAAACTGCCAGGTTTCATCGTCTATCGTCCGAGCATTCATCGCTCGACGTTCTGTCGCCAGGCGATGAGCCTGTTTGGGGCGATAGCCGCGCCCTCCAGCGTTCCTGGACAGCTCGCGGCTGATGGTAGAGGTGCTTCGCATAAGCACGATGGCTATCTCGCTTTGTTTGTGTCCCGCCTTCTTCAAGGCGTAAATCTGGTATCGTTCTTCTCGGGTGAGATGTGTGTAGTTCATTTCTGCAATTTCGACTGGCCGGTCAAAAAGGCATGGATGTTACCGCATCCCGCCCACCCAACCGGCATTACTCAAAATTGCACTTCATCCTTGAATCCGCCTTTATTCGTAGCACAAATTCGTCTCACACTTTGCAGCCCCCTACAGAAAATATGTTTTCATAGGAGTTATTACTTAGGTAATTACACCAATTGAACCATTTCCTCATTTGCAAGATCATCCGTCATGTCTGTATATGTAGCTTATAGCAATTACTTCCTTTAAGTTTCTTGGATGTTTTTGATGCATCCTTCAGGAGGAGTTTGATCACTATTCATAGGGGGAAACATGCTCGCGAATTCGACAAGGCAATTGAAGCTGCAGAACCACTTAATGCTCAAGGTTAATCGTGGCATTTTGAAGCCGCATAGAAAATCGTACGGCCTAAACGACGAATGCGCAATAATGAAAGAGGCATGGTGTGCATCGCAGAAGTGTGTGCGCATGATGGCGAATAAACTGCTGACGATTCAGGAAAATGAACGCAAACGTATCGCCACTGATCTGCATGATGGACTCGGGCAGTCGTTGAACATAATCAATTTCACTTTGGCTGAAATGGATAAATTACTTGCCGAGGGGGCAATATGCGAGGCCATGGAGTCGCTGCAGCGGCTTAAGCTTAAAGTTCACGGTGTGCTTGATGAAGCTCGCCATATATCCATGAATTTGCGTCCTCCCATGCTCGATGACATAGGCATTCTTGCAACTTTGTCCTGGCATTTTCGCGAACTGGAGATGACCTGCACGCACTTGAAAGTCAAGAAGGATATTTGCGTTCACGAAAGTCACGTACCCGACCCGCTCAAAATCACTATCTTCCGCATCATTCAGGAAGCAACAAACAACATCATCAAGTACGCCAATGCCGATCTGGTCATGATAAGTTTCAAGAAAACAGATGATGCGCTTTATCTTTCCATTGAGGACAATGGGGATGGTTTCGATCCGCTAGCCATTGCCATTCGCAACGGCTCCGACAGAGGCCTCGGGCTGCTCAGCATGAGGGAGCGTGCCAGCTTTTCCGGCGGAGCTTATGTGATGAATTCGGAAGCGGGGATTGGCACCCGCATCCAAGTGTCATGGAAGTTCGACAGTTTGGCGGGCGCATAGTGGCTGCTGCCAATATGGGGATGACACTGTCCCAGCCTGACTGTAACGTCGGCGACCTCCGCTATTCACGTATTCACGCCGGACGTGTTGAGGAAATAGCCGTTTCGGCCTGCTTCCTTGATGCGGTACATGGCCATATCGGCCTTGTGCAGCAGGCTGTCTGCATCTTCCCCGTCGTTCGGAAAAATGCCGATCCCGATACTGGCGGTGATATGCAATTCCCGTCCCTCAATATATATCGGCGAGGTGCAGCAATCCAAAATTTTCTGCGCGACATTGATTGCGGAGCCGGGGTGGTCGAGTGTGGGAAGAATGGCAGTGAACTCGTCGCCGCCCAATCGGGCGAGGGTATCGCCTTCGCGCAGACAGTTCTTCATGCGTTCCGAAACCGCCACCAGCAAACCGTCGCCGATCTTGTGCCCGAGAGAATCATTCACCAGCTTGAAGCGGTCGAGATCGACAAACATAACCGCCAACATATGTTTTTCGCGCCGCGCTTGGAAAAGAAAAGTATTGAGTCGATCCAAAAACAAACGTCGGTTAGGCAGTCCGGTGAGTACATCGTGGTTGGCAAGATAATGCAGCCTGTCAAGATCGCTCTCTTGAGAACGGACATCGGAAAACATCCCGACATAATGACTCACTTTTTGCTGAGCATCCCGGATAGCGGTGATCTTCAGCCACTCCAGAAATATCTCGCCATCCTTGTTTCTGTTCCATATCTCACCCTGCCATTGCCCAAGAAGGTTCAGTGTGTTCCACATATCTGCATAAAAACGCTGGTCATGGTGGCCGGATTTTATCAATGCCGGGGTGCTTCCTATCGATTCGATAGAGGTATACCCGGTCGTTTTATCGAAAACCGGGTTGACCATCTGAATGATATTTTGTTCGTCGGTGATCAAAATTCCTTCCATAGCATTTTCGATGACCCGGGAAAGCAGATCGCTCATTTCTGTCAGATGTCTGCGGGTATTTTCCAACTCGCGGCGATAGGTTTGAAACTCGTCCTTATGCCGGGCCTCATCGAGATGAAGGCTTGATGCCGAATTCATAGCAGTGTTTCCGTTGCCGGATTCGTGTTGTTCAGTTTTTTGTGCATGCACATGGTTGAAGCCCTCCATATTCGTTAAAGAGAAACGATTTGTTGATTGCTCCAGATGCAGAATTTACTGCGATGCAAAATGGAAGCGAGGCCGTTACCTTAACTCGATGTGCATGAGGCGAACATCAGCAAAGGACTGAATTTTATATCAGTGATCACTGTAGATAACAGCTAGAAAGGCTTCGCTCGCGGAAGTGGGCAAACTACGCATATACCCTACTAAACAATACATCTGCGTCATTGAACTGAATACAGTTGACAGCCCACAGGCAACTATTTGACGTGCGTCTAAGATACACACCATGCAACCTCACTAGGAACGAAGCACAATGATGAAGCTGAATTCAGTTTTCAATTTGAATAAACTACCCGCAACAAGCCTGGGATTCACTCTGATCGAACTGCTGGTGGTGATGGTCATCATCGGTCTGCTGGCCGGATATGTAGGCCCCAAATATATTTCACAGATGCTCGGGATGGGAAACGCGACGCAGGTCTTTAATGCACCGCCTCCCTCTGCGATCGCTGTCAAATGACGATCATGCGCAAAACCGGATTTAAACAAGGTTATACGCTGGTTGAATTGGTCAACATGGTAGCGATCGTCAGCTTATTGTCCTCGGTGGTATTGCTGCTGTCCGAGTTGTCGGTGAAGCAGAATAAGGAGTGTGAGTTGCACCTGGCATTGCGTGAGATTCGCACGGCGTTGGATGCATACAGACAGGCGGTAACTGAAGGGCGCATTGCACATTCATTGGGAGATTCCGGATATCCACCTTCGTTGCGGTCGCTGACGGATGGATCTCCCGACATCACTAGTCCAGACAAAAAGAAAATGATCTATTTTTTGCGGCATATTCCGCGCGATCCGATGTTCGACGATTCGACCAAGGCGAATGAGGAAACCTGGGGCAAACTTCGCTATACAAGCAGTGCCGATTCACAAACAGAGGGGGATGATGTCTTTGACGTGTACTCCCAATCCCTTGTAGTTGGTCTGAACGGCATTCAGTACAGGAACTGGTAGGTACTTTATCTGCGAAATAATATGCAGACCCAATCAAGGCGAATTCAAGTGGAATTTGGTCAGGAACCCAAGTGGCGAAATACTCGACATACATTGCATATCAAAGAAAGCGCCGCTCAAAAATCGATTTTTAGCAGTGTGGACAAGCATTTTAAAAATATAAGATCGGGTGTTCATGTATACATCCGGCCAAACTCCAGTTGCTACGTGGTAAAGGCCCTGGCGTTTATGTTGTGATAATGGAAATCAAAAGGAAATAACTATGAGCACCAAGAAACGCATTATGATTGTTGAGGATCACACCTTGTTCAGAGCCGGTATCCACTCCTTATTGCTTCAGGATATGGAGCTTGAAATCGTGGGCGAAACCGATAACGGGCGCGATGCTGTGCGTTTGATTGAAACGCTTGCGCCCGACCTGGTGTTGATGGATATCTCCATGCCGGGAATGAACGGCATTGAGGCCTTGACCGATATCAAGCGCCGTTATCCCAAAACCCTAGTACTCGTGCTCACGGCGCATAATGCAGACGAGTATATCCATGAAAGCCTGCGTGCGGGAGCGGACGGCTACATCCTCAAGGATGCGACACACGATGAGTTGCGCGTTGCGATACGCAACGTATTGAACGGAAAGACTTACCTAAGTCCCGATATTTCGAAGAAGGTGATTACGGCTTATCTGGGGACGGGCAAGGCGACCAATTCGACCAGTAGTTCGTGGGATACGTTGACCCATCGCGAGCGCGAGATACTTAAGCTAGTGGCTGAAGGTCATCCGAACAAATACATCGCCAATTATTTCTGCTTGAGCATAAAGACTATCGAAAAGCACCGCTCCAACTTGATGAAGAAACTCGATTTGCACAATGCATCCACGTTGACTGCTTATGCTATCGAAAGAGGGTTGGTCGCAACTTCCTGACAGGCACATGATGCGCGGAGCGTGACCCACCCGTCATAGCCCGCGACGAGAACACATGCAGAGGAGATAAGCCATGAATAAACCTTACGAGTTCCATGAACCGGTCATCCACCCCGTAGATGATCAGGATACCCCGGCCAATCTTGCCTTGATGCCCAAGTTGTTCCGGCTAACATCAATCCATCATGAATCCATAGATGATAGGCACACCCAGTGCACCGCCACGCTCTACCATGACAGAGCATCGCTCAAGGTGAAGTGGACATTCAATACCCATGATCTGCGCCTTCAATCAGGTGACTTGGTCTCGCCGCGCTGGTTCGACACGACCACCTGCGAAGGGGGGGCAATCAAGATCAGCCGCTTAGTGTTAATGGAACGCCAGGAGCCTTGGGAAAGCCTGTTCGATACTTTGCAGCATGATTGGGTGAGAGACCGTGTTCTGATCAGGCCAGCGACAAGGTTGATGGAAGAACTACCGCGTTCGTATCGCTATCTGTTTAACGCAATATTCTGGGATGGGACAGCGAGAATCTTCTGAATTTTGTGTAAAAGGAATTTCTTAATTCTGCGGCATCCGCTCATCGAACTTGATATTATTGACTCAGCCATTAAAAAGTTTCCCGTTCGTGGTGAGCCTGTCGAACCACAGAACCCTTCGACAAGCTCAGGGTTAACGGATTTGTAATCTATTTATTGGCCGACTCTATAAAACGATTCAGCGCCGCTTACCAGCCCCTTTCAAGGGTGTTATGGATGGCGGAAAATCTGAAATTCTGTAATTCGATCTGAAAAAATCAGTGCTGCAAAAAGTGAGGGAATACCACTCCTCGGGGTTAGAATCCTCCTTCAATCCGGGTTCAATTTTCAAAATGGTTTATCTATTCTGGTATACAGAATGTACTGTTGAAGCACGATAGTTTCCAAGAATAATCTTGAATGACTGAAATGGCACTCAGCGACACTACATATTGCCATAATTACTTCCTGTAACCGCCATTCATTTTGTTAAGCAATATGCCAGAGTGTGCAACCCAAGACTGACTGTTTGAATATCACTTTACCGCGCAACACCAGCAGGTAAGGAACACAATTCTGCCTTTCCACTCTTGCTGAATTTGCAAGGCAAAACCGGTGGCTTATACTTAATAATTAAGAAAGCCGGTTCATCACCGGCTTTACATTGTCATTGTTCTTGCAACTTGATAGATTAATTCAGTCCAGCCCAGCTAGCAATCGACACGGCCGCAGCCGTCAACCAACCCAATGCCGCAAAAAACTCACTATCTTGTGAAGGAGTGCTGTTAATATTTTTATCGCTCATTTTAAATCTCCTAAATCACTATCGTTATCCCAACGATCAGGGCCAATATCTGACTTAATTATTGTGAATTAGTTCCATAAAGCTCAGGGTGGCGTGGGAATAGGGGTGGGGGTTAGCCATCTATCGAACAGCTTGAATATATTGGCTGCATTACCCGAGTGCAGGATTGCAAACGCACTAAAATACAACGCCCGTGGCCGAAAATTTTCTTGGTTCTGGATAACAGGTGGGTTGCCGTGAGCAAACATTTTCGGCATTGTTCAAATTCCAGTTCGCCTGCGAATGAAGGGGCGATTGCAAGCCAGAATGAAATGGCAACGACAGTAATTCCCTGCTGACTATTTCAATATCACTGGGTTGATTGTTGTGAAGCTGATGCGCGTGTTGAACTTGCATATGTCCGCCGCACCAAGTCTACATTTCAAGTTAGTAAAATATTTCTGGCACGCCTAAGGTGGCACCGAATCCCCATTGATGAAACAGATATGTAAAAACAATGGTAAAGATGTTTCCCTCTCCCCCTTCGCGCCAAGCAAGTTCAACGAGTTGGATACGCCGCTATTACAGAACAGCAGTGATTTTCTGGAACTCCACGGAAGCAAATGAGTTGTAATTGCGAATTGCAGTGACATATGCAACTAGCACGAAAATCCGGAAAATATTATTGAGTCAAACAAGATTTCGGCGCTGAAGATACCTCGACTGACCATCCCCATAAACGAGGCGTGGTAGAACATTTGGGTAACACGTAATCAATTCGGAACATTTAATTCCTCCATCAAGTATTGTTGGTTGTGCTTTCTGTTTATTGATTGCTTCAGCCCAATCTGCCACGTATGCTTTACCTTTTTTCAAAGGCACATGAAGCTGGGTGGAGCTCTCTCTTGTATATCGCCATTGTCAGCGCCGCCAAAATGCATAACAATTCACGCCGCTTCAATTCATAACCACAGGGAGACTTCGCATGAACCGCAAAGAACTGATCGATGCACTGGCAACCAAGACTGGCAGCAGCAAGGTAGACGCAGACCGCCACGTTGGCGCACTGATAGACATCATTTCTGCCACGCTGAAGAAAGGCGACAGCATCGCTCTGGTTGGTTTCGGCACTTTTGAAGTGCGCAAGCGTGCGGCACGCGCAGGCCGTAATCCTGCTACCGGCGAAGCATTGAAGATCAAAGCCTCCAAGGCTCCGGCTTTCAAGGCAGGTGCCACGCTCAAGGCTGCGGTGAACGGCACCAAGAAGTAACGCCCTGCCTCATGCACTTCAACTGCGCCCCGATTCTGGGGCGTTGTTGTTTCTGTCCCCTGGATATTTCCTCAACATCAGGTTCAGGGACTCTTTGATCTCCAATGCCCTTGCCTGCGTCGCATCCGCGCAATATTTCGCGCCACTGCTGACTTCATGGCTCGCGTCTTTACCTGAAGAGATCAGATTCGCCATGGAGCTGATCAGGAATGCGTTGACGCTGACAAATACCGCCATTTCATCTGCCAGCACCACCAGCGCCTGTTCCATCGCCGGGTCGTCAGCATTGTTGTGTTGATCAATCATGGTCATCTACCTCACCCGACACTTTGAGGTGTCCGTCAATACGGTAAGGCTTACCACTAAGGTGTGCGTGGTAAGCACCCCAGCCATTCTGGTCCGTCGTGCAACGCCGCATCAGGTCTTCCGTGCCAGACAACCGATCCATACAGGAGAGCAGGAGCGCCTCAATCATCGCCGGCTTCCTGATGCCCAACCACTCCGGTGCGGAGGGCGAGCTGGTCAGGCAATGCAGCAGTGCCATATAGTGATTCTCCGGCATCAGCAGATTCCACTTTGCCTTGGCCTGTGCGATCCACTCGATCACGGTGATTTTGTGTCCGAGCAATTTTCCCCGATCCGTCATTTGCCACTTTCCACCAGGAGCAAGCTTGTATTCATCTGCCTTGCCGGCATCGTGCAGGAACCCGGCGAGAATACCCAGACCAACGTTTGACATCTCGCGGCTCTGACACTCCTGCTGTATCGACTGCGCCACCTCCACTGCGTGTTGCAGGTTACCGTTATCCGCCGCATGATGGCCGTTGACCGATGAGGGAACAGTGCAGAACCGCTTGAAGCGCTGTCCATCCCAGAATATGGCGTTGAACAGATAGCGATAGGAGCGCGGCAGTCCTTCCATCAACCGTGCCGCCTGCCTGACCAGTGCACGATCATTCACCCAATCATGCGGAATGGTATTGAACAGGTTTTGCCAAGGCTCCGGGCGTTCCATCAACACCAGGCGGCTGATCTTGATGGCACCGCCTTTGCAAGTGGCCCTGCCAAACCATCGCGGCGAGACCATATCTCCCGATTTCAGGCGCATATCTGGGGTGCTGGCGATCCAGTGCACCCTGAGCGATGCGCTGTCGTGAAAAAGCGTGGCAGTGCACTGAGTACGCCGATCATCCATGGGTTCGTTCTCAGTCAGCCGGAATAACTTGGGCATCATGGCCAGATTGGTCGGGGTATCCTGGTCATCCACGGGGTGAATGACCTGCTGACTGAACTCATAAAGTTTATTCATGGCTTATCTCCTCTGTCATATTTTTCGTCTGAGCTTCCGTCTGGTTGGGCTGTGTGGCGCCGCTTTGCAACAGCAGCCGCTCGAATGCGCTGCCGTCCTGGCGGGTCAGATTGGGTACGAAGCGCGAGTACACTCGGAACAGCATCTCGGTGTTGGTATGTCCCATCTGCCGCGCGATCCATTCCGGGTTTTCACCTGACGCTAGCCAGAGCGTGGCGGCGGTATGACGACATTGGTATGGACGACGCTTTTCCAAATCCAGATGACGCAACAGCGGATACCACACGCGGTTGGTAATGTTCTTGTGCGCCAACGGCGTGCCGATGCTGTTGCAGAATACGAATGGCGACAGATGACGGGTCGATTTCTCCTGCTCCTTGAGCGCGTCATACACCACCTGTGACATCTGGATGTCGCGTTGCGAGCCGTCGTTCTTGGTGTATTCTTCATCGCCTGCCACAACTGTTTCACGTACCAGAATGAGACGTCGCTCAAAGTCGACGTACTTCCATTTCAGGCCATCCGCTTCCCCGGTACGCATGCCGGTGAAAAACCGGACGGTGTAGTAGTTCTTGAAATCAGGCCGCACGGTGTTGATGATCTGCCTGACTTCGTCCAGGGTGAACGGCTTGATGTCGGTCTTTCTGAACTTGAGCTGTTTGATGTTGTGAAAAGGTGTGCGAAAATCAAACCGGTCGGCCGCTTCGTTAAGGATTTGCCGTAAAGGTCCAAAGATCTTGTTAATACGGCGAGCTGATAAAGGTGTTGTCTTGCCCCGCGCATTTACTTTCGAGAGTGCGGCGCGGAAGCCAAGAATATCTGCCTTGGTGATCTGGCTGACCACCTTTTCCCCGAAGTGAGGAATGAGGAGTTTGTCGATATCAGCACGGGTGCTGATACGATGCGACTTGCGCCACTCCACCTCCTTCTCCGTAAACCAGGTTTCGGTGAAGTAACGGAACAATGGGACATCGCCATTGATTACCGGTGCAACTACCTGAGCAACATTTGCCGCCACAGGATCGTTCGCAGGTGCGCCATTCAACTCATCGAACTTCGAGACGTTTTTGCTCGAAGGGAAGTAACGGCGGTAATCAAAAATGCCGGCTGAGATGTCGGCCTCAATGGTATCCATGACTTTTTCCAGTCTCTTCCGATTTGCTGAATTTTCAGCCAGTGCAGTTTGCTCCCTAAATCTCGCACCCTTATATCGAAAGTCCATAAACAACAGTCCGTTGTCTTCACGTTTTCTAATGCTACCCATGGCACATCCCTCCGTTCAGCATAGGGATAGCCAACATCGTAGAAGACTTGCTTCCCATGTCGCGCTCAATGTGCTCCCAGATGAAAAGAATCTTGCGTCCCCCGAATGGGCGTATGTAATGCACGCCTTCAATAAGCACGCTATCCTTAAGACGTTCGCGAATAGTGCGAGTATCGTATTTGATATATTTCGAAAGTTCGTCGGTTGTTAAATAAGTTAATGACATACAATTCTCCTATATTGAAATTTACTTAGGATTTCAAAACAACGCTTTGAACATCAATTTGCTATCCTGTATGACATTATACACAACAAACTTCCATTTACAATGATTTTATGTCATCCTGAACGAAATATATTCTTGGAGTATGAAAATGATCAGATGCCATCTTTCTCGAATGATGGGAGAGCGGAAAATGAAAATTATCGATGTAGCCAGGGAAACCGGGCTGCATCGCAACACAATCACTTTGCTCTATAACGAAACAGCAACTAGAATTGATACGGAGACGATAGAACGCCTTTGCGAACTTTTTTCTTGTTCAGTCTGCGATCTATTGGAATATTTTCCGGATAAGAAATAGGTTGGCTAATAAGTTTTGTTTCGGGGTACCGAATACTCAACCTATTGTGGATACCCATATAGACAAATTGCTACCACTGATGGGCACGCAGAGCAGTAGTCGAAATAGCTTGAAGTTGCCAACTTTGAAATAATGGTTGGGCACGGTTTGGGCACAAAATGGGCACGGTTTGGGCACAGACAAAAAAATGTCTGCCACAATTGAGTCTAATTAAGCTTTGCAAAACCCGATTTGAATTGGGAACGGAATCTCGGAAACCTAATAAATACGCCAATATTCGGTATATCATTGGGAATATATCGGGATCAATTTGAGTGGTCGGGGTGAGAGGATTCGAACCTCCGACTCCTGCGTCCCGAACGCAGTACTCTACCAGGCTGAGCTACACCCCGAATCTAACAAATCAAGAAGCTGTGTACCACGCAAGCCCTGGACGGCCAGCAATTGAATGCGCTTTTAGAATTGCCGTGTCGCTGCGAAGTGCGCCAATTCTAACAAACATTGTTTGTATTTTGAATCCGGCAACATGGCGATGGCGGAGCAAGCCAGTTTGGCCTCACGCAATGCTTGCTGGTGGGTGAAATCCAATGCGCCAGTGACGCGGATGACTTGCAGCACCTCGGCAAATTTCCCCACATCCCCCTGCTCTATTGCATTGCGAACCACTTCCGCCTGTTCGGCAGAGCCATGCTGCATCGCATAGATCAGCGGCAGGGTGGGCTTGCCTTCGGCGAGATCATCACCGAGATGTTTGCCGGTCTGCTGCTCATCGGCAGAATAATCCAGCACGTCATCGATCAGCTGGAACGCCGTACCGAGGTGCATGCCATACTTGGCCGCCGCATCTTCCTCCGCCGCAGAGGCTTTGCTCAGGATCGCCCCCAAACGCATCGCAGCCTCAAACAGTTTGGCCGTCTTGCAATGGATGACGCGCATGTAATTGGCGATATCCACATCCGCATTGCGGCAGTTGAGCAGTTGCAGCACTTCGCCCTCGGCGATGGTGTTGGTGGCGTCGGCCAACGTCTGCATCACGCGCATCTCGCCGACGTCAACCATCATCTGGAATGCGCGCGAATACAAGAAATCCCCGACCAGCACGCTGGCGGAGTTACCAAACAGCGCACTGGCGCTGGCCTGACCGCGGCGCAACGCGGACTCATCGACCACATCGTCGTGCAACAGCGTGGCGGTATGGATGAACTCGACCACGGCGGCCAAATCGTGATGTTGCTTGCCCTGATAGGCAAACGCATCGGCGGACAGCACCACCAGCGCCGGACGCAAGCGCTTGCCGCCGCTGTTGACGATGTATTCACCGACCTGGTTGATCAGCGGCACTTCCGAGTGCAGCCGCGTGCGTATCACCTGATCCACCGCAGCCATGTCCGCCGAGAGTAATTGCTTGAGATTTTCTAAAAACACGATCTATCCTGAATAGTAGGGGCACGCCCGAAAATTTGGCTATGCATCGGGCATGCACTTTTCACGGCGCGCATTGTCGCATAAAAAACGCCGCAAAACGGGATACTATGTAGCTACGCACGCCTCCACAAATACCCTCCTATCGACATGCCCACCAAGCTCAATGCCACCACATAGTGTGCCGGAGCTAAAGGATCGAGCGGCAACAGCATGCTCACCACCACCGGCGTCAGCCCGCCAAATACCGCATAGGCCACGTTGTATGAAAACGACAATCCGGAAAAACGCACCACCGGCGGAAACGACTTGACGGCAACGCCGGGCACCACGCCGACCACGCCGACAAAAAATCCGCACAAGGCATACCATCCGTTAATATCTTGCGGCGCAACCGACATCTGCTGATAGAACAGCGCCGAAGTGACGCCCAGCATCGCACATCCCGCCATCAATACCCGCCCTGCGCCATAACGATCGGCTAACGCGCCGAACACCACACAGCCCAGACTCAGCAACAAGGTCGCGATGCTGTTCGCCTGCAAAGCGGTCGCGGCGGGAATCGCATAGAGTTTCTGCACCAGCGTCGGGGTCATCAAGATCATCACCACGATCGCGGCAGACAGCAGCCAGGTCAACAGCATGGTTAAAATCACGGCGGGGCGATGCTCTCGTATCACCGTTTTCAACGGCAGTTCGTCAGCCAATGTTTGCCGCGCCTGCATCTCCTTGAACACCGGCGTTTCGTGCAACCACTGGCGCAACCAGGCCGACAGCAAACCGAAGGCTCCACCGATGATGAACGGCACGCGCCAGCCTTCCGCAAGCAATTCCGCAGGGGTATACAGCCTGTTGATCGCAGTCGCCACCAGCGAACCGAGCAATATTCCGGCTGTCAGCCCGGCGGTCAGCGTGCCGCACGCGAAACCGGCATGCCGTGGCGGAACATGCTCGGTGACGAATACCCAGGCGCCCGGCACCTCGCCGCCGATCGCGGCTCCTTGCAGCACGCGCAACGCGAGCAACAGTATCGGAGCCCAGACACCGATAACCGCATAGGTCGGCAACATGCCGATCGCCAATGTCGGCACGGACATCAAAAAGATGCTCAGCATGAACATCCGTTTCCGTCCCAGCAAATCGCCGAAGTGCGCCATCACAACACCGCCCAGCGGGCGGGCCAGATAACCTGCCGCAAAAATGCCAAAGGTCTGCAATTGACGCAACCATTCCGGCATGTCGGGCGGAAAAAACAACTTTCCTATCACCACCGCAAAAAATACAAAAATGATGAAATCGTAAAACTCCAGCGCGCCGCCCAAAGCGGCCAATATCAGCGTGCGGTAATCACTGCGACCCAGTGTAGGCATACATCCATCCTTTAATTCGATCAATCGCGCAGAGTGTATGTGATTCGGGCCGCCAGAGCCAGTTCCCAGCCATGCTGTGCCAGCCACATCGCCAAACTTGGCGGGCGACGCATAAAAATTTGCGCGGCGCCCTGTTTTTATGGATAATGCGCGCCCTTATGCAACACCTGAGTGCGTACACCCGCCGCACTAAACAACTCGCAAGGAAATAAAATGAAAGCAGACATTCACCCAAAATACCAGGAAATCACCGTGACATGCAGCTGTGGCAACAGCTTCAAGACCAAGTCCGTGATGGGCAAACCGGTTCTGAACATTGAAGTTTGTTCCGAATGCCACCCGTTCTATACTGGCACACAGAAGATCGTGGATACCGCCGGCCGTATCGACAAATTCCGCCAGAAGTACGGCACCAAGGCTGCCGCGTAGTTACCATCTCATCGAGGAACTTCGCGCAGCGGTTCCATCAAAAGGCAGCGTTTGCTGCCTTTTTCATTTGCGGCGACAATTCCATCAGCTATTCGACCCCGAACCTGAAATGACTTGACGCATGTACTTCATCAAACCCACCGACCCTCACCCGATCACTCCCGCCAAGGCGGTGCTGCTCGGACTGCTGTGCCTGACCTGGCTAGGTACCGGGCTGGTCGGACACGATCCGTGGAAACCGGATGACGCTTTCAGCTTCGGGTTGATTTATTCGATTTTGCAAAACGGCAACTGGCTGGTGCCCACCCTCGCGGGCGAACCCTTTATGGATAAGCCGCCGCTGTTCTATTGGACTGCAGCCGTGTTTGCCAAGATGTTCTCGCACTGGCTGCCGCTGCATGACGGCGCGCGTCTTGCCAGCGGCTTCTTTACCGCGCTGACGTTGTTATTCATCGGCCTTTCCGGTCGCAGGCTGTACGGCGAAAATCGCGGCTGGGCTGCGGCGATCATCCTGATCGGTTGCCTGGGCATGCTGGTGCGCGCGCATCAATTGAACACCGATCTCGCACTGCTGGCAGGCTGCGCGATGATGCTGTATGGATACAGCCTGAGCCAGGAACGCGTCCTGCGCGCGGGCCTGTGGATAGGAACCGGCGTGGGCATAGGCTTCATG
Organism: Nitrosomonadales bacterium; assembly: GCA_016195965.1. Taxonomy (GTDB): domain Bacteria; phylum Pseudomonadota; class Gammaproteobacteria; order Burkholderiales; family Gallionellaceae; genus Gallionella. Next base: position 92,559 of record JACPYR010000030.1, on the reverse strand, counting down.
TCCAAGGGTTTTATTGCGCCTATCCTGTTCGTGCTGATCTCGGCCAGCCTGCCTTTATTGTTTAATAAATGGCGCAACCGCAATTATTATCTCAGCATCTTCGTCGCGCCCCTATTCGCCTTACCCTGGCTGACCATCTGGCCTTTGCTGCTGCTGCTCCACTCCCCGCAGTTATTTTCGGACTGGGCATGGACCCACAACATCGGCCATTGGATCGACTTTGCCAAGGCCGGGCCTGACAAGGACTCCCTCTACTACCTGGAAAACCTGCCCTGGCTGGCATGGCCTGCGCTGCCGCTGGCAGTCTGGATAGTCTGGCAATCGCGCAAACGTCTGGCGCAACGCGACGATCTGCAATTGCCCTTGGTCGGTTTCGCGGTGATGTTCGTCACTCTCAGCCTCGCAGCCGACATCGAAGAAGTATACGCGCTGCCCATGCTGCTGCCGATCACGCTGCTGGCCACCGCCTCGCTGTCGATGCTGAAACGCGGCGCGGCCAACGCGCTGGACTGGTTCGGGATCATGACCTTTGCCTTGCTCGCGATCCTGATGTGGTGGGGTTGGGCAGGCCTGCTGCTGGATAACCAGGCCAAGATCACGCATTGGCTGAAAGACTACCAGCCGGGCTTCGAGCCGGAATTGCAAACCGCGCCATTTGTCATCGCGATCATCGCCACCATGTTGTGGGTGATCATGGTGTGGCGTGTCGGGCGTTCGATGCGCCGCGCGACTCTAAATTGGGCGTCCGGTGTCACGTTGGTATGGATACTCGCGATGACGCTATGGCTGCCCTGGCTGGACAGCGGAAAAAGTTACCGCAGCATGGTCACCTCGTTAAAACAAGCCTTGCCGAAACGCTACCAATGCATAGCCGGCGAACAGCTGGGCGAGAGCCAACGCGCCATGCTGCATTACTTCGGCAATATCATCACGCAACGCGACCCCCAGCATCGTTGCGACCTGCGCCTGATCCAAGGCGATAAATTATCCAAACCGCTGCTCGATGAAACACGCTGGGAAAAAACCTGGGAGGGCAGCCGCAAAGGTGACAATGGCGAACACTATCGGCTGTACCGGCGCATAGCGCCGAAGTAATACCCCGCGAGAAGCGGCTTGCACGCAAATATCAGCCGGCTTTGCGCAACGCAGCCACCCAGCCAGGTTGAGCTGCGCCCTGATCATACTCATGCACTTCCTGCTCCAGCAGGACCACCTGCAAACCGGCAGACTCGGCGGCTTCCTGCACATAGGCTGCGCTATGGGCAAAGTGCAAGTTATACCGCACCATCACCGCCTCCGATTCGCTGCGGTACAGCGTAAAGACAAACATGCCGCCCGGCTTTAACAAACGCGTGGCGGCCTGAAAAACCGGCGACAAATCCCCGAACAAAATCAGCACACCGGAGGCGACGATCAAGTCGAAGGATCGTTTGCAGTCCTGCATGTAGCCTACCGCATCAACGCACTCAAGCTTGTTGTAATAGCCCTTCTTTTTGGCCTGCGCCAGCATATGCGGAGAAAGATCGACGCCCTCCAGATGTTTGGCATATCCACGCAGATATTCGCCGCAAATGCCGGTGCCGCAGCCTATGTCCAACACATCGAGCTGGCGCGCCTGGGGCAGCTGCAACTCTGCCAGCATTTCGCGCACATGCCGGGGGCCGAGAAATTCCATGCCTGGTCGCTGGATATCGGCATCCCAGTTTTGCGCCTTCTTTTCATACGTGCTCAGCATCACCGCTGCCGGATAAATTTGCGGAATGTCGCCCGCCTTCAATTGGGCCAGCCTCAGCTTCACTTCGCTGTTGTCACCGGGATCGAGCTCCAGATAACGGTTAAAACTGGCTACCGCCTGATCGCGTTCACCCAACTCCGCATGGCAGATGCCCAGCCCCTCAAAAGCCTGTTTGAACGCGGGCGACAGATCGAGCGCCTTGCGGTAATTTTCGATAGCTTCCGAAAATTTCTTCTGGCTGCGCAGCACCCCGCCCAGATTGCAGTAGACCTCGACGAAATCCGGGCGCAACAACAGCGCGCGGCGGTAGCAAGCTTCTGCCTCGGCTGGCATATCCTGATTTTTATAGATGTTGCCCAGGTTGTTCTGCACCTCGGGCATGTTGGGTTCAACGCTCAGCGCACGCTGGTAACAGGCAATCGCCTTGTCGTATTGGCCCGACATCTGGTAAATATTGCCGAGATTGTTCTGGATCATGTGCGAACGCGGATTGATCTCCGCTGCTTGCCGCAGGTATTTCAATGCCTGCGCAAAATCCCTCTGCTCCGCGTAGAGCGTGCCCAGCAAATAATTGGCGTCCAGATGCATGGGGTCGTGGCGGAGCGCGCGCTTGTAAAAACTCTCTGCAGCGGCAAAATCCTTTTCCTTTTGCTTGCCGAGCGCTTTCTTGAAATATTTCTGGCACTGCTCGTAATCGTTACCTGACACCCTTTGCTCCTTGAATGGCCGTCATCTGACCGGGTTGAATATGCTGCGCATCAGGATGCGGCGTTCTTCCTGAACAACGCCGATTGCGCATGAGCCTGCAGGCCTTCGCCCAACGCCAGCACGGAAGCGATGTCGCCGAGCTTTTGCGCGCCCTGTGCGGAAACCTGGATCAGGCTGCTGCGCTTCTGAAAATCGTACACACCCAGCGGCGAGGAAAAGCGCGCGGTGCCCGAGGTCGGCAGCACATGGTTGGGCCCCGCGCAATAATCGCCCAGCGACTCCGAGGTATAACGGCCCATGAAGATCGCCCCGGCATGCTTCAATTTCGGCAACCAGGCTTGCGGATCGGCGACCGACAACTCCAGGTGTTCCGGCGCAATGCGGTTGCTGATGGCGCAGGCGTCTTCAAGATCGGCGACATGGATCAATGCGCCGCGATTCTCCAATGCGGTCTTGATGATGTCGCGACGCGGCATCTGCTCCAGCAGTTTGTCTGCGCTGGCTGCCACCGCCGCGATAAATTTCGCGTCCGGCGACAACAGGATGGCCTGCGCCAGCTCGTCGTGTTCGGCCTGCGAGAACAGGTCCATCGCGATCCAGTCCGGATCGGTTTGCCCGTCGCAGATCACCAGAATTTCCGATGGCCCGGCGATCATGTCGATGCCGCACACGCCGAACACGCGGCGCTTGGCCGAGGCCACATAGGCATTGCCGGGGCCGACGATCTTGTCCACCTTGGGTATCGTCGCCGTGCCGTAAGCCAGTGCCGCGACCGCCTGCGCACCGCCTATCGTAAACACGCGATCCACCCCGGCCAGGTAAGCAGCCGCCAGCACCAGTTGATTCTTCACGCCATCCGGAGTCGGCACTACCATGATCAGTTCGGCAACACCCGCCACCTTCGCCGGCAACGCATTCATCAACACCGAAGATGGGTAGGCCGCCTTGCCGCCAGGCACATACAGGCCGACGCGATCCAGCGGCGTGACCTGCTGGCCGAGCATCGTGCCGTCTGAATCGGTATAGCTCCACGATGTTTGCACTTGCTTACGATGGTAATCGGTGACGCGCTGTGCGGCTTGTTCCAGCGCGCTGCGCTGTTCCGCAGGCAAGCCCTCGAACGCGATGCGCAATTCCTCGCGCGACAACTCCATCTCCGATGCTCTCGTTAATGGCAGGCGATCGAATTTGCGCGTATATTCCAGCACTGCCTCATCGCCGCGCTTCTTCACATCGGCCAGGATGCCGGCCACGGTCGCTTCAAGTTTTTCATCCGCCGTTTCTTCAAAGGCCAGCAGCCTGCTTAGCTCTTCGTTGAAACCTGTAGCACGACTGGAAAGTTGCCTGATCTTCATTTGCTATCGCTCGTTTATTTCACTATCGCTTTGGAAAATGCATCCAGCATGGGCTGGATCACATCATGTTTTAGTTTCAGTGCCGCCTGATTCACCACCAGCCGCGACGAAATGTCGGCGATGTGTTCGACCGCCTTCAGGTTATTGGCCTTGAGCGTGCCGCCGCTGCTGACCAGGTCGACGATCGCATCGGACAAGCCCACCAGCGGCGCCAGCTCCATCGAGCCATACAGCTTGATCAGGTCCACATGCACGCCCTTGGCGGCGAAATGCTCGCGCGCCGTCTGCACATACTTGGTCGCCACGCGCAGCCGCGCACCCTGACGCACCGCAGACTCATAATCGAAATCGTTGCGCACCGCCACCATCATCCGGCAACGCGCGATGTTCAAATCCAGCGGCTGATACAAACCCGTACCGCCGTGCTCGTTCAGCACATCCTTGCCCGCCACCCCCATATCCGCTGCGCCGTATTGCACATAGGTCGGCACGTCGGATGCGCGCACGATGATCAGCCGCACATCGGCCCTGTTGGTCGGCAAAATCAGCTTGCGCGACGACTCAGGATCTTCCAGTGCGGTGATGCCAGCCGCGTTCAGCAACGGCAGAGTTTCCTCGAAAATGCGGCCCTTGGATAAGGCGATGGTGATAGTCATCGAATTCTGTTTCTTTTTACAAAGAGGCGCATTTTACCGTCAAATGCGCCACAAGTTTAAATTCGGCAGGATAAATTAATGGATCACTGATTGTGTACCAGAGGAACCGCGTTATTGACAATAAGCAGAATGATTCGACGCATGACCTCTTGCTGCTCGCATAGATGGCGCCAGCCAGTTTTTTTCGCGAGGCTTTGCATGTGACTTTTTTTAGCGGGTATACTTGAACTGGCGGCTTGGGCTATGGCCTGATCCAGTTGGCTGCTTTTTATCTATCCATCTAAATGAGGAATTTAATATGAACACATTCGATCAGAACCGCCGCCGCCTGCTGCAGGCAACTGCAGCGGCTGTTCCATTGGCTCTGTTTGGCAGCAGGGCGTTTGCGGATAGCGGCAAGTCGCTGAAAATTTCCCATCAGTTTCCTGCCGGCACGCTCACCGAAGGAGACTTCCGTGACCGCTTGTGCCGCAAATTTTCAGCCGAGGTGGAAAAGCGCACTAGCGGCGCGCTGAAGTTTGAAATCTATGCCGGCTCATCGCTGATGAAGACCAATGCACAGTTTTCCTCGATGCGCAAAGGCGCGCTGGACCTGAGCCTGGTACCGCTATCCTATGCGGGCGGCGAAGTTGCAGAGACCAACATCGGCCTGATGCCGGGACTGGTTCCTTCCTACACTCAGGGCGCGGCATGGAAAAAGGCCGAAGTGGGCAAGCTGCTGAACCAGGTGCTGAACGACAAGGGCATCGTCGTCGTCAGCTGGATATGGCAGGCGGGCGGCATTGCCAGCCGCACCACGCCTCTGGTCGCACCCGAAGATGCCAAGGGCATGAAGGTGCGCGGCGGCAGCCGCGAGATGGACATGGTGCTCAAGGAGGCAGGCGCTTCGGTGATCACACTGCCTTCAAATGAAATCTATGCCGCAATGCAGACCGGCGCGATGGATGCCGCGATGACTTCGTCCACCAGTCTGATCTCGTTCCGCCTGGAAGAAGTCTCCAAGCACCTGACTACCGGGCGGGGCAAATCCTACTGGTTCATGTTTGAGCCACTGATGATGTCCAAGGCGATCTTCGATTCGCTGCCCAAGGCACAGCAGGATGCGATCATGGCCGTTGGCGAGGAAATGGAAAAATTTGCAGTCGACGGCGCGATGGCGGACGACAAGGCGGTCGCGGATATCTACGTCAAAGCCGGCGCCAAGGTTTATGACCTCGACGAAGCGATGGTCAAGCGTTGGCAGGATATTGCCCGTAAAACGGCCTGGAAGGATTTCGCAGACAAGAGCGAGACCTGCGCAAAACTGCTGAAGGCGGCCGAGAAGTTTGCATGAGTCTGGACTTCGAGCCTTATCCTCCTCAACAAAAGGTTGTACCCGTTAGCGGCGCGTTGGGCGCGGCGACAAGCTTGGTCGCCGCGCTCAATCGCTGGATCATGCGCCTGGGCATGCTGGCGCTGCTGGCGTCTGCGGCGATCCTTACCTACAGCGTGTTCTCGCGGTACTTTTTCAAGGCATCAACCAACTGGCAGGATGAAGCCGCCGTATTTTGTCTGGTGGGCGCCACGTTTTTATGCGGCAGCTATGTGCAATCCTTTCGCGGCCATATCGGCATCGAGGCCGTGGCCGGTTATTTATCGCCTCGCGTAAATCATTTCCGGTTGCTTTGCATCGACATCCTGTCCGCGCTGTTCTGCATTTTTTTCGCATGGAAATCATGGACGCTCTGGCATGAGGCCTGGGCCGAAGGCCAGACCACATCGTCGTCATGGGCACCGCCGCTGTGGGTTCCTTATGCGCTGATGGCCGCAGGCATCACGCTACTCGCGCTGCAAATCGTATTGCAAGTCGCCGCGCGCATCATGCCCGCGCAGGAGGCCGCGTGAGCCCGCTAGAAATCGGCCTGTTGTTTGGCGGCTCGACGCTGGCCGTATTGTTTTCCGGGATGCCGATCGCCTTTGCGCTGGGCGGCGTTGCGGTGACCTTCATGTATTTTTTCATGCCATCGGCATCGCTCGATACCGTCACGCAAAACGTGTATGAAGAACTGGCCAGCATCACGCTGCTGTCGATTCCGCTGTTCATATTAAAAGGCGCGGCCATCGGAAAATCGCCCGCCGGGCGCGACCTGTACGCGGCGATGCACGCGTGGATGAGCCGCATTCCGGGCGGCCTGGGCATTGCCAATGTGTTTGCCTGTGCGCTGTTTGCGGCGATGGCCGGCTCCAGCCCGGCGACCTGTTCTGCGATCGGCAGCGCCGGCATACCGGAGATGCGCAAGCGCGGCTATTCGCCGGGATTCGCCGCGGGCATCATCGCGGCGGGTGGCACGCTGGGCATCCTGTTGCAGCCTTCGATCACGATGATCCTGTACGCGGTTGCCGCAGAACAGTCGCTGGGCCGCTTGTTCCTCGCGGGTATCGGCCCCGGCCTGCTGCTGGTCGTGCTTTTTTCCGGGTACGCGATGTGGCGCTTCCGCCGCGAATACCAAGCTGCCCAGGCAAGCTATGCGCAGGACGGCACGCATTCCGCCTACCTGGAGCAGGAGCAACTCACGCTGAAACAGAAGGTCGAGATGCTGCCGCGCGTGGTGCCGTTCGTCACGCTATTGGTTGGCGTGATGGTCGCGCTGTATGGCGGATTCGCAACACCTTCGGAAACCGCCGGGCTGGGCGCGGTGCTGGCGCTGCTGCTGATTGCCGTGGTGTACAAAGTGTGGCGTCCGCGCGATGTAGCGCCCATCCTCAGTTCGACGCTCAAAGAATCGACCATGCTGATGTTCATCATCGGCATGTCGCTGCTGTATTCCTATGTGATGAGCTACTTGCACATCAGCCAGGGTGCCGCAGAATGGATCGTGTCGCTGGCGTTATCGAAATGGATGCTGCTCTCGACCATCATTGCGATGGTGATCGTACTGGGCTTCTTTCTGCCGCCAGTGAGCATCATCCTGATGACCGCGCCCATCATCCTGACTCCGCTGAAGGCAGCCGGATTCGATCTGATCTGGTTTGGCGTGCTGATGACCATCGTGATGGAGATGGGATTGATCCATCCGCCGGTCGGTCTCAATATCTTCGTGATCAAGAACATCGCGCCCGACATCCCGCTGAGGGATGTGATCTGGGGCGTCGTGCCCTTTCTGCTGCTGATGTTCCTGGCAGTGCTGCTGATCTGCCTGGTTCCCGGCATCTCGACATGGCTGCCCGACATGGTGATGGGGCGGGGCAAGTGAACTACCGCCAGCTTTAGCATGCGGTAATTCAGTCTGCTGCAAGAAATGAATTAACTCCGGGCGATTTATGAACACCATGAACGAACGCGGATGTTATTGCGGCATATGGGCTAAGCACGCTCAAGATGCCGCTGGAACCAAAGAAGAGGCACCCATCGGCTTTGCGCCTTGGAAGAAAAAATGAACGCTATTAATTTTGGGGTTAAGATACACAAAGTTTGCACAGAAGGAGAATGTCATGGGAAAACAGGAAATCGTTGCACAGGCATTCAAGCTCGATCCCGCAGAACGTTTCGACCTTGTTGACCAGATTTTGCATAGCCTCGATAAGCCCGACCCGGTAATCGACCGCGTATGGCTAGAGGAAGCGGAGAAGCGGCTAGCCGCCTATCGCGCAGGCAAAGTTAAAGGCATACCGGCAGAAGAGATTTTCGGGAAACATGATAGAGCTGGAGCCCAACTAATTTTGCAAATAATTTGACTCCACCCCTAAATCATCGCGGTGAAAGGCATGTACAAACTATGAAAAAACAGGATGCTTTGAATTTTCTTGAATCACACAAACAGATAATTATTGAACGATTTGGCGTAAAGCATTTGGCATTGTTTGGCTCGATAGTGCGCGACGAAGCGCGTGAAGATAGCGACCTCGATGTGTTGGTAGAGTTTGAAGGCGGTGAAAACTATCGCAATTACTTCGACCTGCTGTTTTATCTGCAAGACCATCTGCATTGCGAGATCGACCTCGTGAGCCTGGATGCCGTGCGTCCTCAACTCAAACCTTACATCGAAAAGGAAGCCCTCTATGTCGCGTGAGTGGAAGCTGTATTTCGACGACTTGCAGGGTTTTTGCGAGAAGGTGATGAGCTACACGCACGGCATGACCCGTGAAGAGTTTGAGGCCAACGGGCTTAACTACGATGCAACATTGTGGAATGTGCAGCTCTTCGGCGAAGCCGCAAAAAACATCCTTGAAGAAATACGCGGCAAAATGCCCGAGGTACCGTGGCGGGAGTTGATTGGAATGCGCAACCGCCTGGCTCATGGCTATTTCGGAATCAACAATGCAACGCTCTGGCATGTGATTGAAGTAGAGGTTCCCAAATTGCATCAAGCCTTGCAGCATATTGCAGATACGCGTCCCGAACTGTTCGAGGGGCAAGCTTGAAAATCCAATCCGGCGGCAACCACACTTTGATTTTTTGGGTTATATAAAAGGACTGTGTTAATGCAAGACCTGACCCCAAGTGTGCATTGCGGTAGACGACAAACGATTCGACGAACATCTCGGCAATAAGCCTGTTCTCAAGAAAAGCCGTGCTACCAAGACTCATCGCACCCCCGCTCATAGGGCTGTTGCCTGATGGCTTTTGATCGCACTCAAGTTCAAGGCGGTTGTGACGTTGCTCCCTTGCTTCTAGAGAAGCGACTGTGATTGTGTAGAATGCCGCAGGAGGGTAGAGGCAATGGCTAGTCAAAAGATAACTGACAAGAAATCGATTGCGTCTGTAGAGCAGATCGAATCGCGGATGTTTCTTATTCGCGGGCAGAAGGTCATGCTCAGTATGCACTTGGCTGAATTATATGAGGTCGAACCACGGGCATTGGTTCAGGCGGTCAAACGCAACATCGAACGCTTCCCGGAAGACTTCATGTTCCAGTTGAATCCGGAGGAGTTCGCCAACTTGAAATCACAATTTGTGATTTCAAGTTGGGGTGGTTCACGGTCGGCGCCTTACGCCTTCACCGAGCAGGGAGTCGCGATGCTCTCCAGCGTCTTGCACAGTGACCGCGCTATCCAGGTCAACATCGAGATCATGCGCGCCTTCGTGCGTTTGCGGCAGATGCTTTCCACCAACGCCGAACTGTCGCGCAAGCTGGCCGCACTCGAAAAGAAATACGACATCCAGTTCAAGGCGGTATTCGAAGCCATCCGCGAACTCATGACACCGCTGGAGCCGAGGAAGAAGCGCCCCATCGGCTTTGCGCCTTGGGAGAAAAAATGAAGCTGACACCTTTAATTCCCCATAAATATTTTAAATTGGGGCGATCATGACTGTCGCCACTGTCAAAGCTGTCGCTACACGATTTCTCACAAGCAAAATGCCTGAAGTGCTTGTGCTTAAGGGAGCATGGGGCGTTGGTAAAACTTTTGTATGGAACCGTCTTGTTCAACAACACAAAAATGAGATCAAGCTAGAAAATTACTGCTACGTGTCGTTATTTGGTATTTCTTCAATAATAGAGTTGCGAACAGCGATATTTACCAAAACCCAGTCAGTCAAACTTCTTGGCGAAGAACTAGACGCTAAGATAGTAAATAACGAATGGGCATCACTTGCATGGGAGCGCTTGAGAACATTGGGACACGTCCTGTCTAGGTTCAAGGACATGCCGTACATGAAGAACATATCTGTTGGCCTTGAAACTTTAGCCCCTCATCTGATTCGCAACATGATCATTTGCCTTGATGATTTCGAGCGCTTAAATCCAGGACTCATTAAACCTGATGAAATTCTTGGTTTCATTTCTGAGCTCAAGGAGGAAAAGGGGTGCAAGATCATTCTGATCTTTAATGAGGATGAGCTTGAATCCAAGGACATCTATAAGAAGTACAGAGAAAAAGTCGTCGATATCGAATTACTATTTGCGCCGACCTCAGACGAAGCGGCTGAACTCGCCCTGCCTGTAGGCATGCCTTGCCGTGAGTTGGTCAAAAAGTGCACGGGTTCACTTGGCATTACGAACCTCCGTGTCTTGAGGAAGATCGTCAACTTAACCGAGGTGATCCACAATGAGATTGGAACCTTACATAATGGTGTGACGGAGCAAGCAGTATCAACCCTTGTTCTTCTAGTATGGTGTTATTACGACTCAGACGAAAAAAAGCCGACTTTGGAATTCATTGTCGAATGGAACCGAATGGTTTGGGGCATTAATGAACGCGAGGATAATGAGAAAGATCCGAAGCTTGCGGCATGGGCAAAAGTTCTACAGAACTATGGTCTGTTGCATATGGACGAATTCGACCTGACGATATACAAGTTAATCCAGCGTGGCTATCTGGAAGAAACGGGACTCTTAGCCGAGGCAATTAAGCTTGATGCTCAAATTCGCGCTAATGAACTTGAGAGTTCATTCACTACCGCTTGGAATCTATTTCATAATACCTTTGCTGACAACCAGACTGAACTCATACAAGCGTTGGCCGATAGCTTTAAGAAATCCGTAAGACATATTTCTCCACTCAATCTTAATGGCACAACCAGATTGTTGCGACAGCTTGGTCAAGTTGACATTGCTGATGAACTAATTGATTACTACATTGAGAGCCGTGCTGACGAGAAAGAGCTTTTTAATCTAGCCGAGCACCCTTTCTCAGGCGACATTAACGACCCTGCTATTTGGGAACGCTTCAATAAAAAGTACACCAACACACATCCGGTTTTGCCACTAATGGACGCCGTTAAGCATATTGCAGCGAATAATGGATGGTCTAAAGAGCACACCGATGCACTTAAGATGGCAACCGAGGATGATTTCTACAACCTATTCAAACTTGAACACGGAGAGGCTTTAGGCAGAATTGTGAAATCATGTCTTCAGTTTGAGGGATGGGATAACGACAATAAAAGCATCGGCCAGATGGCTCGTGCAGCACTAGTTCGCATAGGTAAGGAAAATCAACTAAACGCGATCAGAGTTAGGCGTTATGGAATCACGATTGATCATTTGGATGATGATCAAGCCTCCGCATAAATAGCCATGCCCAACCCCACCAATAAAATCTGGGATCACGAACGCCAGCGACGCAATCGCAAGCTGGAACGCGCTGCATCGGCTCTGGGCGCATCGCTGCGCGACAAGATGGTGAGCGCCGATCTGGCGGTGCAACTACTCGAAGCGGTGATCGAGCCGGGTGACCGCGTGTGTCTGGAGGGCAACAACCAGAAGCAGGCGGATTTTCTGGCGCAGGCGTTGACGCGCGTCGATCCCGCGCGGGTGAATAAATTGCACATGCTGCAATCGGTGCTGGCGCTGCCCGAGCATCTCGACCTCTACGAACTGGGCATCGCGGAGCAGGTGGACTTCTCGTTCTCCGGCCCGCAGGCCGCGCGGCTGGCGCGCATGGTGGGGAAGGGCCCAGAAGGGAAAAGTAAGGTTCGCATCGGCGCAATTCACACCTATCTGGAATTGTTTAGCCGCTATTTCGTCGACCTGACGCCGCATGTCGCGCTGGTGGCCGCGCAGTCCGCCGATGCGCAGGGCAATCTGTATACCGGCCCGAACACCGAGGACACGCCCGCGATCGTCGAGGCCACCGCGTTCAAGAACGGCATCGTGATCGCGCAGGTGAACGAGCTGGTGGACAAGGTGCCGCGCGTGGATATCCCCGGCGACTGGGTGAACTTCGTGATCCCCAGCCCGCGTCCGCATTTCATCGAGCCGCTGTTCACCCGCGACCCGGCGCAGATATCCGAGATACAGGTGCTGATGGCGATGATGGCGATCAAGGGCATCTACGCCGAGTATGGCGTGCAGCGCCTGAACCACGGCATCGGTTTCGACACCGCAGCAATCGAATTGCTGCTGCCCACTTACGCGGCGAGTCTCGGGCTGAAGGGCAAGATTTGCAGCCACTGGGCGCTCAATCCCCATCCGACGATGATCCCCGCGATCGAGGCCGGTTTCGTGAAGTCCATCCATTCGTTCGGCTCCGAGCTCGGCATGGAGAATTACATCGCCGCGCGCCCCGATGTGTTCTTCACCGGGCCGGATGGCACGATGCGCTCGAACCGCGCCTTCTCGCAGGCGGCTGGCCACTATGCCTGCGACCTGTTCATCGGCTCGACCTTGCAGATCGATATGGCGGGCAACAGCTCGACCGCGACGCTGGATCGCATCTCGGGCTTCGGTGGCGCGCCGAACATGGGCGCGGATGCCGCAGGGCGGCGTCATGCCAGCCCGGCCTGGTTGCGTGCCGGTGAACAAAGGCGGACGCAGCAGCCGGGCATCCCGCGCGGCCGCAAGCTGGTGGTGCAGATGGTGGAGACGTTCCGCGAGCACATGCAGCCAGCGTTCGTTTCAGAACTCGATGCATGGAAGCTGGCAGAATTCGCGAACATGCCGATTCCGCCGGTGATGATCTACGGCGACGATGTCACCCACATCCTCACCGAGGAGGGCATCGCCAACCTGCTGCTGTGCGCCAATGCAGAGGAACGCGAACAGGCGATACGCGGTGTAGCGGGCTATACGCCGGTAGGCATGGCGCGCGATCAACGCATGGTGGAGAATTTGCGTGATCGCGGCGTGATAATGCGCGCGGAAGATTTGGGTATCGACAAGCGCGATGCGACGCGTGATTTGTTGGCGGCGCGGTCGATCAAAGATTTGGTAAGAGCATCGGGGGGGCTGTATCAGCCGCCGGTCAGGTTCAGGAATTGGTGAGGTGCAGCTTTATGATTGATGACCACAAGCTTATAAGCACCGTCATTCCCGCGCACGCGGGAATCCAGTTGATTTAACGAATCCCCACGCAGTGGGACAACACCTTAAAACATTTTTGTCCGCTACGCGGAATATTGAATAGCTGGATTCCCGCCTGCGCGGGAATGACGGTAGGTATAAAGTTAGAGACATAAACATCATGACCATAGAAAATCTAAAATACCGCTTCGACAACGGCACACCGATACAAGGCGCGACGGCGATCGTCGGTGTGCTGGGCTCTGGCAATCTCGAAGTGCTGGTGGAACCGGCTGCACTTGGCGGCGCGTGCGAGATCGAGGTGCAGACCGCGGCGCGCGGCTTCGGCACGATCTGGCAGGCGGTGATGAAGGATTTCTTCGCGCGGCATCGCGCTGGTGACATACGCATCTCGGTAAACGATGCGGGCGCGACTCCGGCCATCGTCAGCCTGCGCCTTGATCAGGCGATCGAGACATACAAGGGTAAAGTGCCCAAGAAAGATCAGCCATGAAACGCAGCTACTACGAAAGCAACGCCCGCGCGCGCATCGCCGGTCTGCTGGATGCGGAGAGTCTCCATGAATGGCTGCCTGCCGATGCCCGCGTGACCAGCCCGCATCTGGCGACGCTGGAGCTGCCTGCCGCCTTTGACGATGGCGTGATCGTCGGGCGTGGCAGCATCGCGGGAAAACAAATTTTCATCGCCGCGCAGGAAGGCGGCTTTATGGGCGGCGCGGTGGGCGAGGTGCACGGCGCAAAGATCGTCGGCATGCTGGAACGCGCGGCGCGCGACCGTCCATCAGCGGTGTTGTTGCTGCTGGAATCCGGCGGGGTGCGGCTGCAGGAAGCCAATGCCGGGCTGATCGCCGTGTCGGAAGTGATGCGCGCGATCCTGTCGGCGCGTGCGGCAGGCGTGCCGGTTATCGTTGCGATCGGCGGGCAGTACGGCTGCTTCGGCGGCATGGGCATCGCCGCGCGGTGCGCCACCGCGATCATCATCAGCGAGGAGGGCAGGCTCGGCCTGTCCGGCCCTGAAGTGATCGAAACCGCGCGCGGCGTGGAAGAATACGATTCGCGCGACCGTGCGCTGGTGTGGCGCACCGTGGGCGGCAAGCACCGCTACCTGCTCGGCGAGTGCGATATGATCGTGCCGGACAGCATGGACGCATTCCGGCAGGCGATCATTGCCTGCATAGCCAATGGCGACGACTGGTCGCTGCAAGCGCTGGAGCAGGAACACCGGCTGCTGAGCGACCGGGTTAAGCGGTTCGGCCAATGCCGCGATGGCCTGTTTTAACGAAACAGGAATATTCAGTTATGGAATGGCAAAAAGTCGCCGAGCAACTATTTCCTTCAGGTCATGAGGTTCGCCAAGATGGCGATTTATTGTCTGGCGAGGGACGTTGCGGAGAGCACACTGTCGCCGTGATAGGCACGACCAACCATACCGAGGTCGGCGTCGAACTCGCGCTGGCGATGGCGGCTGCGGTGCTCGCGGTGATACGCAACCATCCGACGCGTCCTATCCTGTTTCTGGTCGATACCAGCGGGCAGCGGCTGCGCCACCGCGACGAGCTGCTCGGCCTGAACGGCTACATGGCGCATCTGGCGAAATGTGTAGAGATGGCGCGCCAGCGCGATCACAGGATCGTCAGCCTGGTCTACGAGCAGGCGCTCTCCGGTGGCTTCCTCGCCAACGGGATGATGGCGGACGTGTGCGCCGCGCTACCCGAGGCCGAGATACGCGTGATGGGCCTCGCGGCGATGGCGCGCGTGACGCGCATCAGCGAGGAAAGGCTGACCCAGCTCAGCAAGTCCTCGCCGGTGTTCGCCCCTGGCGCGAAAAATTATCTGGCGATGGGCGGCCTTGCCGAATTGTGGCAAGGCGATCTGTCTGTCTGTTTGGCAAAGGCGCTGGCGCAGACCGACAACACAGATCATCGCCGTGTCCTTGGGCTGGAGCGCGGCGGGCGCATGCTGGCCGATACGGTCGTGAAGAAGGTTTTGGCCAGTGGCTGATTCCATGCAATTGTCTCGATCCAGGATCAACCGGCATGGCCTGGCGTGGATCAGGCCGGAATGCCGCGCAGCCGTGGCAGCACAGGTGGCCGATGACGGAATGCGCGCGCAAGTTTCAGCCTGGCTTGCGGCAGGTCGCCCGTTGGTGGTCGCGCGTCAGCCATGCGGCGCAATGTTCTCGGAGGCCAGTTCTGCCGGAACGGTTGCCATGGGCCTGGCGTTGCCGCCCGC
Source organism: Nitrosomonadales bacterium (assembly GCA_016195965.1). Classification (GTDB taxonomy): domain Bacteria; phylum Pseudomonadota; class Gammaproteobacteria; order Burkholderiales; family Gallionellaceae; genus Gallionella. The sequence goes on along the minus strand of JACPYR010000030.1, from coordinate 77,151 downwards.
GCAAGGCAAGCGCCGCATCGCGCTGAATGTGCCAGCGGACGGCATTGCTCGCTACTCGCCGCCATTGCTGCTTGCGGATGCGATCACCCATGCACCAGTCGAATGGCAACCTGCGCTGGCCGAGCTGGATGTTGCTGCACAGGACATCGGCATCGAGCTGCGCGTGTATGGTTCGCTGGCCTGGCAGGCATTGAGTGGCCTGTGTTATCTGTCTTTGCAATCGGACATCGACCTGCTCTGGCATGCACAATCGCACAAGCAGTTGCGGCAGGGCATCGCGCTGCTGGTGCGATGGGAACAATCTAGCGGGCTGCGTGCCGACGGCGAAGTGCTGTTCGGCGGAAGCCTCGCCGTGTCATGGCGCGAATGGGCTATGCTGGAGAACGGCGCTGAACAGCGCGTGCTGGTGAAGCGTGAACGCAGCGCGGAACTGGTCGCGGCAAGCGAATTGCTAGAGTTGCTGGCATAATGTTGCACCAAATCATTGTTGAGCAGGATGCCGGAACGCACCGTATCGCGCGCCATATCTCTCTCCTGGCGGTGCGCAGCCTGTATCAGGAGCTGGCGCTGTACCCCAAGCCGGGGCTGGTCAGTTTTCAAGATACCGGCGCGCACCGCGACATGAATGCCGCGACCTTTGTGCGCAGCCTGTTTACATTGCGCGGTTATTTCGTCGCCATCGCCGCAGCCGGGATGCGCGATGCAGAATTTTCCGAACTGCAGCGACTCGGCCTCTCTGCCGAAACACGCATGCTGCACGCCACAGTGAACATCAACACACACCGGGGAGCCATCTTCACGCATGGCATCCTTGCCGCTGCTGCGGGCTGCGCAGCAGCGCGCAACAGGGTACCGACCGATGAAAATCTGCGTGCGATTGTGGTGGAGAACTGGAGCCGCGACCTGCGCGCCATCTCGGTGGCGCTTGCAGCGACACCTTCTCATGGTCAGCTGATGGCCGCACGCCACGGTGTCACCGGTGCGCGCGGCGAAGCGTTACAAGGTTTCCCTGCGGTCTTCGAGATTGCACTGCCCGCCTTGCGAAGTGCGCTGGATCGCGGTGTCGGGACTCAGCTTGCGCTGCTGCATACCTTCTTCGTGTTACTGGCCGGGACTGCCGACACAAACGTGCTATATCGCGGTGGCGCTGAAGGATTGCAGTTCATCCAGACGCAAGCCAAAGATTTTCTTGAACGCGGCAGCGTGTTTGCTGCGGGCTGGCAGGATCGCGCTGCATCCTTGCATCACCAGTGCTCGGCAAAGAATCTGTCGCCTGGCGGTTGCGCCGATCTGCTGGCTGCGGCATGGTTCGTTCACCAGTTGCAGACCGAGCCGCCATGAGCCTGGCGATCCTGTGTTCCGGTCAGGGTGCGCAACATCCGGCGATGCTGAATATGATCGCGGATCATCCCGCTGCCAACGAGGTGATCAAGGCGGGAGAGGCTGCACTCGGAATAAATCTGCGCGACGCGCTCATGCAACGCGATGAGATATTTCGCAATGCGATCGCGCAACCATTGATCTGCCTTACCCAATTGGCATTCTGGACAGCACTGCGGCAAGATGCGCCTAAGCCCGCTGCCTTCTGCGGATATAGCGTCGGCGAGCTGGCCGCTTATGCCTGTGCGGGCGCACTCGATGTCGCTGAGCTGGCGCACATCGCCAGGGCACGTGCCGCGCTGATGGATAGTGCTACCGCAGCGACGCATGGCGGACTGCTGGCGTTGCAGGGGCTGAGCCGCGACGATGTGACCCGGCTATGTGAAGGTCTACGCACCTGGATCGCGATAGCGATAGGCGAAGAGGAATTTGTGATCGGTGGAGAAGATGCTGCACTGACACAGCTAAGCAAGGAATTGGCTGAGCGCGGCGCCAAACTGACACCGCTTAAGGTGGGCTTGGCATCGCACACGCCGCTGCTAGTCGCTGCGGCCCAGCCGTTTCGCGCGCTGCTGGAAGCTTCCTCGATGAAGTCGCCCGATACCCCGGTCGTTGCAGGCATTGATGCAGCATGGGTGGTGCGCCGCGACACTGCGATCGACAAGCTGGCGCTGCAACTGGATCACACGATCGAATGGTCAATTTGCATGGATATGCTGTACGAACGCGGTTGTCGTGTATTTTTGGAACTCGGACCGGGGCGCGCACTCGCGCGCATGATGCAGGCTCGCTATGCCGATGTCGATGCGAGGGCGGTGGACGATTTTCGCTCGCTCGATGGTGTGGCTACCTGGTTATCCAAGCACTGCCCGAATTGCTAAGTTAAAGCAATCCGGCCCGGAAATGATCGCACTGAATTAGAGCTACGTTATACGGCGAATATTCGCACCGAGCGCCGACAGCTTGGCCTCGATATGCTCGTAGCCGCGATCCAGATGGTAGATACGGTCGATCACGGTCTCGCCCTGCGCGACCAGGCCCGCAATCACCAGGCATGCCGAGGCGCGCAGGTCGGTCGCCATGATGGTCGCGCCTTCGAGTTGGAGGATACCTTTGATCACGGCTGTGTTGCCCTCGACGTCGATCTGGGCACCCAGGCGGCGCAGCTCCTGCACATGCATGAAGCGATTCTCGAAGATCGTCTCCACCACCATCGCGCTGCCCGCCGCGATGCAGTTGAGCGCCATGAATTGAGCCTGCATGTCGGTGGGGAAAGCCGGATAGGGTGAGGTGCGCACGTTCACGGCCTGGGGGCGTTTGTTCATCTTCAGGTTAATCGTGTTGCCCGCAGTGTGTATCGTGGCACCGGCCTCCTGCAACTTCTCCAGCACATTTTCCAGAATGTCGGCACGCGCATCGGTCAGCGTGATGTCTCCGCCCGCCGCTGCTGCCGCCACCAGAAATGTGCCGCTCTCGATGCGATCCGGCATGATGCGGTGGCGGGCACCGTGCAATTTTTCCACGCCGGTGATGACGATGGTATCGCTGCCTGCGCCTTCGATCTTTGCGCCCATTGCGATCAGGCAATGCGCCAGATCCACCACTTCCGGTTCGCGCGCGGCGTTTTCCAGTACCGTCACGCCGTCGGCCAGCGCTGCCGCCATCATCAGATTTTCCGTTCCGGTGACGCTGACCAGATCGAAGAATATCCGCGCGCCCTTCAAACGTTTCGCCCCCTTACCATGTGGCACCTGGGCGTGAATATAGCCGTGCTCGATATGAATCTCCGCGCCCATCGCCTGCAGGCCTTTGATGTGCAAGTCAACCGGACGAGAACCGATCGCGCAACCGCCCGGCAACGAGACTCGCGCTTCGCCAAAGCGCGCCACCAGCGGGCCTAATACCAGGATCGCGGCGCGCATGGTTTTCACCATGTCGTAGGGCGCTTCCAGCTTGTCCACCTGTGCCCCGCACAACGTCACCGCGCCCGGTTCGACGGCAGCCGTCACGCCCATCTGCACCAGCAGTTTGCGCATCGTGGCGACATCGTGCAAATCCGGCATATTGTCCAGATGCAGCTCATCCGCTGTCAGCAGCCCGGCGCACATGATGGGCAATGCGGCGTTCTTTGCCCCCGAGATACGCACCTCACCGTGCAACGTGGTCCCGCCTTGTATGGCCAATTTTTGCATAAATTCAGTCGATAGTAGGTAGTCGTTAGTCGTTAGTCGTTAGGCAGGATCGCTTCCAACTAACGACTAGCGACTAGCGTCTAATGGCTGTTTGCCCACTCTTGCGGCGTGTAGGTTTTGATGGACAGCGCATGAATCATCTCGTCGCGCATCCGGTCGCCCAGCACCTTGAACACATGCTGGTGGCGTTGCACGCGGCTCTTGCCCGCGAATTCTTCGCTGACCACCACCGCCTCGAAGTGGCGTCCGTCGCCTTCCACCCGCAGGTATTCGGTCGCCATGCCTTGTGCGATGTTAAGTCGTATGCTTTCCGGAGTGACCATGGTTAATTCCGCCGATTAAAATTGCAACCGTTTCTAAAAAGGAAGCGCCCTCCTGAAACCAAGCTAAGCATGATACTGGAGGACACTTCTAAAAATCCCGATTTCATCCCAACTGATGAAACCACCGATATGGCAACTGTGTTGCTACCACGCTTCCGCGCCTTGCTGACGATTCCGCACGGGCTGTTTTCGCCCGTGGCGTCCCCTTGTAGGGCATTGGGGCGAACTATGCATTTTTAAAAGCGCGCCAGAGGGTGCCGCTCAAGCTAACCCGGAGACTGCTCAGAACGCTCAACGCCCCTGAAGGGTTCATCGGATTGCTGGGGCAACATATCCACCACACCATACAATCGCGCCAGGCTCTGCATGTCATCGGGCAGACCGGTTATACGCAAGCCATGCCGGTAATGGGATGCCGCCCTTGCCCATCCCAACAGCAAACTGATTGCCGCCGAATCGACTGCCTCCACATGAGAAAAATCGACCCGCATATTTTCACCCGACAGTTGTTTCAAACCGGCGGCAAAGATCGCAGGGACAGTTTCAATGGTCAAGTTACCATGCACCAACATCCAATCGCCCTCGCGTCTGATCACTTCGCCCCCGCCTTGACCATTTCGCTGCTGGAGGTGTTCTTGTCGGAAAGCAGCTTGATCAGGCCATCGATGCCATTTTCCTGAATCTCCGAAGCAAACGTGCCGCGATAGCTCATCACCATGCTCACGCCCTCTATGGTGATATCGAACACCTTCCATCCGTCGGTGCCCTTTTTCATTTCGTAATCCACCGGAATAATCTGCGAGCCCGGCTTGCTGATGACAGTTTTGACGGTCGCCTCGGAATCGTCCGCGCCCATCTTGAATGGTTTCACCTCTATCGTTTGATCGCGATATACGGTAAAGACTTTGGTATAGGTGCGCACCAGCATATTGCGGAACTCGGTAGTCAACGCCTGCTTCTGCTCGGGTGTCGCGGTACGCCAATACTTGCCTACCGCCAGCTGGGTCATGCGCCCAAAATCAAAATGCGGCAGCACCTTGGCATCCACCAACGCGATGATTTTTTTCTGGTCTCCGGCGCGGATGTCTTTATCTTGCTTGATGACCCCTATGACGTCATCCACGGTGTTTCTGATCAGCGCATCCGGGGCAAGCGCGTCTGCATGCGCCGCACTCAACACGCAAACCAGCAACGCTCCCAGAATTATTTTTTGCAACACTGCCATATCATCTCTCTTCAATAAATTTTCGCGGGCCGACAAATTATTTGGCTTTAGCGGGTTCTTCGGCCTTGCTGTAGATGAACTTGCCGATCAAGTCTTCCAGCACTACCGCCGACTGGGTCTTTTTTATCGCTTCGCCATCCCTGAGCATTTCGCTGTCGCCGCCAGGCATCAGGCCGATATATTGTTCGCCCAGCAATCCCGAAGTCAGGATATTGGCAAAAGTATCCTTGGGGAATTGATAACGCTTATCGATGCTCATCACCACGTTCGCCTCATAACGTTCCGTGTCCAGCTTGATCTCCGTCACGCGCCCGACCAGCACCCCCGCGCTCTTGATCGAAGCCTTGGGTTTCAAGCCGCCAATATTGGAAAAATAGCCATGCACCTGGTACGTCTCAGCCATATTGTACGTGCTCAGGTTGCCGACTTTCATCGCCAGCATCACCAGTGCAGCGATGCCCGCCACGACGAATATGCCCACCCACAAATCCAGTGTCGTACGTTCCATAACTCAATTCCCTTTAAACATGATTGAAGTCAACACAAAATCCAGCATCAAGATCGCCAGCGACGAGGTCACCACGGTGCGCGTAGTCGCGCCTGAGACCCCTTCTGCGGTTGGCGGCGCGTCATAACCCTCAAACAGGGCGATAATCGTCACCACCGTACCGAACACAATACTCTTGATTACCCCGTTCATGATGTCATCGCGAAAATCCACTGCGGCCTGCATTTGCGACCAGAACGATCCCTCATCCACCCCGATCTGCACAACCCCGACAAAGTAACCGCCGAATATGCCCGCTGCGCTGAACATCGCGGCCAGCAAGGGCATCGAGATCACGCCCGCCCAGAAACGCGGCGCAACGATGCGCGCAATCGGGTTCACCGCCATCATCTCCATCGCCGAAATTTGCTCGGTCGCCTTCATCAGCCCGATCTCAGCGGTCATCGCCGAGCCGGCGCGGCTGGCGAACAGCAGCGCCGCCATCACCGGCCCCAGCTCTCGCACCAGGCTCAACGCCACCATGCTGCCCAACGCCGATTCGGAACCGTAGCGCTTCAGCGTTTCATACCCCTGCAAGCCCAACACCATCCCGACGAACAGCCCCGCCACGATGATGATGATCAGCGACAACACACCCGTGGAAAACAGTTCTTTGACGATCAGGTGAAAGCGCCGAAAACTGTTGCTCGAATACTTCAGCGTGAAAAAAAAGAAGCGCGCAGCCTTGCCCAAACGCCATACCGCGTCGATAACGCGGTGTCCAATCGCTCTAATTGCATGTGCGTACGGCATAGTGTCAGGCTCGCAAATTCATATCTTGGCGGTAATCCCCGCCGGGATAGTGGAACGGTACCGGCCCGTCCATCTCGCCATGCACAAACTGGTGTACAAAAGCTTTACCCGATGCGCGGATTTCATCGGGCGACCCTTCCGCCACGATCACGCCATTTTCCATAAAATAAATGTAATCGACAATCTTAAGCGATTCCTGCACATCGTGGGTTACCACCACAGAAGTCGCGCCCAGCGCATCATTCAGGCGGCGGATCAAATCCCCCACGACCGACAGGGAAATGGGGTCCAGCCCGGCAAACGGCTCGTCATACATGATCAGCATCGGGTCAAGCGCGACGGTACGCGCCAAAGCCACGCGCCGCGCCATACCGCCGGATAATTCCGAGGGCATCAGATGCTGCGTGCCGCGCAAACCCACCGCATGCAGCTTCATTAACACCAGGTCGTGTATCAGCTCTTCCGGCAGATCGGTATGTTCGCGCATTTGAAACGCAACGTTGTCATACACCGACATGTCGGTAAACAACGCGCCAAACTGGAACAGCATGCCCATCTTGCGGCGCATCGCATATAACCCGGCCTGATCCAGCTCGTGAATGACCTGCCCGCCAATTTTGACATAGCCCTTGGTCGGCTTGAGCACCCCGCCTATATGGCGCAGCAGCGTTGTCTTGCCGCAACCGCTCAGCCCCATGATGGCAATCACCTTCCCTTTATGGAAAGTCATATTGATGCCTTTCAAAATGGCACGCTTATCGTAGGCAAAATGCAGGTCGCGAATTTCAACCACAGCTGATGAAGACAAAGTCTACGCCCTAAACAAACCAAAGGGCGCATTCTAAACTACTGGATCGACAATCCCCAACTAATTGACCTCAATATCAATATCCCTATATTTTGCTATTGAGCTTGAGCGCACTTGCCGTTATGCTCGGCGCTCGGTTCCGATTGCCATAGGCGCAAATTGAACGCAACCTCGACACCCCCTTTACGTGAACAGGAAGGTTATGATATTGCTGCGCCCCTGAAATTTTTGCCGGCAACAGCAACCGGGTTGCCTGGCAACAACCGCGCGACGCCAGATAGTCGCACAGGGACGCATGAGAAATTCAACATATAGGGCCAAGGCATGTATTTAGAGCACTTCGGGCTGTCCGAGCCACCCTTCCGGATCACACCCGTGACGGAATTCTTTTTTTCCGGCGCCAATCGCGGTGAAATTCTTGACGCGCTGATCTACTCCATCAGCGAAGTGGAGGGCATCATCAATGTCAGCGGCGAGGTGGGCAGCGGGAAAACCATGCTGTGCAGGATGCTGCTCAAAAAACTGCCGCCGCACATTGAGCCCATTTATCTGGCCAACCCCAGCTTGTCGCGCGAAGAGATGTTGTACGCGATAGCCGACGGCCTCGGACTGAACATCGAAGGCGAACGGGTCGGCATCATCATGCAAAGCATCCAGAACAAGCTCGAAGAGAAAGCCCGCGAAGGCAAGCGCATCGTTGTACTGGTGGATGAGGCTCACGCGATGCCCACCGACACGCTGGAAGAATTACGCCTGCTGCACAACCTGCAAGTGGGCAACGCCAAACTGCTGCAAATAGTCCTGTTCGGCCAACCGGAATTAAACGCCAAACTGGACCAGCCCAACATGCGCCAGATGAAAGACCGCATTGCGCATCATTTCCATATACAACCGCTGTCCCGCAACATCCTGGAAAACTACCTGATGTTCCGTATGCGTGCGGCGGGGTACCACGGTCCGGACATCTTCTCTCCAGACGCCCTCAAACTAATCGCCAGGGCATCCAACGGATTAATGCGCCGCGTCAATATCCTCGCCGACAAATCATTGCTGGCCGCCTTCGTTGAAGACACCCACAACATCGAAGTACGCCATGTGCAGGCTGCAATGCGCGACAGCGAACTCAAGATCGCGCCGCGCATGCCCGACAAAAAATTACTGTTGGGAGGCGCGGCAACCGCCGTGATTTTATTTGCAGTCGCGGCCTGGTGGATGCTGGGAACGCAGGCCGGGGGCAAGAGACCAGACGCAGCGATTAGCGCCCCTCGCGGTGAAACGGCCAGCCACCCTTCCGAATTATCCAAAGATGAAGTTCATGTTCCCGGATATGGCAACAGCAAGATAGAAGCCATCAATAACGAGTCTGCTGCCCAACACCCGGCAGACAATACTCCGCCCAGCAAAGATACGCTTCCTGCCGTTGCCCAAGCGCCGCTTGAACAGGCAACACACGTCAAAACGACAACGCAAAAATCCAGCCTGTTCGAGCAACGCCTGGCTGCGGGCCGACAGTTGCGCGAGCAGAAAAATGCCGTGGCGAGCATCCAGTTATTCTACAAGGCGGAAATCGACCCGAAGCGTCTGGAAGGATTCCTGTTGCGCGCAAAATCACTGGGGGTGCTTTCCGAAATCTATCTGCTGCCAGTCCCCGCCAATGGTAAAGACGGGATACGTGTACTCTACGGCGCATATTCGTCCGCCGATGCGGCAAAAAATGCAATCAGGGATTTGCCCGCCCGCTATCAGGATACCTTTGCCGCCACGGCCTATGTTTTTCGTGAATGACTTTCCATGCGGAATAGCGTATTGAGCTATCCCCGCAAAGCTGTTAGTCTGTCCAATAAGATCACAGCAAAGCGGGGGAGAACATGCGTTCACGCAACTTGGTTTGTCTCTATGCTGCAGGAACCTCAATCGGAATAATCCTGTCCGGCTGCGGCACGAAACCGATCAAGCCCGCCGACCAGCACATCCAGCGTCCCGCCGACCTACCCGAAGCAGCCGCCCCACAGCCAATCAAAGGCAGCGTCATACTGCCGCCGCCCAAACCAGCCGGAAAAGTTGATACTTACAGCGTGGTAGTCACTGATGTACCCGCACAGGAAATTTTATTTGCCCTGGCGCGCGACGCAAAAATCAACCTCGACATTCAAGCAGGCATCCAGGGAACCGTAACGGTCAACGCCATCGACCAGACGCTGCCGCAAATCCTGACACGCATCGCCCGGCAAGTCGAAATGCGCTATGAGCTGAACAACGGCACCCTGACCGTGATGCCGGACACCCCCTATTTGCATAACTACAAAATCGATTACGTGAACATGGCGCGCGACTCGGAGGGCGGGATATCCAACACCACACAGGTCGGCTCCAATGCGCCTAGCGGCACGACGACTTCGAGCGGTTCGGGCAGCAACAACTCTTCGCTGACCATCAAGAACACCTCCAGAAACCACTTCTGGGAAACCCTGACGCAGAACATCAAGGATATTCTGCATGAAACCGACAAGATATTGCCCGAAGGCTCCAGCGAGACCTCTGTGCAGCAAACCAAGGAAGCCAGCAGCACCGGTACCGGCACGCAACCCGCCAGCGGCAAAAGAAAGAGCGCTCCCAGGGGCGGCATTGAAAACAGCCCCAACCCGGTCAACGTGGAAGAAGGGGGCATGACCATCATCAAACGCAACACCTTCCGTGAAGCGGCTTCGGTCATCACGAATCAGGAGAATGGCATCATCACGGTGCGCGCCACCGGAAAGCAGCACGAAAAAATCCAGGAATTCATAGACCGGGTCATGAGCAATGCCCAGCGCCAGGTATTGATCGAGGCCACCATCGCCGAAGTACAACTGAGCGACAATTACCAGCAGGGCATCGACTGGTCGGGCGCCAAGCTCGGCACCGCAGGATTCACCTTGTCACAAGCCGGAACGACCGGCTTGCCTAGCACGCCGACGGGCAGCATGTTCACGCTGAACTATCTCAACCCCACCTCGCAGCTGGGCAGCATCGCCGCGTCGCTCTCGTTGCTGGAGTCATTTGGCAAGGTCAAGGTGCTGTCCAGCCCAAAACTGAGCGTGATGAACAACCAGACCGCCATGCTGCGTGTAGTGGACAACAAGGTATATTTCATCGTCAACTCCACCGTTGCGCCCTGCTCTCCGACGCCCTGCCAGGCCATCCCCACCTATACCACCACCGTGCATACGGTGCCGATCGGCTTCACGATGAGTGTCACGCCGCAGATCAACGACAGCGATACCGTGCTGCTCAACATTCGTCCGTCCATCACGCGCTTTCTCAAGAATGCTCCCGACCCCACGCCGGGACTCGCCATACCCAATTCGGTTCCGCAAACATCGACACGCGAGATGGAGTCGGTGCTGAAAATTGAAAACAATCAGATCGCCGTACTGGGCGGCCTGATGGAGGATCGCGTGGACAATTACACCGATGAAGTGCCGCTGCTGGGGCGTATCCCGATACTGGGCAACCTGTTTCAGCACCGCAACGACACGACAACCAAAACTGAACTGGTGATTTTCCTGCGCCCTGTCGTCCTTAAAACTGCCAGTGTGGATGCTGATTTCCGCGAGTTCCGCAGCAGCTTGCCGGATCAAAAGTTTTTCCAGGAATCGGCCGAAAGCCATCCTTAGCGAGACCAGAACATGAGCCTGTTATTGGATGCCCGAAAAAAATCTCAGCTGGCGCAATCCGCGCAAGATAGGGATGCGGCCCAAGCGGGGATGTTGCCCAATTCCGCCCCTACTCCGGAACATGCCGCAACCTCGACCGCACCAACGGCCAAGCAAGCCCGCAGCGCCGGACAGAATCTGTTTAGCGCAAAACTACAGACAGCGCCGTTTGCACAGAGGGGTATACATCGCAATATTTTGATCGCCCTGGGCAGCACGGTTTTATTGCTCACCCTGTGGGCCGGTTACGTGTGGTACACCGTCTCTGCTGACGCGCCCCGGACTTCCATCAAAACGACAGGGGGCGCGCCGCTCGCAAAACCGGTGCCCTCCGCATTGCCCCCCGGCAATCTGGTGCCGGGCATGGTTTCATCGCAGCCCGCAGCCCCTGCTCCGCCAGCACATGCCGCACCGCCCGCAGGGAAAACCGCGCCCCATCGCGCTGCCCCTAAAATTGCTGCGGCACCGTCCCATACCAAACGGCGATCACATGCATCGCAGCTTGCCGCCGAGACGCCGCATGCGCGCGACAATACTTCCCCGCCTGGTGAACCGCATCGGGACGAATCCATTGATCTCATCCTCAACAATGCCTATATCGCATATCGCGGCGGACACTACTTGCAGGCGCAGCAACTGTATCAAGATGCACTACATATCGACGAGCGCAATATCGACGCGCGGCTCGGAATGGCCGCCACCGCACAACATCGCGGCGCCGATAGTTTGGCGGCACACTATTACGCGCAAGCCTTGGCGCTCGATCCGCGCAATGCCGTGGCGAATGCGGGAATGTCCGCGTTAACCATCGACAGCAACCGCATCAGCCGCCTTAAAACCCTGCTCAACGAACAGCCCGATTCATCCTCGCTGCATTTTGCGCTGGGCGACCGCTACGCCGAACAGGACCGCTGGGCAGAAGCGCACCTGGCCTATTTCAAGGCATACCAGTTGGAACCCAACAATGCCGAATTAACCTTTAATTTGGCCGTCAGCCTGGATCACCTTGGGCAGGCAAAGCCTGCCGCCCAGTATTACCGGCAAGCCTTGCAACTTGATCCGGATCGGAGTGTGGGTTTTGACCACGCACAAATTTCACAGCGCATTGATGCCCTGATGCGCTGAACCACCTCAACCAGAAATCAGATGACTGAAAATCAGATTTTAGGCAATCATCCCCAGCAGCAACTGGGACAAATACTGGTCAGCAAATGTGTGATCAGCGACGACCAGTTGCGCATCGCCTTGCAGGAGCAGGGCAAGTCGCATCAGCCCCTGGGCCGCTTGCTGGTCAGGCTGGGCTTCCTCTCCGAAGCCACCATCCGCGATGTCTTGTCGGAAAATCTAGGCCAGGAAAGCGTAGACCTTTCTTCCATCATCATAGACTCCTCGGCATTGGGCCTGATTCCAAAAGATGTCGCGCGGCGTTATCAATTGTTGCCCCTGTCTGTGGATCAGGTCGCACGCATCCTGACCCTGGCGATTGCCGACCCGGACAACATCATCGCACTGGATCAGGTGCGAGCGCTGCTCAAGGATGAATACCGGCTGGTCACGCAACTCGCCAGCGAATCCGACATCCTGCGCGCAATCGATCAGTATTACGGTTTCGAACTTTCGATCGACGGTATTCTGCACGAGATCGAGCCCGGCGAGATGGAATATCAGACTCTGCAATCCGGCGTCAACGAATTCAGCCAGCCGGTGGTGCGCCTGATTGACGCGCTGCTCACCGAAGCGGTGCAGCGCGGCGCTTCGGATATCCACTTCGAACCGGAAAGCAGCTTCCTACGCATCCGTTACCGCATCGACGGCGTATTGCGCCAGGTGCGCAGCCTGCACAAGAGCTTCTGGCCGGCGATGGTGGTGCGCATGAAGGTGATGAGCAACATGAACATCGCCGAAACTCGCGCGCCGCAGGACGGACGCATCTCCCTGCGCCTGTCGGGCCGGCCTATCGATTTCCGGGTGGCGTCGCACCCCACTACGCACGGCGAAAACCTGGTGCTGCGCATTCTCGATAGGCAAAAGGGTATCGTGCCTCTCGATCAACTGGGCCTGGATAATACCGCGCTCAGCATCCTGAAGACGATCATAGCCAAGCCTGAGGGTATCGTGCTGGTGACCGGCCCCACCGGCAGCGGCAAGACCACCACGCTGTATTCGGTGTTGAGCCACATCAACACCGAGTCGGTCAACATCATGACGCTGGAAGATCCGGTCGAATACCCGCTCGCGCTGATCCGTCAGACTTCGGTAAACGAATCGGCCAAGCTGGATTTTGCCAACGGCATCCGCTCCATGATGCGCCAGGATCCGGACATAATTCTGGTCGGTGAGATCCGCGACAATCCCACCGCCGAAATGGCATTCCGCGCCGCGATGACAGGACATCAGGTGTATTCGACGCTGCACACCAACTCGGCTATCGGAGCCATTCCGCGCCTGCTGGATATCGGCATCCAGCCTGACATCATGGCGGGCAACATCATCGGCATCGTGGCACAACGTCTCGTGCGCATACTCTGCACCGTGTGCAAATATCCGTATTCCCCTGACTTGTCGGAACGCAAGCTGCTGGGCCTCTCGCCCCAACAGGACATCACCCTGTATCGTGCCGCCGGCTGCGAATCCTGCAACCATCAGGGCTACAAAGGACGCATGGCCATCATGGAATTGCTCAAGATGGATTACGATCTGGATGACCTGATTTCACATCGCGCCAGCGCTCGCCAAATCAGGGAAGCGGCACTCGCCAAAGGATTTCGCCCCTTGGCGACGGACGGCATCCGACGCATCCAGCAGGGCATTACCTCGCTTGCGGAAATTGGCCGCATCGTGGACATGACCGACAGGCTAGGTTAAGGAGTACTGGGATGGCGCTTTATTCCTACCGGGCAATCGATGATCACGGCAAGACCCAAAAGGGGCTGCAGGATGCAGCCAATCAAGTTGATCTGGAACTTCGCCTGAAACGCGGCGGCCTGGATTTGATCGATGCCAAAATTGATGACGGCAGAGTTGGTTTAGGCTATAGCAAAATCAAGCGCACCGAACTGATCACCTTTTTCTTCAATCTCGAACAGCTTACCCGCGCCGATGTGCCTCTGCTGGAAAGCCTGGCTGACCTGCGCGACTCGATGGGCGACCCGCATTTCCGTGAAATCATCACCAACCTGATCGAAACAATTGAGGGGGGCAAGAAACTTTCCGAGGCAATGGTACAGCACCCCGACGCATTCGATAAAATTTTCATCAGCCTGACCCATGCCGGTGAAGCAAGCGGACGCCTGCCGGAGGTGTTTGAACACATCACCGCCTCATTAAAATGGCAGGATGAAATGGCCTCCCATACCAAGACCATCCTGCTCTACCCCGCTTTCGTCGGCACCGTCGTAGTCGCGATCACATTCTTCCTGATGATTTATCTGGTTCCGCAACTGGTCGGCTTCATCCAGGGCATGGGACAGAATATTCCCATACAGACGCGCATGTTGCTTGCCACCTCATCATTCTTTGTCAGTTACTGGTATGTTTTGATCGCGCTTCCCATCGCCCTGCCTATCGCTCTCAAACTGGTCATGGCCTCCAGCCCCAGAATGCGCTACAGATTCGACCAACTCAAACTGAACATATGGATCATCGGCCCCATTCTGCGCAAAATTATTTTGGCGCGTTTCGCCAACACCTTCGCGATGATGTACAGCTCCGGCATCAGCATCCTCGATTGCATCGCCAACTCGCGCGATGTAGTCGGCAACCGCGCTATCGCCAAGAGCCTGGATGATGTCACACATGAAATCGAGTCGGGGAAAAACCTGACCCAGAGCTTCCAGCACACGGGCATGTTCCCGCCCTTGGTGATACGCATGCTCAAGGTCGGCGAAGCCACCGGCTCGCTGGACAAGGCGCTGCTCAATGTCAGTTACTTTTATGACCGCGACGTTAAGGATTCCATCAAGAAAGTCCAAGTCTTGATCGAGCCTACCATGACCATCGTGCTGGGAATGCTGCTGGGCTGGGTTATGCTGTCCGTGCTATCCCCCATCTACGACATCATAGGCAAAGTGAAATTCTGATGAAACGCGTTTTGTTGCTATTCCTCAGCGCCAATCACCTGCATGCCCAGCTCATGACAGGTGACAGGATCGCCCTGCAGCGCGACTTCACTGATACCGCCGAGGGCCTGACAGATTTTGCGTCCTTTTTGCTGGATGCAAAATATCCAACCTTCCTGCTGGCCGATCTGATCGAAGAAGACTTTCGCCTGGAAGTTGTCCCGCACTTGAGCGGCAGCAGCCGCACCGCCCTGTTGAATCGAAAATTTGACCAGTTTTACCGCAATACCCCGTTCCGCAAAGCCACCCGGCTACAGCGCCAGCTGACCGGACGACGCGACGATGAGATGCTGTTCTCCGCCTTGACCAATCCGGCACTGATCACGTCCTGGTTGAACATCATGAAGGAACAGCAAACTCCCCTTGCAGGAATTTACTCGGTACCGCAGATCAGCGCTCCTTTGATAAAAAATTCCCCATCCAATCATCTGTTGCTTATTTCCTGGGAAAAGCTTTCCGGGCTACGCCAAACTTATTTCAGCGAACATCGTCTGCAAATATCAAGATTGACCCCGGTTCATGCCGACCTGAACTTCCAGGATGCAGTAGTCAATGAACTCGCCCGCACCTACCAGTATTTAAAAAGCCTGAGCCTGCTCCCGCCAGGACAAACACTCGATGTCCGCATCCTCTGTCATGCAAACGACCATAGTGTACTCAGTGAAAAATTATCCCACAGCACCGATATGCATTTCGACTTTTCGGATATCGAAGAGGCAGGCAGACAATTCAAGATTAACTATCGCTTCACCGATTCAGATGCCAGCCAAATATTTCTGCACCAACTGACCTCAAAGCGCCCCCATACGCATTATGCCAACGCCGAACATACCCGCTATTACTCGTTATGGAAAATGCGCCGCGCACTCAACTGGAGCAGCGCTATGCTATTGCTATCCAGCCTGTTATGGGCTGCCGCCAATCTCTGGCAAAGCACGGGCAATGCGACTGAAACTGAAACGCTGCGCACCCAGACACAACGCATCATAAAAGAGGCACAGCAAATCACCCAGAATTTCCCTCACACACTCGTTCCGTCCGACGACATGAAAGCCAGCGTGTCCGCTATACGCAAACTTGAACACGCCATTCCCGCCCCGCAAATATTCCTGAAGCCCATCAGTACAGCGCTTGATCATTTCCCGCAAATAGAGTTGCACGACCTGACCTGGCATGCGCATGAGGCCGAGCCTATGGCCAGCGGTGAATTGGTCTATGGCTCCCCCTCTGTTGTCATCCTGAAAGGAGACTTGCATGATTTCAGCAATGATTACCGCGCTGCACTCACGTACCTGGATCGTTTTCAGCTCGAATTAAACCAGCACGGCTACCGGTCGACTGTTCTTGGCCAACCTCTTGACGTCAGCCCGGCAGGCAGTCTTGCCGATCAACGCGAGGCGCGTGAAAATGCGCTCGGATTTTCCTTGAAACTGGTCTGGGTGCCATCGCCATGAAATTCTCCGGCTCCGATTTTCATTTGCTGCGCTGGAGCCTCACGGCGATTTCCGTTTCCGTTATTTTGAGCAGCATCGTGCTGTATAGCAGCCAACAGTATGCCGATCATACCCGGCTGGATTTTCTCGCCGCGCAACAGCAGATGAATGACGCGCACAGCCGTCTGCAAATAGCGCATCAGGATCAGGAAAATCTGGCGACCTACTCCCAGGACTACCGCGCATTGGAAGAGCGCAACATCATCGGCGACAACCACAGGCTGAGCTGGATAGAAGGGCTGGAGAAGCTCCGCCAGCGGAATATCGTCATCGATTTTCGCTATCACATTGCGCCGCAGAAAATCTATGCGCTGCAGCCCGCCGTAGACAGCGGCAACTTCGATATCCATTACAGCGAAATGAAGCTGCAATTCGAGTTGCTGCATGAAGGGCAGCTGTTGAACTTTTTCAACGCATTGCGCAGCCAGATCAATGGACAATATCAACTCGAAGGCTGCACGCTGCTACGCAACGCGGCCAACAGCCAGGATGACAACGACGACGACGATGACACTCCAGCGATCGCGACCAACATCAAGGCCGAGTGCGGCGGCGGTTGGATTACCCTCAAGAACAGGAATGCCCAGCCATGAGACATGCTTGCCTAATCGCCCTGTTGACCATGGGATTGAATTCGATACCCGTTTGCGCGACTGAGATGGGAAGATTATTTTTCACTCCCGAAAAACGCGCCCAGCTTGATCAAGGCCTTGCACGCGAGTCCAAATCAAATCACCCCGACAGCGGACTGCTGCTCAACGGCATCGTGCAAAAACACGGCGGATCGCGCACTGCCTGGATCAACGGCAAGCCCAGGCTGATTGGGAGCAGCGATGAGAAGTCGCCGGAGAGCCTGTCGGTTCCGCTGCCGGGGCAAAGCAAACCCATCAGAATCAAAGTCGGTCAGAAAATTTCCACTCCCCCGGATGCTGCGGGTAAATAAATTCATTCATGCGCCCTTTGCCAAATCGCCCAGGCATGACCAAGCAGTACGGGATTGCGCTGCTGGTGATGCTGGTGATTCTGGTTATGGGCGCGATGGTAATTCTGGTCAACTCGCTGAATTCTTCTGCGCTGAAAATCACCCGCGACCAAATCTCCGCAGATACTCTGGCGCAAGCAAAGGACGCGCTGATCGGCGATACCATCTCCCCGACCTCGTTGACCTCGGCAGGTTATCTGCGACTTCCCGACCTGGGTTTCAAGATCGGCCCGGCCCCTTCCGAAGGGAGTTCCGCGCCGAACTTCTCGGGCAACAGCATGGATTTTTCAGTAATCGGGAAAGTACCGTGGAAAACCCTGGGCATCTCGCCGCCGCGCGATGGCCAGGGAGAATGCGCATGGTACGCGGTTTCCGGCCGTTTCAAGAACACCCCAAAATCAAACACGCCGCTTAACTGGGACACTTCTGGGCAGATTGACATCATCGACGGGAACGGCAGCGCCATCGCAAACAATGCCGTCGCTTTGCTCATCGCCCCCGGGCCAGCCATCGACGGGCAAAACCGCATACTGTCAGATCCGGCATACACGCAATGCGCGGGCAATTACGATGCGCGCAACTACCTCGACTCCTACAACAGTGCTGATGCGGTTTCCGGAGAGGTCAATTATTTTACCGGCAGCACGAATTCACGTGTCGCCAGCAACACCAACAACAAGCGATTCGTGATGGCGAACTCCCCCCACTACAATGACCGCTTTCTGGCCGTCACCGTCGATGACATTTTCCGCCCCATCATCCGGCGCAGCGATTTCTCCGCACAAATAA
This sequence comes from Nitrosomonadales bacterium, assembly GCA_016195965.1. Lineage (GTDB taxonomy): Bacteria > Pseudomonadota > Gammaproteobacteria > Burkholderiales > Gallionellaceae > Gallionella. Next base: position 58,846 of record JACPYR010000030.1, on the reverse strand, counting down.
CTGCGTTGATGGATGACCCGTACTTCCAGAACGTCAATCCCTCCACCACAAGCAAAGGCACGGGGAACGTCGCTTGCAGCAGCCTCGGCACCCCGGACAACCGGACCTTCTGCGACAACTGGAAGGAAATGCTGCTGCTCACCCAACTGCCGGCACCCACGCCGGCGCTCATCACCATCAACGGAATACCTACCGCCTGCACACGCGTACTTATTTTTGGCGGGCAAAAAGTCGCGGACCAGACCCGTGCGACAGTTGCCGACAAATCCTCTTCCGCCAATTATCTCGAGGGGACAAACCTGGCCGCCTTTGCTACACCGACCGCAGCATCGAGCAGCTTCAGCGGGTCTGCCGCCTTCGATGCTAACAACCCGGGCGCAGACCTGCTAAAGTGCATTCCATGAAATCCATCCCTGTGACACCTCCCCGCACCGCAGGATTCTCGCTGATCGAGATGGCCATCGTGCTGTTCATCGTGGCACTGCTACTGGGAGGACTAGTCCCCACTCTCTCCGGCCAGGTAGAACAGAAGCGCATGAACGAAACGCGCCAACAACTGGAGGAAATCCAGCAAGCCCTGCTTGGCTACGCCATCATCAATGGGCGGCTGCCCTGCCCTGCTTCGGCGACCAGCAATGGCGAAGAAGACCCGCTCGGAGGCGGCAACTGCAACCACTTTTACGACGGCTTTGTACCCGCAGCAACACTGGGACTTGCGGGCACGGGCAGCTCAGGCTTTGCCATAGATTCGTGGGGCAACCGCATGCATTATGCGGTGACCTCTTGGAATAGCGCCAGCCCCGCCCTTAACAACGTCTTCACTACTGCGGGCGGCATAAAAACTGCCGGGCTGTCGAATCTCGCGCCCAACTTGCTGGTATGTTCGGCAGCCAGCACCAGCACCACCAGTTGCTCGGCCGCGAACTCCTCACTCACTGCCAGCCCAGGCGTGCCGGCCGTTATCTATTCGACAGGCAAGAACGGCGGCTATGGTGGAACTGGCCTTGATGAAGCGGAGAATCCTAATCCCAACAGCGCCGACAATGACCGTATTTTCGTCAGCCATATCCCAACACCTGGCACAGCTCCCAATGGGGAATTTGACGATATCGTGGTCTGGATATCACCCAATATTTTGATTAACCGCATGGTGGCGGCGGGCAGACTGCCCTGAACCGCCGGCATAAATTTCGCGTTCGAACGAACGCAAGAGACTTCCCCGTTCCGGGGCTGCATGAAGGTTCCATCAACACAATGCACGACTATAGCCCTGTGGTTCGTTGGATTACGCGCTAACCCAAGCTAGAGTGGTGTTGCATTCTGTTTGGAACTTAACTTCTCCAGTGGGAGCGGCTTTAGCCGCGATTGGTCGCTCGAGTTTACTGTCCGTTTCGCGGCTAAAGCCGCTCCCACAAAGGACTTGCTCGATAACTCCATTCAGTTTAATCAACAGTGCAACGCACACTAGCTCTCCCTGCCCTGTCCCTGGCAAACTGCCAGCCCACCCTGCCGCTGCGTGACCCGCGTTGAATGCTCCATTGCAACGCCGCCTGGCGTGTATTTTCATCCACGTCACCTGTCAAGCCGAAGTGCCGCAACCAATACGCAACGATGGCGAGATATTCATCCTGGTCGAAAGGGTAAAACGATACCCACAAGCCGAAGCGCTCGGACAGGGAAATTTTTTCTTCGACGCTTTCCGCAGGATGGATTTCATCGCCGACATATTTCGTCGCCAGATTATCCTGCATGGATTCGGGCATCAAATGGCGGCGGTTGGAAGTGGCGTAGATCAGCAGGTTGTCGGAAAAGGCCACCAGCGAGCCGTCGAGTGCGGCCTTGAGCGCCTGGTAGCCCGGCTCGTCGGCGTTGAACGACAGGTCATCGCAATACAGAATGAAGCGCTCCGGCCTGCCCGACACCTGAGCGATGATGTGCGGCAGATCGGCCAATGCCGGCTTGCCAACTTCGATCACGCGCAATCCTTCGGCTGCGTATTCGTTGAGCAGTGCCTTGACCAGCGAGGATTTTCCGGTGCCGCGCGCGCCGGTCAACAGCACGTTGTTGGCCGTGCGGCCTTGCACAAACTGCCTGGTGTTCTGCGCGATGAGCTGTTTCTGTTTGTCGATGCCCAGCAAATCGTCCAGGCGGATACGATGAGGGTGCGGCACTGCAACCAGCCTGCCCTGCTCCCAGCGGAACGCATGGGCAGCCTCCCAGTCCGGCGCGCCATGCAGCGCAGACTTCGGCAGCACGCGCTCCAGTTTCTCCATCAGCCGGTCGGCGCGGTCGAGGAAGCGATCGAGTTTATCCATAGATCAAAACCTTTAAGCCACAGAGTACACAGAGACCACAGAGAAATACCAAATCCGCACCAGATTTCCTGGGTGCACGCTATGATCTCTGTGGCTTACATGGTAATTTTTGAAATGAATCCAACTACCATCAGCTCCGGTAGCTGGCGTTGATCTTCACGTAATCATACGAGAAATCGCACGTCCACAGCGTGGCGCTTGCCGCAGCGCGGTTCAGCACCACGCGTATCGTGATGTCGCTTTGCTGCATCACGCGCTGACCGTCTTCCTCGCGATAGCTGGCGGCGCGCCCGCCGTTCTCCGCGACCAGCACATCATCCAGATACAGCTTGAGCGCTGCCACATCCAGATCGGCAACGCCCGCATAACCGATCGCGGCGAGGATGCGCCCGAGGTTGGGATCGGAAGCGAAGAACGCGGTCTTGACCAGCGGCGAGCGCGCGATAGCGTAGCCGATCTGCTTGCATTCTTCCTCGCTGTTGCCGCCTTCGACTTGCACGGTGATGAACTTGGTCGCTCCCTCGCCGTCGCGCACGATGGCTTGCGCCAGGTAAATCGCGACCTCGCTGATGGTGGCCTGCAACACCTTGCCGGCCTGGCTTTCGGCGGTCTTGATTTCCGCCAGCGCGGCTTTTCCGGTTGCGATCAGCATCAGCGCATCGTTGGTGGAGGTGTCGCCATCCACGGTGATGCAGTTGAACGAACGGTTGGCAGCCTCGCTGACCATCGCTTGCAGCAACGGCTGTGCGATCGCCGCATCGGTGGCGATGTAGCCGAGCATGGTCGCCATGTTCGGGTGGATCATGCCTGAGCCTTTGGCGATGCCGGTGATGGTGACGGCCACGCCATCTATCGTCACCTGTCTGGATATCGCCTTGGCGACGATGTCGGTGGTCATGATCGCTTGCGCGGCAGCCGACCAGTTATCCGCGCGCATGTTGGCAACCGCGGCAGGCAAACCGGCGGCGATCTTGGCCACCGGCAGCGGCTCCATGATCACGCCGGTAGAGAACGGCAATATCTGCGATGGCTTGCAGCCCAGCAAACCTGCCAGCGCCGCGCAGGTATTGCGCGCATCCTGCATGCCCTGTTCGCCGGTTCCCGCATTGGCATTGCCGGTGTTGACCAGCAGCGCGCGTATGCCAGAACCTCGGGCGAGGTGTTCGCGCGCAACGATCACCGGAGCGGCACAGAAACGGTTCTTGGTGAACACTCCTGCTACCCGCGCACCCTCGGACAGCTGCATTACCAGCAAGTCTTTGCGCTTCTCGCGCTTGATGTTCGCTTCAGCGATACCCAAAGAAACGCCCGCAACGGGCAACAGCAGCTCCGCAACGGGCGGGGGCAGATTGACAGGCATGAATAATCCTTAATAGCGGCCGTGGGTACGGTAGATGTAATTGCTCAATTCTGCGGATTGGCTGTTTACGCGCCGCACGATACCGTGCACATTGCGCACCACGCCGCGCATCACTTTGTAGACTATCATCGGATGGGAATTGATCAACTTTTCGAAATCGGCTCTTTTCAGGCACAGCACCTTGGTTTTGCCCACCGCATAAAGCGTCGCGCTGATATCCGAAGCGGCTCCGCCGACAAAGGTAATGATGCCTGCCAGGTCGCCGGGCTTGAGCACATGAATGATGGATTCCTCGCCTTCTCCCTCGATTTTCACTTCGATGTCGCCATGTGCCAGGATATACAAGTTGTCCGGTTGCTTATCGCCCGGCTGGACAATGATCTCGCCGGCCTTATAGTCCTGCACCTCGAACAGTCCCTGGATAACTTCCACTTCCGCATCGCTCAATTCTTCGGTAATCGTCGAAATACGCAGCGTATCCATCACTAAAGACATTTCATTCTCCTTCACGCGTTAACTCAACCTGCCATGGCACTGTTTGAATTTCTTGCCGGATCCGCACGGACAAGGATCATTGCGCCCCACCTTAAGACCGTCGCGCACAAACGGCTTGTGCTCTTCGTCTGTTGATTCGCCGTCGGATGACTGGGCCAGCGCCTCATCGTAATCCGCATGGTGATACTGCACATTTTCGGGGGCGGGCGCAGCTTCTACCGCTTCGACGTCCGATTCGCTGCGCACTTGCACGGTCATCAATATCTGTGTCACCTCAAGCTTGATCGCATCCAGCATGGCGGCGAACAACTCGAAGGCCTCGCGCTTGTATTCCTGCTTCGGGTTCTTTTGCGCATAACCGCGCAAGTGGATACCCTGACGCAAATGATCCAAAGCCGCCAGATGCTCGCGCCAATGCACATCCAGGCTTTGCAGCATCATCACGCGCTCGTAATGATGCATGGCTTCGGCACCCACTGCGTCAACCTTCGCCAGGTATTGCTGCTGGGCCATTTCCCTGATGCGCACGCGCAGCGCCGCCTCATTAAACTGCTTATCCTCTTCCAGCCACTTCATCAGGGGCAATTCCAGGCGAAACTCGGCAGCCAAGGCGTTTTCCAGCGCGGGCACATCCCACTGCTCCTCCATGGAGTGCGGGGGTATATACAGGCTGATGGTATTTTCCAGCACGCCCTCGCGCATCGCCTGGATAGTTTCTGTGATATCCATACTTTCCAGCAATTCGCTGCGCTGCTGGTAGATCACCTTGCGCTGATCGTTGGCGACGTCGTCGTATTCAAGTATCTGCTTGCGCATGTCGAAGTTACGCGCTTCCACCTTGCGCTGCGCATTCTCGATCGCGCGCGTCACCCAGCTATGCTCGATCGCCTCGCCTTCGGGCAATTTGAATTTATTCATGATCGCGGTAACCCGATCCGAGGCAAAAATGCGCAGCAACGGATCTTCCAGTGACAGGAAGAAACGGCTGGAACCCGGATCGCCCTGGCGCCCGGCGCGACCGCGCAACTGGTTATCCACGCGGCGCGACTCGTGGCGCTCGGTGCCGATGATATGCAATCCGCCGCTATCCAATACCTGCTGGTGCAGTTGTTGCCACTCGGCTTTTAACCGGGCACTGCGCTGCTCTTTGGCGGCGTCATCCAGGCCGGCATCAGCGCGGATCAATTCGATTTGTTTCTCGACATTGCCGCCCAGCACGATGTCGGTACCGCGCCCCGCCATGTTGGTGGCGATGGTTACCATCTTGGGCCGTCCCGCTTGCGCGATAATCTCCGCCTCACGCGCATGCTGCTTGGCATTCAACACCTGATGCGACAATTTATCGCGATCCAGCAATTTCGACAGCAACTCGGAATTCTCGATTGAGGTCGTGCCTACCAGCACCGGCTGTCCGCGCTCGTAGCAATCCTTGATATCCGCGATCACCGCCAGGTGCTTCTCCTTGGCGGTGAGGTACACCTTGTCCATCATATCCTTGCGGATAGTCGGGCGATGCGGCGGGATGATCACCGTTTCCAGGTTGTAAATTTGCTGGAACTCATAGGCCTCGGTATCAGCCGTGCCGGTCATGCCGGCCAGCTTGCCATACATACGGAAGTAATTCTGAAAGGTAATCGAAGCCAGCGTCTGGTTCTCTTTCTGGATGGATACTCCTTCCTTCGCCTCCACTGCCTGATGCAAACCATCCGACCAGCGCCGCCCGGACATCAGGCGCCCGGTAAACTCATCCACAATCACGACCTCGCCATTCTGCACGACGTAATGCTGATCGCGATGGAACAGATGGTGCGCGCGCAACGCCGCATACAAATGGTGTATCAAGGTGATGTTGGCGGGGTCGTACAAACTGCCGCCCTCCGGCAGCAGCCCCGCCTGAGTCAGAATATTTTCGGCATGCTCGTGACCGGACTCGGTCAGCAGTATCTGGTTGTTTTTCTCGTCCACACTGAAGTCCCCGGGACCTTCGTCCTCGGGCTCCCCGGCCTTGCGCACCAGTTGCGGCACCAGCTTATCAATGCGCACATACACGTCCACGTTGTCTTCGGCCTGACCGGAAATGATCAGCGGAGTGCGCGCCTCGTCGATCAGGATCGAATCCACCTCGTCCACGATAGCGTAGTTCAGCGAGCGCTGAAAACGCTCGCCGACTTGCGTCGCCATGTTGTCTCGCAAGTAATCGAAACCAAATTCGTTATTGGTGCCGTAAGTTACATCGGCAGCATAGGCTTGCTGCTTGTCACCCGACGGCATCTGCGACAGGATCACGCCCACCGACAAGCCCAAAAAACGATACAAACGCCCCATCCACTCCGCATCGCGGGCTGCCAGATAGTCGTTCACGGTCACCACATGCACACCCTTGCCGGAAATCGCATTCAAATAGACCGGCAGCGTGGCCATCAGGGTTTTGCCTTCGCCGGTGCGCATCTCGGCAATCTTGCCATAGTGCAGCACCATCCCGCCTATCAGTTGCTCATCGTAATGCCGCATCCCCAGCACCCGGCTGCCTGCTTCACGCACCACGGCAAACGCCTCCGGCAGCAACGCATCCAGCGATTCTCCCTGCGCAAAACGCTGCCTGAAGCTGTCCGTTTTCTGGCGCAAAGCTTCATCGCTTAATTTTGCGGTATCGGCTTCCAGCTTATTGATGATTTGGGCGGTAGCGCGATATTGTTTGAGCAAACGATCGTTACGGCTACCGAAGATACTTTTCAGAACACTGGAAATCATGGTTTTCCAAACTACAAAATAAAATTTTTGACTGCAAATAACAAAGGGTGAGGCGGCCACCACCTCACCCTCACCAATATTCAAACTGTTAACTGGCGGCTTTTTCTAAAAAGCGCACGGGGTTCTGAGCGATACCTTTATAACGGACTTCAAAATGCAAGTGGTTCCCGGTAGAGCGTCCGGTATTTCCCACCTCGGCAATCTTTTCGCCACGCCTGACCACCTGCCCCACTTGCACCAGCATTTTTGAAGTATGTCCATAGCGTGTGACGATATCATTACCATGATCAATCTCTACCATATTACCATACTGCGGATGGTAACTCGCATAGGCGACTACACCGCCGGCCGACGCATAGATCGGCGTTCCGACGTCCGCGACGAAATCCACCCCTTCATGCATCGCATTAGCGCCGGTGAACGGATCGATACGCCAGCCAAAATTCGAGGAATAAAAACCCAGATGGACCGGCGGAATGGAAGGCAGCAACTTGCGGCTCAATTGGTTCTGCAACAACATGGTTTCCAGCGCCAGCAATTTATCGCTGCGGTCGCTGAGCACGTGGCTCAATCGCTCCAGCTGCTGATCCAGATCATTCCCCGACATTTTCTGAGCTGGATAAGTCACCAGCGGCCCGCCCTGTGCAGGAGGTTGGGAAAACTGGAACTCCTCCGGTTTCATGCCGGTCAACTTGGCCAGGCGCACACCCAACGCATCCAGCCGCTGCACCTGCGCCTGCATCTGCCCGACCCTGACCGCCATCGCATCCAGGCTGCTATGCAGATAAAATTTCTGTTTCTGCTGCTCGTCGTTCTGCACCTCGGACAGCAGGGTGCGGATTTCGTCGCTCAACCCTTCCGGGGCGAAGCGCACCAGTGCATACTGCATGGCTAATGCCGCACCCAGCATCAAACCGGACAACATCATCAGCAAAAGAACGATTTGCAATCCGCTCAGCGTAAAGCTGCGAGTTTTTGCCAAACGATTGGAAACTAGAATAATATTCATGCTTCCCCCTTCTTATAAGTAATCTAAACTCTTTGTGGCACAACATCTAAAAACATTGCTGCGCAACGACCAGGAACTTCGCCCATTGCTGGTAAAAGCCCAGGCTTTATCGGCTTTGCAACAACAATTTATCCGTATCGCCCCCGCTCATCTTGTGCAATCCAGCCAGATTCAAGTATTGGGACTGCACCTGGGCACGCTCAGTATCGCCGTTGCCAATGCCACCGTTGCCGCCAAATTCCGGCAACTTGCACCCGAATTGGCTGTCCGGATGCAGGGCATCGGCTGCGAGGTTAGCGGAATCCGCGTCAAGGTGCAAGTTTCCTTCGACCGTCTTCAGCCCAAACCAACCCCTCATAAATTGAGCAAAACAGCACAAAACGCACTGCATGAACTCAGCTACAGCCTGAGCGACAACTCGCCGCTCAAGCTGGCGCTGGAAAAAATGGCCCGCTCAAAAAACTAGCCAGCTCCGCTCAGGATGCCCAGCGCCCCTTTACAGGATCGCCAGCCAGCCGACCAGCACGTAGCGCTCCAACAAAAACAACAAGGCAAACACCAGCAGGAACAGCACAGTGAAGCGCAACGTTTGCCAGGCAAACTGCATATAGCGGGGATTGCGGGTAAAGACATACATCCCGCCGCTTAATACCAGCAACAAGGCCACCAGCACGATCAATAAACGCAGGATCAACATAGTGTTTCCACGTATAAATTTGCTGCCGAATGAGTTCCCTGTGCCCCGCACGCGGGATGGCGAAGTTGCCGCAGGAATGCGCGGAAAGCTTAAATAGACTGCAGCTGCAGCCGCAAAAACGAGGGGGCGTCTTCCACGCTATCGAATGTGACGAACTCCCAAGCCTGCTCATCAGCCAGCAATTCGCGCAACAGGGCGTTATTCAAGGCATGACCGGATTTGTAACCGGAGAACGCACCTATCAGCGGGTGCCCGAGCAAGTACAGATCGCCGATCGCATCCAGCACCTTGTGCTTGACGAACTCGTCCTCAAAGCGCAAGCCGTCCGCGTTCAGCACGCGGTAATCGTCCATCACGATCGCGTTGTCCAGGCTGCCGCCCAGCGCCAAGCCTTGCGAGCGCATATATTCGACATCCTGCATGAAACCGAAAGTACGCGCCCGACTGATGTCGCGCACGTAAGATTCCTCGCCCAGATCTATCGTGACGTGCTGCCTGGTATTGGCAAATACCGGATGGGCGAAATTGATCGTAAAGGTTAATTTGTAACCCGAATGCGGTTCGAAGCGCACCCATTTGTCACCTTGCTTTACCTCTATGGTTTTTTTGATGCGGATGAATTTCTTGGCGGCAGATTGCTCGACAATACCCGCGGATTGCAGCAGAAAAACGAACGTACCGGCACTTCCATCCATGATCGGCACTTCTGCACTGTCCAGGTCCACATAAGCATTATCCACGCCCAACCCGGCCAATGCAGACATCAGATGCTCAACGGTGGCAATGCGCACCCCGCGCTGTTCCATGCAAGTTGACAGACGCGTGTCGTGCACCAGATCGGCTCGCGCGCGGATCTCCTCGACCGGTTTGACATCCACACGGCGAAACACGATACCGGTATTAACCGGCGCCGGACGCAAACCCAGCATGACTTTCTCGCCACTGTGCAAGCCGACTCCCGTCACGCTGACGGAATTCTTTAAGGTTCGTTGCTTGACCATTGCTGCCTTAATAACCGAAACCATAATGTTTATATTACCACAGCCCCACTAAAGGATTAAGGATCGAAAATAAACGACTACGCCGCACACCATCTTTTAATCTGCCTGTTTGCGCAAGAAAGAAGGGATATCATAGGTATCCACGCCGGATTTCTCCATCGCATCTACCGCCGCCCTACGTCCGCTCCTCATGATAGTAGGCGTTTCCAGCTCTCCGTAATTCACGCTGGACACCGGTTCGTCATGTGTGCCGGTGCGCTGATAATCCTGATTCTGATAGACGATTTCCGGCTTGGGTTGCTTGCGCGCCAAAGGCGCACCAAGACCGGTAGCGACAACGGTCACGCGCATTCCATCTCCCATCGCCTCATCGAACACCGAGCCGACGATCACGGTCGCCTCTTCTGCGGCAAACTGGACACATTCCATCACATCGTCAATTTCTTTCAGCTTCAGCTGATTCGACGAGGTGATATTCACCAGCACACCGCGCGCACCAGACATATCCACGTCTTCCAGCAACGGGCTGGCAATGGCGCGCTCCGCGGCGACCCTTGCTCTGTCCTGCCCAGAAGCAACCGCTGAACCCATCATCGCCATGCCGTTTTCCGACATCACGGTGCGCACGTCGGCGAAATCCACATTGATCAAACCTGGCACGTTGATCACTTCGGCAATACCGGCCACCGCACCCTGTAACACGCCATTGGCCGCTTTGAAGGCTTCCGGCACGGTAACATCATTGCCCAGCACCTCCATCAGCTTGGAGTTGGGCACTATGATCAACGAATCGACGTATTCTGTTAGCGACTCGATACCGGCCTTGGCATAGCGCATCCTGTTACCTTCATAGGAAAATGGTTTAGTGACCACCGCTACCGTCAGGATATCCATCTCCTTGGCGATTTGCGCGACGATAGGCGCGGCACCGGTTCCGGTTCCTCCGCCCATGCCCGCAGTGATGAATACCATGTGCGCTCCGGCCAGTATCTCCCTGATTTTATCTCGGTCTTCTTCCGCTGCCGCCTGCCCGACCGAAGGCTTGGCCCCCGCACCCAGACCCTTGGTGATATTCACACCGATCTGCAACTGGGTCGGCGCCTTGCTGCGCTTGAGAGCCTGCGCATCGGTATTGATCACGATGAACTCTACCCCCTGCACGCCCTGGTCTATCATATGATCTACCGCATTGCCGCCGCAACCGCCCACACCAACCACCTTGATCACTGCGTCCTGAGTTTGTGCTTCCATGATTTCAAACATCGTGCTCTCCTTAAAATAATAATTGCGAAAATCCACCCCAAGTAATACCGGAACAACTAACCTCTAAAAATTTCCCTGAAACCAGATTTTCATTCTTGCAAATACGTCGCCCAGCGAACTCGATTCCATACGCCTATCCACATTGCTTTGATGGTGCTCCATGCCGTACAGCAACAGCCCCACCCCCGTAGCCAGACGCGGTGTTTTCACGACATCTGACAGCCCGCCGATATATTTCGGTATGCCCAGGCGCACCGGCAGATGGAATATCTCCTCGCCCAGCTCGACCATGCCCTGCATGGCGCTGCTTCCCCCGGTAATCACGATTCCCGACGACAACAACTCCTCGAAACCGCTGCGGCGCAACTCCTGCTGCACCAGCGAATACAATTCCTCGACGTGCGGCTCGATCACCTCCGCCAGGGTTTGGCTGCTCAACGTGCGCGGCCCGCGATCCCCCACGCCGGGCACCTCAATCACGCCCCCGTCGGCCAATTGGCGCAACGCGCAGCCGTGCTTGATCTTGATGTCCTCGGCATCCTGTGTCGGCGTGCGCAGCGCCATCGCGATGTCATTGGTGATCTGATCGCCGGCAATCGGGATCACTGCGGTGTGGCGTATCGCCCCGCCGGTGAATACCGCGATATCGGTGGTGCCCCCGCCGATATCGACGAGACACACCCCCAGCTCTTTCTCGTCGTCGGCCAGCACCGCCTTGCTGGATGCCAGCGGTTGCAGGATCAACTCGTTCACCTCCAGGCCGCAGCGGTGGATGCACTTCATGATGTTCTGCACAGCAGACACCGCGCCACTGATGATGTGTACCTCGACATCCAGGCGCATACCGCTCATGCCCATCGGCTTCTTGATGCCATCCTGCCCGTCGATGCTGAATTCCTGCTCAAGGATATGCAGAATCTGCTGATCCCCCGGCAAACTGATCGAGCTGGCTGTCTCAATCACACGCTCGATGTCCGCGGCAGCAACTTCTTTTTCTTTGATCTTCACCATGCCGCGCGAATTGATGCTGCGGATATGGCTGCCCGCTATGCCGGTATATACCTCGGTGATTTTGCAGTCCGCCATCAACTCGGCCTCTTCCAGCGCGCGCTGAATCGCGCCCACGGTCGCCTCGATGTTGACCACCATGCCCTTCTTCATCCCCGATGACTGGTGCATGCCCATGCCTATCACTTCCAGCGAGCCGTCCTGCTTCACCTCGCCGACAATGACCACGATCTTTGAAGTGCCGATATCCAGCCCGACTATCAAATTTTTTATTTCCTTGTTTCTACTCATTACCCGTTCTCCTTACACCAGAGGATGGATGGCGAAATCCGCAACCTGAAAATCCGCGCTTGATCATCCACCCCACGCTCCGATTTATCCTCTTTCATTTGCATTCCGCCTGACTGAAAATCCGTTGCGGTAGCGCAAATCCACATAAGCCACCGCGCCTTCCGCCTTCTGCCGCCCACTCGCCGTTTTCTGTATCGCGAGACTATATGGGTATACCTCCACGAATCTCGCCAAACGCTGCTGCACATCTTCACGCCCCAACTCCAGCACCATGCCGTTGCTTAAAAGCAATTGCCAGGCATGGCGCGGCGACAATGCGATCCGGGCCACCTGCAAATTCAGCGCGGCCAGTTGCTGGCTGAATTGCTCGTACTGCCGGGCAACTTCAGCCGATCCGCCATCCTGCCCGATAAAGCCCGGCAGCATTTGCTCGCTCGTCGCATAAAAAACTTCTCCCTGCCTGTTCACCAGCGCCGTATCATTCCAGCGCGCCAACGCCTGATGCTCCTCCAGCTGCACACCCAATCCATCTGGAAATTCACGGCGAATACTGACATTGCGCACCCACGGCAGCGTTTCCAATGCCCCTCTCAAGCGTTCGATATCCACCGTAAAAAAATTTCCCTGAATTTCTTTGCGAGCCACCTGCAGCACTTTTTTCGCATCAACCCGTTGCGGTGCCGCACTCAAACGCACGCTGTGCAGCGGAAACAAGCCCGGCAAATGCGTCACGTAATATGCCATGCCATACAACACCGCGCACATGCTGAATACCAGCAGCGCGTTGGCAAGATTGCGCAACAGTATCGCGTTATCCCACATGCGCCAGCTCCAATACGCTCAACACCAGTTGCTCGAAGCTCATCCCTGCCTGACGTGCCGCCATCGGGACCAGGCTGTGATCGGTCATTCCCGGCGAGGTGTTCACTTCGAGCAGATAGGGCTTCCCCGACTTATCCCTCAGAAAATCCACTCGCCCCCAGCCTTGCCCTCCTATCAACGCAAATGCCTGTTTAGCCAGATTCTGCATCTCGGCTTCTTGCGGTTCGCTCAAATCGCTCGGGCACAAATAGCGTGTGTCATTGCGCAAATATTTCGCCTCGTAGTCGTAGAATTCATTGGCTGGCTCAATCTTGATCACCGGCAATGCCCGATCGCCCAGAATCGCAACGGTATATTCGCCTCCACCTATGAAACTTTCCGCGAGCACCAGCTTGTCGTACCGGGCAGCGTCGCGATATGCAGCAGACAATTCGCCGACCGCTTTCACTTTGCTGATCCCGACGCTGGAGCCTTCATTGGCCGGCTTGACGAACAATGGCAAACCCAGTTTTTGGACCAATGCCTGACTATCGGTTTCTGCCGTCAGCAATTCATATTCCGGAATAGGCAATCCGGCCGCTTGCCACACCAGTTTGGTGCGCCACTTGTCCATACCCAGCGCGGAAGCCATCACCCCGCTGCCGGTATAAGGGATGCCCAGCAACTCCAGTGCGCCCTGTACCGTGCCATCCTCACCGAAGCGTCCATGCAGCGCGATGAAGACCCGGTCAAAACCATCGTCGGCCAATGCCTGCAAATTCTGCGTAGCAGGATCGAATGCATGCGCATCCACGCCGCTGCGCAGCAACGCCGCCAGCACTGCCGCACCGCTTTTCAACGACACCTCGCGCTCGGCGGACTTCCCTCCGAACAACACCGCAACCCTTCCGAAGGATCTGGGATCGAGGGTCGAGGATTGAGTCATGTTCATTTCGCTTCACCAATAATTTTTACTTCGGGATGTAGTTGCACCCCAGTCTGCGCGGCGACCGTGGCTTGCACTTCACCGATCAAATTCTCGATATCTGCAGCGGTCGCACCGCCGGTGTTCACAATAAAGTTGGCATGTTTCTCCGACACCTGCGCCCCCCCGATCTGCTTCCCTTTCAAGCCGCATTGCTCGATCAAACGTGCCGCATGGTCGCCCGGCGGATTGCGGAACACCGAGCCGGCATTCGGCAGATTCAGCGGCTGGCTGGCGATGCGCTTGCCCAGCAACTCCTTAATCGCTAGTCTCGCGGCATCGCCGTCGCCTGCCTCGAACTTCATCGTCGCGGAGACAAAAAATTCTTCCGGTGAGCGTGGATCGGGGATTGAGGATAGAACACGACCGGATTGCGCTCCGCACTCCTCGCTCCCCGCTCCCTGCTCCCCTATCCTCTTCACACTCCGGTATCCGATCTCGTAGTCCGCTGGCGTACGCACATGCACTTCACCCTGCCGGGTCACGCTTTGCACGCGCACCACCCGCTCCCAGGTCTCGCAGCCGTAGCATCCGGCATTCATCGCCAGCATCCCACCCAGCGTGCCGGGAATCCCGGCAAAAAATTCCGCTCCACGCAAATTGTGCAACGCGGCAAAACGCGCCAGCTTCGCTCCCGGCACCCCGGTTTCCGCATAGACGCTGCCATCCATTTCCAAGTGCAACGCGCTCAATGTCCCATGCAGCATCAGCACCGTGCCGCGCAACCCGCCATCGCGCACCAGCAGGTTGCTGCCCAGCCCAACCGCATACAGCGGCTCGTCAACCGGCAGGGCGCGCAGGAACACCAGCAAGTCCTCCAGATCGGCGGGTTGGTACATGCGGGCAGCCAAACCGCCGGCACGCCAACTGGTGTGCTTGCGCATCTCCACATCGCGGCTCAACTTGCCCCGCAATGCCTCACCGGTGAAATGTTGCGGCTCTGTCATGTTCATGGCTCACCCAAACGTTGTGGCTGCATCGCAGGCATTTTGCCGGTCACATCACCATCATTTTTTCCCAGCAATTTATTCGGCGTACTGCCTATCGAACCCGCACCCATCGTGATGACCACATCCCCATCCCTAGCCATCTGCATGATCGCTCTGGGCATCTGCTGGATATCTTCGACAAACACCGCCTCGCTTTGCCCCGCCACACGCAAGGCATGCATCAACGCACGCCCGTCCGCCGCCACGATTGCGGGTTCTCCCGCCGCATAGACTTCGGCCAGCACCAGCGCATCCACGCTGCACAGCACTCGCACGAAGTCCTCGAACAAATCGCGCGTCCGCGTGTAACGATGCGGCTGGAATGCCAGCACCAGACGCTTGCCGGGAAACGCTCCGCGTACCGCAGCCAGCGTCGCCTGCATTTCTACCGGGTGATGCCCGTAATCGTCGATCAGCGTGAAGCTGCCGCCATCGGGCAAGGGAATTTCACCGTATCGCTGGAAGCGTCTGCCGACACCCTGAAATTCCCCCAGTGCCGCGATGATCGCGTCATCTGCCACGCCCACTTCCAATGCGATCGCAATCGCCGCGAGCGCATTCAACACGTTATGCATGCCCGCCAGATTCAGCGTGATGTCTATATCCTTGGGCGCTCCGTTCTGGCGACACTGTGCCGTGAAGCGCATCTGCCCGCCCTGATGACGCACATTGACAGCACGTATCTGCGCCTCTTCGCTGATGCCGTATGTCGTCACTGGCTTGCTGATGCGCGGCAGAATATCCCGCACCGTGGCGTCGTCCACGCACAGCATAGCCCTGCCATAGAACGGCAAATGCTCGACGAAATCCACGAATGCCTGCTTGAGCTTTTCGAAATCGTGACCATAGGTTTCCATATGATCGGCATCGATGTTGGTGACCACCGCCAATATCGGCTGCAAATACAGGAACGAAGCATCGGACTCGTCGGCCTCGACCACGATGAACTCGCCGGTGCCCAGCTTGGCATTGCTGCCGCTGCTGTTGAGTTTTCCACCGATCACAAAGGTCGGATCGAAACCGCCCTTCGCCAGTACGCTGGCCGTAAGCGAAGTAGTCGTGGTCTTGCCGTGCGTCCCCGCTACCGCAATGCCCTGGCGCAGACGCATCAACTCGGCCAGCATCATCGCGCGCGGCACTACCGGAATGCGGCGTGCCCGTGCCTCCACCACCTCCGGGTTGTCCGCCTTTACCGCTGTCGAAACCACCACCGCATCTGCCTTGGTCAGGTTCTGCTCGGAATGGCCTATCGCTATCGTCGCTCCAAGTTTTTTGAGCCTCTTGGTAACCACACTTTCCGCCAGATCTGAACCGCTCACCTGAAAGCCCAGGTTGAGCAAAACCTCGGCGATCCCGCTCATGCCGGACCCACCGATGCCCACGAAGTGCAAATTTTTAACTTTATGTTTCACGATACAGCCCCATGAATATGTTTGGCTTCGGCATACCCTGAAGGTGAGCCTGCTCCGCAACCAGTCGCTTCGCGCCGTGTCTTCATGCTTCCGCCAACTCCATACACACTTGCGCGACATTTTGCGCAGCATCTGCCTTCGCCTGGTCGCGCGCCTTGCGCGCCATGGCCAATAATTTTTCGCGCCCCGAGCCGCCTTCCATCAGATCGCTTAACAGCCGCGCCAGTTTTTCCGCGCTGAGTTCGTTCTGCGGCAGCAGCACCGCCGCGCCGCGCTTGCTCAGGAATTCCGCATTGCGGGTCTGATGATCGTCAACCGCGAACGGGAACGGAATCAATATGCTCGCCACCCCCGCCGCGGCGAGTTCCGCTATCGTCAGTGCTCCCGCGCGACAAATCACCAGGTCGGCATCGGCATAATGCCTGGCCATTTCATCCACAAACGGCTTGATATCCGCCTGCACGCCGGCTTGTTGATACGCCCGCTGCACGGCCTCAAAATTTTGCTTGCCGGTTTGATGCAACACCTTGGGGCGCACATCCTGCGGCAACAGCGCAAGCGCTTGCGGCAGTACTTCGTTGAGCGCCTTGGCGCCCAGACTGCCGCCCACCACCAGCACATTCAATTTTCCATCGCGTGCGTCATAGCGTCGCTGGGGCTCGGGCAACGCGGCAATATCGCTGCGCACCGGATTGCCACACCACAGAGAATTCGCCAGCACATCGGGGAACCCGCCCAGCACTTTTTTCGCGAGGTGCGCCAATACTTTATTGCTCAATCCGGCAATGGAATTTTGCTCATGGATTATCAGCGGACGACGCAGCAATGCCGCCATCATGCCGCCCGGGAATGTGATGTAGCCGCCCATGCCCAGCACCACGTCGGGGCGGTGGCGCAATATCGCAGACGCGCTTTGCCACATTGCCTCCAGCAGATTGAACGGTAGCCGCAACATTCTCAGCAAACCCTTGCCACGCACCCCGGAAAAATTCACCCACGCCATTTCATATCCATGACGCGGAACCAGATCGGCTTCCATGCTTCGCGGCGCACCCAACCAGGTCACCTTCCAACCCTGCGCGCGCAAAATGTCCGCCACCGCAAGCGCCGGAAAAATATGGCCGCCTGTACCTCCAGCCATAATTAAAATGGAGCGGTTCACTGAACACCTCCCAAACCGGTCATATTTCCGGCGCAGACTAATACGTGCACAGCACGCGTTATGTCGTAACCAAAAATATGGCCGCCGGTTCCGCCTGCCATGATCAGTATTGAGCGGCTCATTGCAAAATCCCAAAACCTTGCCACATAGAACACAGAGAGAGTGTTGGTTGTTCTCCGTGTTCTCTGTGGCTAATTTGTTTTTCCTGGCTCATACAGGTAGTCCCCGCGCAATCCGTCGATTCTCGAAGTCAACCCGCAGCAGCACGGCGGCGGCCACGCAATTTACGACGATGCCACTTCCACCAAAGCTCAGGAACGGCAGGGTCAAACCTTTGGTCGGCAGCACCCCCATGTTCACGCCGATATTTATCATTGCCTGCGCGCCTATCCACACGCCTATCCCCTGCGCGACCAGCGCGGAGTAGTTGCGCTCAAGAAACGCAGCATGGCGACCGATCTGAAATGCGCGCACCACCAGCAGCGCAAATAGCGCAATGACAGCCGCCACGCCGACCAGCCCCAACTCTTCCGCTATCACCGCCATCAGGAAGTCGGTATGAGCTTCCGGCAAGTAGAACAACTTTTCCACGCTGCCACCCAGACCCACACCCAGCCATTCGCCGCGCCCGAAAGCGATCAGCGCATGGCTCAATTGATAGCCCTTGCCGTACGGGTCAGACCAGGGGTCCATAAATCCAATGACGCGCTGCATCCGGTAGGGGGAGGAAAAAATCAGCGCGGCAAACGCCAGCGGCAACGCCACCAGCAGAGCAATGAATACTTTGAGATTGAAGCCGCCCAGCCACAAGGTGCAGAACGCGATCGACAGGATCACCACAAAAGCACCCATGTCAGGTTCCTGCAACAACAAACCGCCGACCAGCACCATCACCACCAACATCGGCACGAACGCCTTCCTGAACAAGTGTCCGACCTTACCCTTGCGCACGGTGTAATCGGCGGCATACAGCACGGCGAACAGCTTCATCAATTCGGAAGGCTGCAAATTGATGACAAACAAGGATAGCCAGCGGCGACTGCCATTCACTTCTCGTCCGATGTGGGGGATCAGCACCAACACCAGCAGCGCCGCTCCGGCCAGAAACAAATAAGGCGCGTAGTTCTGCCACGTCTGCACCGGCATTTGAAAGGCGAACAGCCCGGCTATCAGCCCCACGACGATAAACACCCCGTGCCTCGCCAAGTAGTAAGTGGCTTGGTAGGCGGTAAATTTATTGGCTTCGGCAGTCGCGATCGAGGCCGAGTACACCATCACCAGACCGAGCGCGAGCAAGCCGATCAACACCCAAATCAGCAACTCGTCGAACTGGGCTTGCGGCGGGCGGGCGCGTGTCTTGACTAATGATGCCATGCGCCCTCCAGCTGCTGCACCGCTTGCACATACACTTCCGCGCGATGTTCATAGTTACGGAACATATCGAAACTGGCGCAGGCAGGCGACAACAATACCGCATCGCCGCTTTGCGCCAACCCGGATGCCTGCTGCACAGCCTCCCTCATGTCCCGGGCTCGCGTCACCGCTACACCGCATCCCTGTAACGCGTGCAAAATCAGCGGCGCATCGCGTCCGATCAATACTACCGCGCGCGCATGTTGCGCCACCACGGGATTAAGCGGAGCAAAGTCCTGCCCTTTGCCCTCGCCGCCGGCTATCAGCACCGCCTTGCGCCCCAACCCCTGCAACGCTGCGATGGTCGCGCCGACGTTGGTGCCCTTGGAGTCATCGTAATATGTCACGCCGGCAATTTCTGCCACACGCTCCACGCGATGCGGCAACCCCCTGAAAGTGCGCAACGCAACTAGCAAGGCCGGCATGGGTATATCTATCGCACGGCACAATGCCAGTGTAGCCAATGCATTCGCCACGTTGTGCAGCCCCGCCACCTGCAACTCGCCGGCCTTAAGCAAACGTTGCGAACCTTGCACCAGCCAGGTTTCACCATTATCCCGCTCTATTCCGAAATCACCTGGATTTGCCGGCCTATTCAAACCGAACGTGACGATCGGGCGACCAGCACTTGCCGCGCCCATGCTGCGCACATCATCCCGATTCAGCACCTGCGTGCCGCAACCCACCAAAATCCGCGCCTTGGCGGCAGCGTATGCGTCCATATCGGCATATCGATCGAGGTGGTCTTCGCTGATGTTCAGCACTGTTGCGGCATCCGCCCTCAAACCCGAAGTGGTTTCAAGCTGAAAGCTGGACAACTCCAATACCCACACACCAGGCTGACGAGCGCCGCGCTCCAGCACCACATCTAGCACCGCCGGGGAAATGTTGCCCGCCGCCACCGCATCCTTGCCCGCTGCCCGGCACAGATGCGCGATCATGCTGGTGACCGTCGTCTTGCCGTTGGAACCCGTGATCGCGATCACGCGACTCCCCTGTGCCGCATCCCTTTTCCCGAGTTGTTGCGCGAACAATTCGATGTCGCCTTCGACAGGAATTCCGTGCGCAATCGCGCGCTGTACAAATGGGTCGGCCAGCGGCACGCCCGGACTGATGGCGATACTTGTTATACCCTCCAGCAAACTGTCATCGAATGCGCCGCAACGGATATCCGCATCCGGAAAGCTGCTGTGCAGCATATCCAGGCCCGGCGGATTGTAGCGGCTGTCTGCGACGCGCACGCGCGCGCCCTGCGCACTTAACCAGCGCACAAGGGAGAGCCCGGTCTCTCCCAGACCGAGCACCAGCACTTGTTTGTCTGACCAATCTTTCAATGTATCTCCTGAATGCAGTCGTTAGTTAAACAAAGCCCGCGCAGCGGACAACGCCAACTAATAACCAGCGACTAACGACTACGGCTGCCCTACCTCAGTTTCAAAGTCGCCAAGCCCAACAACACCAACAACATCGTGATAATCCAGAACCGGACGACGACCTGCGTCTCCTTCCAGCCCTTCAACTCATAGTGATGATGCAATGGCGCCATGCGGAAGACGCGCTTGCCGGTCAGCTTGAACGATGCCACCTGTATCATCACCGAGACGGCCTCGACCACGAACACACCACCCATGATGAACAGCACCAATTCCTGGCGCACAATCACCGCCACCGTGCCCAATGCCGCACCCAATGCCAGCGCGCCGACATCCCCCATGAACACCTCTGCTGGATATGCGTTGAACCACAGAAACGCCAACCCGGCCCCGGCAATCGCTCCGCAAAACACCGCCAACTCGCCCGCGCCGGGGATAAATGGAATACCGAGATATTTCGAGAACACCGCATGACCCGCCACATAAGCGAATATCGCCAGCGCACTGCTCACCATCACCGTCGGCATGATGGCCAGACCGTCCAGACCATCGGTCAAATTGACTGCATTGCTGGTGCCCACAATGACCAGGTAAGTCAACATTACAAACAGAAATGCACCCAGAGGAAACACCACAAATTTCAGGAATGGCACGATGAGTTCGGTGTTGGCAGGCACGCTGGCGCTTTTCCACAAGTAAATTCCGACTATCAATGCGATGATGGACTGCCAGCCCATCTTGGCCCTGGCCGACAAACCCTTGGGGTTGCGATGCACCACCTTGCGGTAATCATCCACCCAGCCGATCACGCCAAAGCTCAGGGTGGTAAGCAACACCACCCATACGTAATGGTTGTGCAAATCTCCCCACAACAATGTGGTGATTGCTATCGAGGTCAGGATCAGCGCGCCTCCCATCGTTGGCGTACCTGCCTTGACCAGATGTGTCTGCGGCCCGTCGTTGCGCACCGATTGTCCGATCTTGTATGCGGTCAATTTCCGTATCATCATTGGCCCGACCATGAACGAAATCCCCAGCGCGGTCATTGCCGCGAACACCGTGCGCAGCGTGATGTAATTAAACACGCTGAAGAACCTGACATCCTGTGCCAACCATTGGGTAAGCGCTAGCAGCATGTTTTCTCCTGTGCGGGAGCGGCATTGCCTCTCCCTGCCTCCAAACCATACACCAAGCGCTCCATTTTCATGAAGCGCGACCCCTTCACCAAAACTGCGGTGTTTTCGTCCAATTCCTTTTCCAGCAACGCCTGCAAATCTTCAATACACCCGAAGTGCTGCGCGCCGCCGCCAAACTCGCGGACTGCATTGCTGCTCAATTCGCCCAGCGCATACAATTTCTCTATCCCGGCCCGTTTCGCCTCCCCGCCGATTTCGGCATGGAATATCGCGGCATCGTTACCCAATTCGCCCATATCGCCCAGCACCAGGATGCGC
Organism: Nitrosomonadales bacterium; assembly: GCA_016195965.1. Lineage (GTDB taxonomy): Bacteria > Pseudomonadota > Gammaproteobacteria > Burkholderiales > Gallionellaceae > Gallionella. The sequence continues at coordinate 37,067 of JACPYR010000030.1, read as the reverse complement.
TTGCCTCCGGCTTGCGCCAGCACGCTGATCGCGGCTCGCATCGAAGCAGGATTGGCGTTGTAGGTATCGTCAATCAGCACGGCTCCATTGATCGCCGCTTTATATTGCAAACGCCCGGCTACACCGCTGAATTTTTCCAGTCCGGCAACTATGGTTTCCAGCGGAATATTCAGCACGGATGCCGCAGCCGTCGCGGCCAGCGCGTTGCGTGCATTGTGCTCACCCGGGACCTGCAAGTCCGCCATAAATTTTCCCTGAGGGGCACTCACCTCCAGGCGCAATCCATATCCGTGCGGCTGCCATACCCCGCTCACATCCGCTTCAGGGTTCAATCCGAATTCAAGCAAGGGATGCGCCCCCGCCAGCGCACGCCACAACGGCGCATGGGCGTCATCCGCATTGATGACTGCCGTGCCATGGTGTTTTAACCCGGAAAATATTTCGCCTTTAGCCTGCGCCACCCCCTCCACCGATCCCAGCCCTTCCAGATGCGCACCGCTGGCGTTATTGATCAACGCCACATCCGGCGTGGCGAGTTGTGTCAGGTAATGAATCTCGCCCGGATGATTCATGCCCATTTCGATCACCGCATAGCGATGCGCAGCGTTCAGCCTGAGCAAGGTCAGCGGCATGCCGATGTCATTATTGAAATTCCCCTGAGTTGCAAGCACCGCATCCGCGCTTCCGGCCGCAGCGCGCAATATGCTGGTCAGCATTTCCTTCACCGTCGTTTTGCCGTTACTGCCGGTGATGGCCACCAGCGGGATATCGAACTGTTTACGCCAATGCGCCGCCAACTCTCCCAGCGCAACGCGCGTATCTTTCACCAACAGCAACGGACTGCCTACCTCTTCTCCCCGGTAGCTATCCGCGTTGACCAATGACGCTACCGCGCCCGCCCGCGCGGCGGATGCGACAAACGTCGCTCCATCGAAATGCTCTCCGCGCAACGCGACAAACAAGTCACCCGGCGACAATTTCCGACTATCGCTGGTGACGGCAGTAAAGCGCACGTCCTCGCCCACCAATTGGCCGCCGAGAACCTGCGCGGCTTGCGACAGCAGCATCATGCGCCCACCCCCGGTTCGCTCCAGCCCTGCAACATTTGTTGCGCAACCAGCACATCGCTGAACGGCTGTTTCACGCCATTGATCTCCTGGTAATCTTCGTGCCCCTTGCCGGCAATCAATATGGTGTCTTCTTGCCGCGCATGCCTGATGGCATGTTGAATCGCGGCAGCGCGATCCATGATGATTGCGTGGTTTTCTTCATGCATGCCATTGACAATTTCCGCGATGATTTCGCGCGGATTCTCGCTGCGGGGATTGTCGGAGGTGACGATGCAGAAATCCGAAAATTTCTCCGCCACCATGCCCATCATGGCGCGCTTGCCCCTGTCCCGATCACCACCGCAACCGAACACGCAAACTACTTTTCCGCCCGCACTGTCGCCGATCTCACGCAATGCCTGCAACACCTTTTCCAATGCGTCCGGCGTATGCGCGTAATCGACCACCACCGTCGGCTGCCGCACACTGCCCAGACGCTGCATACGTCCGGCGACCGGCTGCACCCGGCCCAATGACCTAACCGCGTCCGGCAACGCCACCCCGCTCACCAGCAATACCGCCAGCGCTCCCAACAAGTTCGCCGCATTGAATCGTCCGACCAGCTCGCTGTTCAATTCAGACGTCCCCCAACTGGAGTGCACATTCAGCCGCAGGCCATGGCCGGTCATTTCCAGCATATTTGCATAGACCATGCGCAAACCCATTCGCTCCGCGAATTGCAATGCGCGGTCGCCCAAACCGTAACCAATTATTTCCGCATCGGTATCCCGCAGCTGCTCGGCCAGTTCCATGCCATAGGCATCGTCCAGATTCAGCACCACAAATTTCAGCTGCTGCCAGTCGAACAGCTTGCGCTTGGCATCCGCATAACTTTGCATGTCGCCGTGGTAATCAAGATGATCGCGGCTCAAATTGGTCAGCATCGCCACATCAAAGCGCACCGCATTCACGCGGCCCTGCGACAGCGCATTCGACGACACCTCCATGGCCACCGCCTGCGCGCCATCACTCACATAGTCGGCCAGCAAGCCATGCACGCGTATCGCATCCGGCGTCGTATTCGCACTGGCCTGCAACGCCCCGGCATAGCCGTTGCCCAGGGTACCGATTAATGCGCATCGCTTACCGGTCTCATTCAATGCATGGGCTATCCAATGACTGGTTGAAGTCTTGCCATTGGTTCCGGTGATGCCTACCATCCACAATTTTTTCGACGGCATGCCATACGCGGCATCAGCCAGCCAGCCAGCCTTGTGGCGTAAATCATTCACGGCGAGATTCGGGATTTGCCATGCCGCATCCCATTGGAAATGCTGCGCTTCCCATATCACCGCATTTGCACCCCGTTCGATCGCTGATGCGATGAACTGTCGCCCATCCGTCTTCTCCCCCGGATAGGCAACAAAAATGTCGCCGCGCTCAATTGTCCGGCTGTCGGTCACCAGCCGAGTAACCGGCACTTTCAGTGCGGCCAATTGCTCGCCAGCCCATTGATGCAATGAGGAACTCATACTTCCTCCTTCACAATATCGGCCGGCGGCGCAATCACGTTATCCAGCGGCGCATCGTTTGGCACACTGAGCGCGTGCAAAGCCGCACCCGTCACTTTGCTGAACACCGGCGCCGCGACCTCTCCCCCGTAATACTCCGCGCCGCTCGGATCGTCTATCATCACCGCAACCACCAGACGGGGATTTGAAACCGGTGCAACGCCGACAAATGATGCGACATAGTGGTTGACATACCGTCCGTCCTCCAGCTTATGCGCCGTACCGGTTTTACCCGCCACACGATATCCCGCCACCTGTGCCTGCGGCGCGGTACCGCCGGGCATCACCACCGTTTCCATCATGGCCAGCAACTCGCGCGCGGTGCGGTCTGAAAATATTTTCTTGCCCGCCGGCGGCGCATCCAGCTTCAGCAGCGAAACCGGCTTCAATTCACCGTCGTTGGCGAAAATGGTATAGGCGCGCGCCAGCTGTAATAAATTCACCGATATGCCGTGTCCGTAAGCCATTGTCGCTTGCTCGATCGTCCGCCAGGTTTTCGGATCGCGCAACTTACCGGTCGCCTCACCAGGAAATTTGCTGCCGGTCTGCGCGCCAAATCCGCTATCCGACAGCCCCTGCCACATCGTTTCCGACTGGAGCGACAAAGCTATTTTGGCTGCACCTACATTGCTTGATTTCTGGATCACCTGCGACACCGTCAGCATCGACTCGGCATGCGCATCGTGAATTTTCCTGCCACTCACCGTATACACACCGTGCTCGGTATTGATAAGGGTGTTGGGTTGCACCTTACCAGTTTCAATCGCCATCGCCACCGTGAACGGCTTCAAAGTCGAGCCCGGTTCAAACAGGTCGGTGATTGCGCGATTGCGCATTTCTTTGCTGTTTGCATTGGTGCGATTGTTCGGGTTATAGCCGGGGTAGTTGGCCAGAGCCAGCACCTCGCCGCTGCGCGCGTCCAGCACCACGACCGCACCGGCCTTGGCCCTATGCTGTCTGACCGCGCTTTCCAGTTCGCGGTAGGCAATGTGCTGCAGCTTGTTATCCAGGCTTAGCACGATATCGCCACCCGGCTTGGCCGCATGCAGGCTACCGGCGTCTTCCACTATATATCCGTGGTTATCCTTGATGACGCGCCGACTGCCGGCTTTTCCTGCGAGCTGCTCTTGCAGGGCCAGCTCCATGCCCTCCTGACCATTGTCGTCCTGCCCGGTAAAGCCCAGTGTCTGAGCTGCCTCCTCGCCCGCAGGATAATAGCGGCGGTATTCCCGCTTCAATGAAACCCCGGGCAGATTCAGGCTCACCACTTTCTCTACCTGATCGGGTGGCAACAGCCGCTTGAGATAGACAAAGTCGCGCGATGTATCAAACAGGCGGCCCCGGACCTCCTCCGCATCCATGCCGAGTATTTGCGCCAATTTTTTTACTTGCCTCCGGTCGGCTTCCACGTCAGAGGGGCTTGCCCATACCGACTCAACCGGCGTGCTGACGGCGAGAGGCTCGCCGTTGCGGTCGGAAATCTTGCCGCGATGCGCACTGACTTCTATTACCCGGCTATATCGCGCCTTGCCTTTTTCCTGCAGGAAGCTATTGTGTATTCCCTGCAAATACACACCGCGCCCAAGCAATCCGATCAGCCCGAGCAGCAACACCATGAACAGCGCAGTAGCGCGCCATCCGGGCAATTGCGCCGTGGCGTCCGGTTTTGCTTTGGTTGCGTAATTCATTGCGGCGGCCTTGTTCCGCTGTCAGGCTTGGCCAGGACAAATTGAACCTGCCCATTTTTTGGCAGCTGCATTTGCAGCTTCTGCACGGCAATTTCTTCGACCCGCGCAGGCGTAGCCCAGGTACTTTGCTCAAGCTGCAACTGCCCCCACTCCACGTCCATCTGCTGCGCCAGTTCCTGTTCTTTTTGCAATTCGACAAACAATTTGCGGGCCTTGTGTTGGGATGTGATCACACTCAACGCGCACAACACCACCACGCCCAGCAATACGCCTCTGTGTATCGTGCCGAACCCATCAATCTTGCCCATGAGCTGCTTACGGATATCGACAATATCGCTTTTCATACGCGCCCGATCCACGCCGTACCGTTACGCAACATCGCTACGCTCCGCAACCCGCATCACTGCGCTACGAGCGCGCGGATTCGCCCGCAGCTCAGCCTCGCTGACGCGCATCGCCTTGCCAATCAGATTCAACTTCCCCCCCGGCACTTCGCTGGCGCGTATCGGCACATTGCGCGGCAACTTATCGCCCTCCGCCATCTCACGCATGAAGTGCTTCACGATCCGATCTTCCAGCGAATGAAAGCTGATTACCACCAATCGACCTCCTGTCTTGAGATGTGTCACACACTCTGGCAAGACCCTCGCAAGCTCCTCGAGCTCCTGGTTGAGATAAATCCGTATAGCCTGAAAGGTCCTTGTCGCCGGATTCTGCCCAGCCTCACGGGTACGTACCGCTTTACTAACCAGCTCGACGAGTTGCCTCGTGGTGTGGATGGGTTCGATTGCGCGCGCCGCAACAATCGCTCTTGCAATCTGCTTAGCAAACCGTTCTTCGCCGTACTCATGTATTACCTCCGTTAACAAATCTTCATCAGCCATCGCCAGCCACTGCGCCGCAGTCATACCGCTGCTGACATCCATGCGCATATCCAGCGGCGCATCAAAACGAAAACTAAAACCACGCGCCGCCTCATCCAGCTGGGGCGAAGACACACCCAGATCAAGCAGAATGCCGTCTACCCGCCCTACGCCAAGTTCACGCAACACCTCCGCCATGTGCGCGAAACCGCGATGCACCATCTGAAAGCGCGCATCGCGCCATTTGTCACCAACTGCCACCGCCGCCGGATCCTTATCCATTGCGATCAATCTTCCGCCCTGACCCAGCCGCTCCAGGATTAGCGCACTGTGCCCGCCACGCCCGAATGTGCCATCCACATAAACACCATCCGGCTTGATTGCGAGTGCTGCAACTGCTTCGTTTAACAGAACCGTGACGTGGGACAAACCCTCACTCACAAAGAAAAACCCTCAAGCTCCGGAGGCAGCTCGCCATCCATAAATGACAGCGCGGCCTGCTGCTGCGCCTGCCATTTCGCCTCATCCCACAATTCGAATTTATTGCCCTGACCAACCAGCATTACGTGCTTGTCCATCGCGGCGTAACCGCGCAAGGCCGGGGAAATCAACACGCGCCCGGCGCCATCCATCACCACATCTTCGGCATAGCCGATCAGGCGACGCTGCAAGGCACGGATCTTGGGATTGAGCGCGGAGAGCTTGAGCAGCTTTTCGCGTATCGGTTGCCACTCGGGTTGCGGATAGACCAGCAAACAGCCATCGGCATCGGCGGTCAGCACCAGATTGCCCGCGCAATGCGCAAGCAGCATGTCGCGATACCGTGCCGGTATCGCGAGCCTGCCCTTGCTATCCAAATTGAGTTGCGCCGCCCCCTGAAACATCCCCAACCCCCACTTTTACCCACTTTTCACCACTAATGCCCACTATAATTTAAAAAACCCGCAAAGGTCAAGCTAAAAATGGGATTTATCTTTACGGGACAAGGAGTTAGCGCTGAAAGCTAATGAAAAGTAAATATTCTTAATAAATAATGAATTACATGAATAAGCTAAAGTTGTTTGTGATGGTGGGCCGTGCCACGCCGGAAAAACGCGCATGGAATGACTCGTCAGGGCTAAAGCCTGTCGAAAATTGACGGGCATTTTTGAACAACGCTTCCCGCAAAATCCGAACAATTTCACCTCACTCATCTCAAGCACTGCGCAGATGCATTAATGCAGCAGAATGATCAATAACCTGCGGTCAACAAATTGAACTTTCTGCGTTCAAGCCTTTCTCATCGGAAAAATTATGAAAGTATGATTTTCATGGCAAGGCCGCCTGCTGCAATTAATCCTAAAGCGCTGGCCATACATCATCCATAAAGGGGAGTTATGAAACTCAAACAGAGAATAAATTTTGGCGTCGTGTCTTTAATGTTGCTCACGCTTACTGCATGCCTTAAAGATTTGGGCAGCAATACTCCTACCGAGTCGGTCATACAAGGCTATTACCAAGGCAGCACCTCCAAGAGCAAAACCAGCGATCTTGTCATTCTGGAGGATGGCTCTTTCTGGCAAATATATGGCAGCATGAGCGGACCAGCTTTCAATGTACAAGGCGTCATCACCGGCTCCACCAGCGCCGGCAACGGCAATTTTTCCCTGACCGCCAAGGACTTCCCGGCTCCCGGCACGTCCCCAGTGCAGGCAAACGGCGGCGGTACTTATACGGTCACAACTCTGCTCGGCAGTATCACCGAAAATGGTCAGACCACCACCTTGAGTGCCGTGGTGCCCGTTTCATCCTCCTTCAACTACAATTCTGCGGCCAATCTTCCGTCCATCGTTGGCAGCTGGCCCGGAACATTTCTGAACGGCGATATAGGGAGAATTGATGTGGCTACAGACGGGACATTTACGGTCTCCTCAACGTCGGGATGCTCGGCTACCGGCTTGATCAAGCCCCGTGCTAACGGAAAAAATGTCTTCGATATTTCATTAATTTTAGGCGCATCAGCCTGCGCCTCGCCAAACCTGGCCATGTCAGGTATCGCGCTGACCTATCCAAGCAGCAATTTCACCAATCGGCTTATTGTCGGCCTGGGTACACCATCGCAATCGATGGCGCTGACATTCAACGCGGAGCGCTAATTGCCTATCAATTTGTTTAAACCTGAAAAACTTAGTCAGCCACAGAGAACACAGAGATAAAAAAAACGATTTGAACAAGAGATTGACGCACCTTTGGGGTGAGCATATAGAAGCGCGTGAAATCGCCGCTCTCTCTGTGTACTCTGTGATCTCTGATAAAACTACTAGCCATTCCACTAGGCCGCCAAAATACGGCAGCCAAGTGGCTGGTTATGTGGCTTGAATTGCGGTTTTAGGTTAAATGAAGTGGGTGTCCGACAGAGGGAAGCGCCTTGAGCAACGATGTATCAAATCGGGTGAAGCTGGCCGATAAGCCGGGTTCTGTCGTGGACAGTCATTCCTCTAGGCGTTTCGTTACCTGACGCTCAAGCAATCTACCCGCTGACGACGCGAGCAACGCCATAGTCAGCCTATTTGATCTTGCTCCGAATGGAGTTTACCGTGCCGTCCGTGTTACCACGTCCGCGGTGGGCTCTTACCCCGCCGTTTCACCCTCACCTGTTCCGCTCTCGCGGCCATCGGCAGTTTATTTTCTGTGGCACTGTTCATCGCCTCACGGCGTCCGGTCGTTAACCGGCATTCTGCTCTGTGGAGCCCGGACTTTCCTCCCCGCACTTGCGTGCGCGGCGACTGCCTAGCCAGCTTCACCGTGGAGTCTATCACGGGAACTTAACGAGCGTCCGGGAACCCGCACTTTGGTTGCGACATAACTTGCTGCGCAAGTAAGTCTCCACCGCAACACAAAAGGAGTTGTGGTTACGACATAAGAGCGCTTCAGGGATTCAGAAAACTCCGGCCTGATGCGCCTGCTCATCGGCGAAATAACTGCTGCGCACCATAGGGCCGCAGGCCGCGTGGCTGAAACCCATCTCTCTGGCAGCCCGCTCGAACATCGCGAACGATTCCAGCGGCGCATAGCGCAGCACCGGCAAGTGCCCGTCGGATGGTTGCAAGTATTGGCCGATGGTGAGCATGTCCACATCGTGAGCGCGCAGGTCGCGCATCACCTCCAGCACCTCTGCGTCGGTCTCGCCTAGGCCCAGCATCAGGCCGGACTTGGTCGGCACATTTGGGAAGCGCGCCTTGAAATCCTTGAGCAGCTTCATCGAGTGCGCATAATCTGCACCGGGGCGCGCCAGTTTGTACAGACGCGGCACGGTCTCCAGATTGTGGTTCAGCACATCGGGCAGGCTGGCAGAGAGCGCGTCCAGCGCCTCTTCCAGCCGACCGCGAAAATCCGGAACCAATATTTCCAGGCGCGTCGCGGGCGAACTGGCGCGTATCGCTGTCAGGCAGTCGGCAAAATGTTGTGCGCCGCCGTCGCGCAAATCATCTCGATCCACGCTGGTGATGACCACATATTTAAGCTTGAGCAAGCCTATCGAGCGCGCCAGATTCTCGGGTTCTTGCACATCGGGCGGTAGCGGCTTGCCGTGCGCGACATCGCAGAACGGACAACGCCGCGTGCACACATCGCCAAGTATCATGAAGGTCGCCGTACCCTTGCCGAAACACTCTCCGATGTTAGGGCAGGACGCCTCCTCGCACACCGTATGCAGCTTGTGCTCGCGCAGCATGCGTTTCACGTCGTGGTAACCCTGTCCGCTGCCGGACTTCACGCGTATCCACTCCGGCTTGCGCAAACGTTCCTGCAGCGGCACGATCTTGATCGGGTTGCGTGCGGTTTTTTCCTTGCCTGTTTGTTTGTGTTCAGCGTTACTCATTGCCTTGTTTTCTTTCCATGTGTCTTTGCAATCCGTGAATCAGGTTCTGTGCCAGCTCGGCCTGCAGCTCGTTGATCGGCGTAGTGATGCCCAGTTCGCAGGCCTGGGTCACGCGCAGGCCCGCATAGCCGCATGGGTTGATGTTGGCGAACGGGCTTAGGTCCATATCCACATTAAACGACAGGCCGTGATAGCAATGGCCGTTCTTGATTTTCAGCCCCAGCGCGGCGATCTTCGCATCGCCCACATATACGCCCGGCGCGTCCTCGCGCCCCTGCGCGCTGATGCCGTGCTCCGCGAGCAGGTCGATTACAGCTTGTTCCATCAGGCGCACCAGCTCGCGCACCTTGATTTTCCAGCGGCGCATATCGAGCAGCAGATACGCGACGATCTGACCGGGGCCATGATAGGTGATCTGTCCGCCGCGATCTATTTTTACAACGGGAATGTTGGTGCTGTGCAACAGGTGTTCCGGTTTGCCCGCCAGGCCTTGCGTGTAAACGGGCGGGTGCTGTACCAGCCAGATTTCGTCGCGCGTTTCGCTGTTGCGTTCGGCGGTGAATCGCTTCATCGCATCCCAGGTCGGCTGATATTCGACCAGTCCCAGCGTATGGATGACGGGCGTTAAAACATAGACAGATTCAAGTTGTTCATCTTGCCCCTTGCCCCTTGCCCCTTGGTGCTGATTGGTCATAAGACCATCACGATGGCAGGATGATCGCACAAGTCCTGATAAAGTGCGTCCAGCTGTTCGCGCGAAGTGGCGCGCACGGTACAGGTCAGGCTGATATAGCGCGCGTTCTTGCTGGCGCGCATTTCCATGCTGGCTGCGAGAAATCCGGGATCGTGTTTGTTGACCACTTCCAGCACGGCCTGCGCGAAACCCGCCTGCTGCTGGCCGAAGATCTTGATCGGAAAATCGCAGGGATACTCGATCAGGCTGTCGCTTAATTTACTCTCTGGCAATATATTCTCTGGCAATTTATTTTCCGCTGAGTCGTTCATGAGGCACGCATCACATCGCGCTTAAAGTCCTGGTAGAGCTGGTGCAGCCTGGCGAACATCGCACCCGGCTTGCCGGTGCCTACCGGTTTGCCGTCCAGTTGTGTGATCGCCAGCACCTCTTTGGTAGAAGAGGTGAGCAATAGTTCATCCGCGGCAAAAATTTCAGCGGCGGCTATCCGGCGCACCTCATACTGAATGCCATGGGCAGCAGCAATTTCCAGTATCACATCGTAGGTGATGCCCGGCAGCATCAGATTGTCTTTAGGCGGCGCAAGCAACTTGTCATCCTTCACCACGAAAATGTTGCTGGCCGCGCCCTCCGTCATAAACGCACCTTCGCTTTTGGATTCGGCGCGGATCAGGATGGTCTCAGCACAGCCCGCATCGACCGCCATCTGGCGCAGCAACACGTTGGGCAACAGCGCGATAGCCTTGATGTCGCAACGCAACCAACGGTTATCCTGCGCTGTCACCGCACACACGCCGCTTTGCAACAGCTCGGCTGGCGGTGCTGACAACGGGCTGCTCATCATGAATATCGTCGGGGCGACCGGCGGATTGGGAAATGCGTGATCGCGCTTCGCCACCCCGCGCGTGATGTGCAAATACAGGTACTGATCCTCGCCGGGATTGCGCGCGATGAGCTCGTTGATGATGCCGGCCCACTCGCTGTCGCCGTGCGGATTGACCAGCCTGATGCCGTCCAGGCTATGCCGCAAACGCCGCAAATGTTCTGCCAGGCGAAATGCTTTGCGCGTATACACCGGGATCACTTCGTACACGCCATCGCCGAAAATGAAGCCACGATCCAGAACGGATATTTTGGCATCTTCGATAGGCATGAACTGCCCGTTCAAATATATCGTCATGGCATACTCCTTGAATTGAAGCGCTCCTATTGCAGCATCAGGCGGATGCTGTCCCACCCGCGCGAAAAGACGTTGGATAGCGGAACGTTATCCAGTGCCACCAGGGGAAATTCCGCATAAGGTTTGCCGGCCAGCGTGAGCTTGAGCACACCCAATTGCTGTCCGCTGGTAAGCGGGGCCACGATGGGTTGACGCGTTTCCATCTTTGCCTTGAGTTGGCTGAACGTTCCCTTGGGAATGCTCAGGATCAGATCACGGCGAAAGCCGACCTCCACATGGCTGGAGGTGCCTTTCCAGATGCGCAACTGGGTGACAGGCTGGTCCTTTTGATACAGGCGCGCGGCGTCGTAATTCTGGAAGCCGAAATTCAGCAGCTTCTGGCTCTCGGTCGCACGCAGCCGATCCGAGTCCGCTCCAAACAATACCGAAATCAGCCGGTGATTATCGCGCTGTGCTGAGCCCACCAGACAAAATCCGGCCGATTCGGTATGCCCGGTCTTGATGCCATCCGCGTAGGGGTCCAGCCACAACAGCCGGTTGCGATTGGCTTGATCGACGTTATTGAAGGTGTAATTGCGCAGGCCGAACAACGGATAGTGCTGCGGGTAATCGCGCAGAATGGCCGCAGACAGCACCGCCATATCCATCGCACTGCTGTAATGTCGGGCATCAGGCAGGCCAACCACATTGGTGAAATGGGTGTTATTCATCCCCAGCCGTTTCGCTTCCTTGTTCATCAGATCAACAAAACCGGCTTCGCTGCCGGCGATGTTGTCCGCCAGCGTGATGGCCGCATCGTTGCCGGATTGAACTATCAGGCCGTGCAACAGCTCATCTACGGTGACAATTTGCCCGGATTTCAGCAGCATGCGCGATTCGCTGCTGGCGCTACGCACAGCAGCGGCGGGTACGGTCAATTTTTGATTGAGCGACAAGGTGTCGTGTTTGAGCGCATCAAAAGCAAGATAGGCGGTCATCAGCTTGGTCAGCGATGCAGGCTCCATGCGCGCATCTCCATCCTGACTGACCAGAGTCTGGTTGCTGGTGTAATCAAACAGCACATAAGACTTGGCAGCCAACTGGGGCGCTACGGGCAAAGCAATGGATTCCGCAGATGCGCTTACAGAAAACAGCAGGGTAAGAAAGAATAGGTTGAGCTTCATAATACGGGGATAAATTTTAAGGCCGCTATTATAATCGCGCCGCCACATCAGGGATAGCAAACCTCGCCCCCATGCCGCGTATAATTCACCGCTCACTCATCTGGACAAACTAACATCATGGTCAATTTTTCCCGGCTAGGCGGATTATTCGCCGCTCTGCTCATCAGTTCCAATATTTACGCTGGCGACATTCAAATCGATGATGCATGGACTCGCGCCACCGCGCCCGGCCAGGATGCCGCCGGAGTGGATATCACCATCACCAGCAAACAGGCCGCAACGTTGCTTGGTTTTTCCAGCCCGATAGCCTCATCGGCGGAGATGCACAGCATGCAGGACGAAAACGGCATGATGAAAATGCGCGAGGCCAAATCCATCGCGCTGCCCGCCGGCAAGCGCTTCAATTTTCATGACAGCGGCTATCACCTGATGCTGATCGGGCTGAAGGAGCCGCTCAAGGAAGGGAGCACGATACCTTTGACGCTAAACATCAAAATCGGCCAACAAGGCCCGCTAAAAATCGACGTCAAGGCCGCAGTCATCTCACTGCATGCGCCCAAGCCTGCCGCGCAAAACAGCAGCCATCACCACGATCACTGAGTGAGTATTGGCTATGCCGAATATTCAGGCGGCGCATGCCGCCAGAATATTTTTTGGTGTAGAATTCACCGCTAATTTTTCAGGAATAAACCATGACGCTTACTGCCGCCTCCGCCGAATTGAAGGCCCATGTGCTCTCCGAGGCCTTGCCCTACATCCAGCGTTTTTTTGACAAGACCATCGTCATCAAATATGGCGGCAACGCCATGACCGATCCCGCACTGCAGGAAAGTTTTGCGCGCGATGTGGTTTTGCTCAAGCTGGTCGGAATGAATCCGGTCGTAGTGCACGGCGGCGGGCCGCAAATCAACGAAATGCTCAAGCGCGTCGGCAAACAGGGAGAGTTCGTGCAAGGCATGCGCGTGACCGACGAAGAGACCATGGATATGGTCGAGATGGTGCTGGGCAAGGTCAACAAGGATATCGTCAACCTGATCAACCGTTGCGGCGGCAAGGCAGTCGGGCTGACCGGGCAGGACGGAGGATTCATCCGTGCGGAAAAACTGCTGCTGGAAAGCAATGTGGAGCAAGGCAAGATGCTGGACATCGGCCTGGTCGGAGACATCAGCAAAATTGATCCGTCTATCATTTCCTTTCTCGATTCCGGCGATTTCATCCCGGTGATCGCGCCAATAGGCGTCGGGCCGGATGGCGAGACGCTGAATATCAACGCCGACGTGGTATCCGGAAAACTGGCCGAGGTGTTGCACGCGGAAAAACTGGTATTGCTCACCAACACGCCCGGGGTACTGGATAAAGATGGCAAACTGCTGACCGGCTTAACCCCGAAACAAATCGACGATCTGGTTGCGGACGGCACGCTGTCGGGAGGAATGCTGCCCAAGATTGCGTCGGCTCTGGATGCCGCGCGCGGCGGGGTGCGTTCGGTTCACATCATCGACGGTCGGGTACAACATGCGCTGTTGCTGGAAATTCTCACCCACGAAGGCGTGGGTACGCTGATTAAAAGTAAATAAAATTTGTCCGCAGATTGCGCAGATAGACGCAAATTCAAAAGCAATCCATTTAATCTGTGGATGAGAACATGATGGGTTACCCGCTGTGGATTTTTGATCTGGACAACACGCTGCATGACGCGAGTCCGCACATCTTTCCGCACATCAATCGCAGCATGACCGCCTATTTGCAGCGTCACCTGCAACTGGACGAGGCGGCGGCGAACCAACTGCGCATGCATTACTGGCAGCGTTATGGCGCGACATTGAGCGGCTTGATGCGGCACCACGGCACCGACCCGGATCATTTTTTGTGGCACACACATCAGTTTCCGGAACTGGATCGGATGGTGCTGCGCACACCTCGCTTGCGCCATGTATTGAAAATATTGCCCGGCAGAAAAGTGGTGTTTTCTAATGCACCAAGGCATTATGCGCATGCGGTATTAAAGCTGTTGCGGGTGGATGATTTGTTCGACGATGTGCTCGCGGTAGAACATACTCGCTACCGCCCCAAACCGGATAGTTACGGCTTTCTCAAATTATTGAGAAGGCATAGGATTAAAGCGTCGCATTGTGTAATGGTTGAAGATAGCCTGGAAAATCTGCGCACGGCAAAGAAATTGGGAATGCGCACGGTATGGGTGAATGCAGACAGCCGCAATTCACCCTGTGTGGATGTGAAGATTCGTGAAGTGATGCAGTTGACGAATGAGCTGCATCGTTTGATATGAAAAGAGGAAGATATGGCTAGCAAACCGGGCGAAAGAAAATTGCAGATATTGCAGACTGTGGCGCAGATGCTGGAGCAACCCAAGAGTGAAAAGATCACCACGGCTGCGCTGGCAGAGCGGCTGGAACTTTCAGAGGCAGCTCTGTACCGTCACTTCGCCAGCAAGGCGCAGATGTTCGAGGGCTTGATCGAATTCATCGAGCAGACAGTGTTCGGCCTGATCAACAAAATCACCCAGGAAGAAAAGAGCGGCTTGAAGCAAGCCGAAGAAATCGTATCGCTGCTGCTGGGTTTTGCGGAAAAAAACCGCGGCATGACGCGCGTGCTGGTCGGCGACGCACTGGTCAATGAAAACGAACGCCTGCAACAGCGCATCAACCAACTGCTGGATCGCATCGAAGCCACGCTCAAACAATCGCTGCGCATCGCCGCCACGCAGGGCGAGATGGGGGAGGCCGTGGATGTGGGCGCGCATGCCAACGTGCTGGTGTGCTACGTGATCGGCCGCTGGACCCAATTTGCCAAGAGCGGCTTCACCCGCGAACCGATGGCGCAATGGCCCGCCCAATTATCCATTTTGTTGCATAAATAAACTGAAGGGAATCTCTATGGCCTTAACTGATCTTTCAAAGCAGCTTGCTCCGCATTGGGCCGGCAGCATCATGGCCATTCCCTACACCCAGCAATCATTCACAGATGGCTAGCGCAGACATGGATGCCGAGGTGGAAATTGATCTTTACGCAAATATGGAATTAGGTACCAAACTTAAATTGATTTCCAGAATCGCACGATGAAGTTTCATGCAGCAGTTGGTCGGTCGATAGATTTGAAATAAACTGGGACAGGTTGAGATAGAGAGGAGTGCCGTGTTACAAAGCGAAAAAATCCAGCAGGCAATAGACCGTATCGTGTCCGTCGCTAGCCAGCCGAGCAAGGTAATCCTGTTCGGCTCTTATGCGCGCGGCGATGCGGGAGAACACTCCGACCTCGACATCATGGTGGTGGAACCGGTGGTTGCGGATCGCGCGCAGGAGATGATGCGCTTGCAGCAGGCGATCGGCTGGATAGGCGTGGATGTGGATGTGCTGGTTTACTCCGAAGCCGAGTTCGAGCAGCGCAAAAACTGGTGTTCCACCCCGGTTTACTGGGCTCTGCGCGAAGGCAAGGTGGTGTATGAACATCGCCAATGAAGAAGCGGCGATGCTGTACCGCATCGCGTCGCAGGACAGACGCGCTTTCCAAAACCTCATTGCCGATTCGGGGATGGATTTGCGTATCGTGTGTTTTCACGCCCAGCAGGCCGTCGAAAAATTATTGAAAGCGGTGTTGGTCAACCGAGGCTCGGTTTTTTCGCGCACCCACAATCTCGCACACCTGGCCGAACTGCTGACTCAAGCCGATGTGTCTCTTCCGCTACCGGCCGACGCCCTGGCGCGCCTGAACCCCTATGCGGTGATTTTTCGCTACGACGATCTGGATATTCCGCTGATCGGCAGGGATGATGCCAGGCAAATGGTGGATGCAATTTTCGTATGGGCAGAAAATGAATTACAACAACGGAAACTAAAATGATCCTGATCCTCAACTCCAACATCAACGAGCAATCTCCGGAATTCCGCCAACTCGTAGCGCATCTGGCAACGCTACCGGGCATCACGACTCGCGTGCACACCGAGCGCGGCAGTGAAAAAACGCTGACGGAAATCTACCTGATCGGCAACACCAAGCAACTCGAAATCGAGGACATGCAAAGCCTGCCCGGCGTGGAGCGCGCGGTGCGGGTCTCCGAGGAATACCGCATCCTGGGGCGGCACAAGGACGACCAGCGGCCCACCAATTTTGAATACAACGGGGTTCGTTTCGGACAGGACACGCTGAACGTGTTCGCCGGATTGTGCGCGGTGGATAACCGCGAGCATGTCGAGATCATGATGAAGGCGGTACACGATGCCGGGCAGGTGTGCACGCGCATGGGCGCATACAAGCCGCGCACCAGCCCGTATGCGTTCCAGGGCCACGGCAAGAACTGCCTGCCCTATGTGTTCGAGCTGGCCGGCAAATACGGCATCAAGGTGATCGCGATGGAAATCACCCACGAATCCCATCTCAACGAAATCAAGGAAGCGCTGCACCAGACCGGCAACCCGACCGGTGTAATGCTGCAGATCGGCACGCGCAACACGCAGAATTTTGAGCTGCTGAAAATCGTCGGCAGGCAAACCGAGATGCCCATCCTGCTCAAACGCGGCTTCGGCATCACGCTGGACGAGTCGCTGAACGCCGCCGAATACCTGGCAAGCGAGGGCAACCGCAACGTGGTGTTTGGCCTGCGCGGCATGAAAACCAACATGGGCGACCCGCACCGCAACTTCGTCGATTTCGCGCATGTGCCGGTGGTCAAGCGCCTGACCAGAATGCCCATATGCATCGACCCGTCGCACTCGGTAGGCTCGCGGCAGGCGTCTCCTGACGGCATCCTCGACATGATGCACGTCACCGCGCAAGGCGTAATCGCCGGTGCAAACATGGTGCTGGTGGATTTCCACCCTGCTCCCCCGAAGGCGCTGGTGGATGGCCCTCAAGCGATGCTATTGAAAGAGCTGCCTTACTTTCTCGATGATGTGCAGATCGCGCGCGAGGCGTATCTGAAGCGCGTCGCATTGCGGGAACGGCAGGGATAATCCGGTGGCGAAGACTTCATGCAGGGTAAATGCTGTTCTTCGTCGGTCGTTGCGGGTGGCGAAAGAGAAATAATGAAAGCGCTCACTTGCGCGACTTATCTGGGGACGATCAGTCGCCTGATACCAGCCCCGGCAATGGCTTGCCCGCAAACACTACAAATCGTTATCGGTGATCACCCCGTTCAGATACAGCCTCAATAAAATCTCAACGGACGAGGGCATCTCTGCGCCCGTTTCAAAACGGCTGCCGCGCGATTGAGTTACACCAAACCGTGACCAAAAATTATATTGGCTTTCCTGCCTTACTTTACGGTATTCACGGATCAACTCTGAATTCAATTCAATTTTTTGTTTGAACTGTTGGCTCTTTTGCATCGCAACTCCTCGAATAATTCACGATCCCATTTCATTAAGGCTAGCTCCAGCAAAACCAAGACGCGATTTGCGTCCTGTAGCGGGTACTTCGTGCTTGCCTGTTTATGCGCTTTTGCCATGCTGCACCATCTATTACCGTACAGCCAATTCGGCAGCTTAAAGCGGTCAGAAGATACCGTGAGCGTCAATTTATTCATATAGTCCATTTGGACTGGTTGGATGCAATTCTTGAGTTGCGAATTGTTCGTTTGTCGCGCCAAATTTGGTGGAATGACAGTCTGCCAGGATGGCACAAGATGCTCTGCGGATGAGCTGCGCAGGAGGGCACTAACGGAGTGCCCTATATGCTGAAAGTGAAATTTCGGGGCCGGATGGCATTGTAATGAGTGGAAAAGCAACAGGGGCACGTCCGCCAGCTATTGCCTACCGGTCAAGATCGGCGTTGGCTGCATATTACAAGCTCGGCCTGGTGCGGCCGAACAAACACGTCATGCCCTATCCATCTTGCGCCGCATAGGAGTATGCCGCAATTTACCCATGACCTGATTGGCTGCCGCCCTTCTCGAGTCGTCCATGTTCACGACATTGCCCTCGCGATCGGCGGCTCGCCTGTTATAAGCGTTTCCATCCAGCCATTTCAGAATAGGCAGCAACTCCTCCCTTTCCGAATCGGCCTCTTCCATTTCAAACACGCCCAGCCCTTTTTCTACGGCACGCAGGTAGTTGTCTGAATCGCTGATACTGGTCAAAAAGGGTAACTTCAGCGTGCTGAAAAAGCGTTCCAGAGATTCGCGTACCGGGGATGAGCGGCGCACCCGGTTGGCAACCACGGCAACCTTGACCCTGGTAGAAGATGCACCGCCGATCGTGAACAGCTCCTTGATGAATTCATCCGTGGCGTGAATATCGATCGGAGAAGGCACGACCGGCACCACGATAAAATTAGAGCGGCGCACCATCTCTTGCAGCAACAAGCCTTTCACCCCGGATGGAGCATCGATGATCAGCACTTCAGTGCCGACCGGAACCCACTTCTGCAAATTGTGCAAGGTGCTGGCGCCCTTGGGAGGCGCCGCATTGGCACCGTGAATATTTTTCATGTGGTCTGGGCGCGTCCGCAACCACTGCAGGCAGGAACCTTGCGGATCGTAATCCATGATAGTAGTGCGGAACTTCTTGCTGGCATAATAACTGGCCAGATTGGTGCACAAGGTGGTCTTCCCCGCCCCGCCCTTGGAATTGATAATCAGAATCGTTAACACGCCGTTCCCTTTATTTTTATGCAATATCGACCCGAGCGCATTCGGATCGAAAAAATTAGAGTTTTTGGGTAAACCACAAAGATACTCCTGGAAAAAAATTTGTATCCGGATATTAACCCGGAGAATCCGGCTCTGTTTCTCAAATCGGCTAGCCGCGTTTTATGAAACAACCCGAACCCATATCGCCATCGCCCGCATCACCCCCGACAGATCAGCTCGCCTCTCCCGCTTGAAATCGCGCTGCAAATTGGCTAAAACCTGTTGACTGGCAAGGCTTGCATCAATATCATGCGGCGCTGCAGGATTGTTTAGTTCCTAATTCTAACATTAGATGAGGTGACCCGAATGGTAGCGCACAAAGCAAAATCGGCTTCAAAAAAAGCAGTGGCAGTCAAAACCAAAACCGCCGCAACCAAGACTAAAGCCGCGAGTACGGTTTCCGGCAAAGCCCAAATCAGCACAGCCAAGATCAGCACAACCAAGACCAGCACAGCCAAATCCAAAACAGCGGCAGCAACCGTAAAAAAGGTAACCACAAAAAAGACTGCCGTTGTGGAACCCAAAAAAACCAAAAGCCCTGCTGCAAAAAAAATAGCTGCCCCGGCTGCCGAGAAAAAAGCTCCAGCCAAAAAAACTGCCTCCCCCAAAGCCAAGCCATCTGCCAACAGGACGGCCTCAACTCCAACCCCGGAAGAGCGCTATATGATGGTGCAAACTGCCGCTTACTATATTGCCGAGCAGCATGGTTTCCAGGGCCGCTCCGACGAGCACTGGGCAGAAGCCGAGCAGCAAATCGCTGCCAAACTCGGCCAATAGATAACCACGCTATAATAAATTTATAGCGTGGCTGCATGAATTTATTTGCGCGCCAACCGGTGCGGTTTTTGCGTCCTCTCGTTCAACGCACTGCGGCATATCGGTAGAACAATCGTTTCACGAATTCCACCGCAACGAGATAACTCAGCACCATCGCGATCAAGATCGGGAAGAACAGCGGCGGCGGAGCAACAAAGCCCAGCTGAGCCGCGAATGGCATATACGGCAACGCCGTAGCCACCCCTACCGCCGTCAATGAAGCAAACGCCAGCGCCGGGCCGGGCCGGCTCTTGAAAGGGTTGCCACGGGTGCGGATCACGAAGATCACCAACACCTGGGTAGCGATGGACTCGATAAACCAGCCGGTGTGAAACAACTCTTCATTGGCCCCGAATACTTTCAGCAGGATAAAGAACGTCAGAAAATCGAATACCGAGCTGACCGGGCCGACCACCCACATGAAGTTGCGGATAAAGTTCATATCCCAGTGCCGGGGACGATTCAGGTAGGCGTGATCCACGCTATCCATCGGAATAGACAATTCCGAGACATCATAGAGCAGGTTGTTGAGCAATATCTGTGTCGGCAGCATCGGCAGAAAGGGCAGGAACAGCGTCGCACCGGCCATGCTGAACATGTTGCCAAAACTGGAACTGGTGCCCATCATGATGTATTTCATGATGTTGGCGAAAGTACGCCGCCCTTCCTGCACGCCAGAATGCAGCACGCTCAAGTCGTGGCGCAACATGATCATGTCTGCTGCCGCTTTGGCCACATCCACCGCACTGTCTACCGATATTCCGACATCCGCCGAACGTAGCGATGGCGCATCGTTGATGCCGTCCCCAAGATAACCGACTGTATGCCCCTGCGCTTTCAAAGAGAGGATAATGCGGTTCTTCTGCGCCGGGGTGACACGGCAAAACAGATTGGCTTCCCTCACCCTGACCGCCAGAGTAGTGTCGTCCATCTGCGGTATTTCGCTGCCATTAAGCACGCTGGTTACCTGCATACCCAACTGACCGCACACATAACGAGTGACCAGTTCGCTGTCGCCCGTGACAATCTTGATGCTGACCCCGTCTGCGGCCAGCGCCTTGATGGCGTGCGCCGCACTCTCCTTGGGTGGATCGAGGAACGCGGCAAAACCGGCAAAAATCAGCTCGCTTTCATCGTCAACCACCGCATGCGGATGATCCCGCGCCACCGGCCTCCAGGCGATACCGAGCACCTTGAAGCCTTGTTGGCCCAGGCTGTCGTGCAAAGCACGGATCGAGGCCAGCGCCTGCTCATCCAGCTGTTGCAGGTCCTGTTCTCCGCCCAAGGCATATTGCGTAGACAGCCTGAGGATATCCTCGGGCGAACCTTTGACCACCAGCAATCGTTGCTCACCCTCTTCCACCAGAACGGAGACACGGCGCCGCTCGAAGTCGAAAGGCACCTCATCAATTTTTTTCCAGCCGCTCACATCAACTTCTTCGTGCCTGAGAATCGCATCATCCAACGGGCTCTTCAGCCCGGTTTCAAAATAGCTGTTCAGGTACGCCAGCCGCAATACCTGCGCGCTGTCGTTGCCCTGCGCGTCGAGATGGCGTTCCAGCTTGATGCGCCCCTCGGTGAGCGTGCCGGTCTTGTCGGTGCACAGCACGTCCATGCTGCCCAGGTTGTGGATCGCGGCAAGCTGCTTCACGATCACCTGCTTCTTTGCCATGCGCAACGCGCCACGCGACAGTGTGACGGTGATCACCATCGGCAACAGCTCAGGCGTCAGGCCGACAGCCAGGGCGATGGCAAACAAAAACGATTCCATGAAGGGGCGATGAAAGTAGGCATTGATCAGGAACACGAACAGCACCAGGAAAATTGTCAGGCGCATGATCAGCATGCCGAAGCTCTGCGTTCCCAATTCGAAAGCCGTGGGAGGCGGTTTAACCTGCAACGAATCCGCGATATCGCCTACCGACGTACTCGCCCCGGTGCGGCATACTATGGCCCGTGCCATTCCGCTGATGACCGAAGTACCCATGAACACGGCATTATCTGGCTGGCTGATATCTTCCATCGGCAGTTCGCGCGCATGCTTCTCCACCGGATAGGATTCGCCGGTCAGCATCGCCTGATTAACGAAGAAATCTTTCGCCTCGATCAGGCGGCAATCTGCCGGAATCAAATCGCCCGCAGCCAGCAGCACCACATCGCCCGGCACCAGGCCTGCCATCGCTATCTCTTGGGAATGCCCATCGCGCAGCACCGTGGCCCGTACTGCGACGGCCCTCTTCAGTTGGTCTGCAGCACGCCCGGCACGATATTCCTGAACGAAATCCAGAGTCACGCTCATCAGCATGATCGCCCAGATGATCACGAATCCGGTGATCTCACCGGTCAGCGCAGACACCGCGCTGGCCGCCATCAGCACCATTACCAGCGGATTCCTGAAGTGGCCCAGATACTGGATCAAGAGCGAGCGTTCGCCATGATCGCGCAGCGTGTTGGGGCCAAAGCGCGCGATTCGCGCACGCGCTTCCTTTTGGCTCAATCCGGCCCGGGTTGCTTCCAGTTGCGCTAACAGCGCTTCCGCAGACAGATTCCAAAACAGAGCGTCGGGACGTTCCATAGGACTCACCTTTTTGTGCTAGTGTAGCGTTGCAATGTTGATTAAACTTAATGGAGTTATCAAGCAAGTCCTTTGTGGGAGCGGCTTTAGCCGCGATGCGGACAGTAAACTCGAGCGACCAATCGCGGCTAAAGCCGCTCCCACTGGAGAAGTTAAGTTCCAAACAGAATGCAACACTACACTAGGTATTGCACGTTTGATTGCGGCAACGCAAGGACGGTGTTGCGAATAAATGTTGGGAGCCGCAGAGACGGCCAATCATTCAGGCGTCTATGATGCGTTGCCAAACCGGGCTTGGCAACCCCGATCATGGTGAAATTTTTAAGGTCTGAATCCGCCGGGTATCGGCACAAGCAAGCTGCTATGTCTCCTGCCCGATCATGTTGGCCCAGGACAATGCTACGACTTGCGCGGTATTGACCCGGGAAATATCGAGTGGCGATAATTCTTCGAGTGCCAGGTTTGCCGCTTCGATATCGCCACCTTCCAGATGCTCGATCAATTGCAGCAGTTGTCCAAGTTGGCCGGAGCGAAACAAGAGCGCACTGGAAATCTCATAGGGCAAATCCAGCGGAGAGATTATTTCAGCGAGCGGCATGCTGAGCAGCGTATCCATCAAAGACATGATGCCGACCATGTATGCAATGTCGCCAAAATCACGATTGTCTTTATCTATCTGCTGAACCAGCAATTCCATAAACTTGCCACGCGTCGCGGCCAGTTGCAGCAACGGGTTAGGGAAGACCGCATCATTATCGACCGTGTACAGCAACATTTGCAGCCAGCGCAACAATTGCCGTCGTCCCAGCTCGGTTATCGCATGATTGATCGAGGTAACCTTACGGTATGCGCCCATGGCGACCGCATTGGCAATGCGCAGCAGGTTGAAACTCAAGCCGGGATTTTCCTTGAACACCTGCTCGATTTTTTCAATCGACGCGTCACTCATGACCAGCCCGATCAAGCGGATCACCTCCAGCTCGGAATGGGAAAGACGCTTTCCGGCGATCAGGGCTGGTCTGGCAAAGTAGCGCCCCTGAAACAGGTTAAAGCCAAGATCAAAGCAACATTTGGCCTCTTCCCGGTTGTCCACTTTTTCAGCAAGCAATTTCACGGGCCACTTTTTAAAGCGTGTCACGATTTCAGCCATATCTGACTGGCTTGATTGTTTGATGTCCACTTTTATTACATCGACAATGCCGCGCAACGGTTCCACATCCCCGACATGATGGCTGATATCATCAAGCGCCAGCATATAACCCAGAGATTTTAGATTCTTGCAGCGCTCCACGACTTCAGCATCGATTTCCACCGTTGCCAGCAACTCAAAGACCATCTGCTCCTTGGGCAACAGTTCGATCATGTCGCTCATCAATATATTTCTGCTGACCTTGATAAAGCCACGATACTTGCCGAGTACGGTTTTAAAACCGATCTCATTAAAGGCATGGTTAATCACCAAACTGGAGACCGTGTCGTCATCCTGAAATTGGGCCGCATTCTTTTGGCTGGGACGAAATTGTAATTCGAATCCTTCCAAACCCTGGGTGCGCCCCAGGATCGATTGCCGCACAAGAAAGAGGTTGTTAGCTTTTGTGGAACCCAGACTCATCATGTCAACACTCAAGAAAACAAACGAATCCAATTGGCGTTATTAAACCTGGCGATCACAACCTCGCCAACACACTTCTGGAATGAGGAAAATCGCCAGCCCTCGCCGAGGGCTGGCGCACTAACAACTGCTTACTTCTTTGCGCCGTTTACTGCGGCTTTCAGCGTAGCGCCAGCCTTGAATGCTGGAACCTTGGCTGCTTTGATCTTGATGGCTTCGCCGGTGCTAGGATTGCGGCCTGCACGTGCAGCACGCTTGCGCACTTCGAAAGTGCCAAAGCCAACCAGAGCGACGTTGTCACCCTTTTTCAATGTGCTGGTAACGATTTCGATCAGTGCTGCAATGTTGCGATCAGCATCTGCTTTGGAGCTGCCTGTCTTGTCTGACAATGCATCAATCAGTTCTTTCCTGTTCATATATTTTTCCTTAATTATAAATACTGCACGTGCAGCGAATGGGAGTCTAGCATCAGTTGTTGGGCTTTGAAACCCTTATGCATCAGGCGGGACATGTTGCCCCCACCTTCAGCTGCCTACTTGGCGCGGCCGTACCTGGCGGTAAAACTGGCTTTACCCAGCATATTTGCATGAATCATATAGCCAGTCAGCGCTGCGGTAGCGTCGGCGGGAACGTCGAGCTTGTCTGTTTTAAGCGCGTATACGGTGAAAATATAGCGATGCGGCTTGTCGCCTTGGGGCGGGCAGGTACCTCCCCAGGCTGCCACGCCGTAATCGGTACGGCCTTGTACCGCGCCTTTGGGCAGGGTTGCGCTATTGAGTGCACCAGCATTTGCCGCCAGTTCGGTAACATCAGCAGGGATGTTGGTGACCACCCAGTGCCACCAGCCCGACCCGGTCGGCGCATCGGGATCGTACATGGTCACGGCAAAACTCTTGGTGCCCTTGGGCGCACCGCTCCATTTGAGCGCGGGCGATTTATTTTCGCTGGAACAACCAAAACCATTGAATTCGAAACTTGATGCCATCGTGCTGTTGGCCTTGATTTCCGGGCTGGACAATTTGAAAGCGGAGGCGTAAGTCAAAGTCGAGAAGCCGACTAAAGCAACGGTTAACAATATGCGGCGCATAATGGTTCTCCTTGAATGTGATGAGGGGGCAGGATTGTAGCACCGTTGTTATCTCTGCTATTGATCCGGATTGGCCTTGCAAAATACCCGCCGCGATAGTGGCTAGCTCGTCCCGGCTGATGACACCCATTGATGAAGCCGTCGTGATATTCATGAAAGGCGCTGCAAAATCTGGTACAGCTCTACCAGCTACTGCGCATCTTCGGCATCGGGGAACCGCGCCGCATATTTGTTGATCCACTCCCTCGCCGCCTCATCGGGTGACAGCAGACGCCCCTCGGTCTGGAATATTTTCTGCTTGTAGTTTTCGATATGGCACACCTGCTCGACCATGCGTGCCATATAAGCATCGTCCTGATCGAGAAATTCAACGCCAAGCTCCGGCCTGCCATTGCGCGCCCTGCACCAGGCCACCCGCGCCTCTGCCTCAAAAGGAGGACGCACCAGAGGGATGCGTATCGCCACCACATCACCCGGCATAAATTGGCTGTCACAACGGAATGCCAGCCCGCCCACGCTGAGATTGAACGCATGATGCGTAGCATGTGGTTGCTGACCGACCGCTTTCGCCTCGATCGGAATGTCCGCAGGATGCCGAATGAATTGCCGCATCGCCTTATCCCACCCGAGAATAATGTGCGGACATTGTGATACAGCATCGCGGCAAAGTAAATCTACTTAGCGCCGTTAGCCATGCGCCTTTTTATTGCCGCTCCAGACAAGCCAAATAAATCGCCGCATCCGGCTGGGTGCGGTTGCGCTGCGCCTGCCAGATCATCTCGCCCAGACAGTCCATCATCGCGTGCTGCGCTTCGTGTTCCGACTGATATTTCCCGGTCAGGCGCGCAAACTGCTCGCGTATGCCCTGCGGCTGACCGATAGAGATTTGTTCCTCCAAGGTCAGGTGCATCATCAGGTGCAGAAATGGGTTCACCACATTGCCGTCCGGCGCATAATCTTTATCCTGATTGCGCTCCGGATCGTTGAACAATGCATGGTATTCCGGGTGCTTGTCTATCAGTTGCGCGACCAGGTCTTCCAGCGGGGTAAGCAGTTCATTGGCGCGGCGCTTGCGCCAGGATTCAAACAGAAACAAGCGCGCTTCGTCGCGGGTCGGGTTAAACATGGCTGGCCTTGTTCTTGTATTCGCACAGGTCGCGAATGATACATGCGCCGCATTTCGGCTTGCGCGCCTGGCACACATAACGCCCGTGCAGGATCAGCCAGTGGTGCGCGTCGTGCAGAAATTCTTCCGGCACGAACTTGAGCAGTTTCTTCTCCACTTCCAGCACATCCTTGCCCGGTGCCAGTCCGATGCGGTTGGCGAGGCGAAAGATGTGCGTGTCCACCGCGATCGTGGGCTGGCCGAACGCAGTATTGAGGATCACGTTTGCGGTCTTGCGCCCCACGCCGGGCAGGGCTTCCAGTTCTTCCCGGGTCTGCGGTACTTCACCGTTGTGCTGTTCCAGCAAAATGCGGCACAGCTGGATCACATGTTTGGCTTTGGTTTTATACAAGCCGATGCGCTGGATGTAATCGCGCAGCTTTTCCTCGCCGAGGTCGGCTATTTTTTGCGGCGTGTTCGCGACCGGGAACAGCTGCCGCGTCGCAGCGTTCACGCTGACGTCGGTAGCCTGCGCCGACAGCACCACCGCGACCAGCAGCTCGAACGGCGTCTTGTACTCCAGCTCGGTGGTGGGGTGGGGGTTGGCGGCTTGCAGGCGCAGAAAGATTTCGCGGCGTTTGGCAGGGTTCATGGAATGTCTATCAATGTAGGGTGGGTTGAGCGCAGCGATACCCAAAGAACGGCCTGTTGAAAATGATGGGTATCGCTGCGCTCAACCCATCCTACGCAAACGAAACTACTAGGCAAAGTTCGATGGCTTCGCGGATGCGCTCCATCAGCGTATCGAGCGATTTGGCCTGCGTGTGGCAGCCCGGCAGCGCGGGAACCGAGGCCACGAAAAATCCTGCTGAATCTTTTTCAATTATCACATCGAATTGGTGTGTCATAACAACCTCCATGGGCTACGTCAAAATTGTACACCGAAGCGGACGTGGAGGGAGAGTTGCGCTTCACCCATCCTACATGGTCTGTGTTCCGTAGATTTTCTTAATTTCCTTAGAAAAGTTACTTTGCTGTCCAGTTGATGGAAAAGGGATAACGATACCTTTATTTCGGACTTTGAAGCCTTTGTCACTCAACCTTGATTCAAGTAAACGGCATACATTAGCCTTTACTAGAATAAATTCGAACTGTGTTGGGCTGCCGAGACTTTCAAGATCTACAACCAAATTTTCATAATTTTCCAAAATCTTTTCGTCACGAATTTTATCGCTGAATTTGTTGACCGGCTCATATGTCGCATCGACTAAGAAATGTCCAGTATTTGCAAAACAATCCAAGCCGTCTCGCTTATTTCGAGGTTTGTAATTAAGCAACTTCATCATCGCTGAAAACAATGGTTCACTAATACTTCCCTGATCATCATAAAAGTATTTACCTGAAGCCGGAGGAGATTCAAGGATAAATACAAATTTCAAGAGTTTTGGGAAATATTTATTTCTCAAAGTTAAATAGTCTTCTTTTTCCATTGAGACTCTCTTCGGTTAGTCGTGTGCGCTATATCATGTCTCAGTGCGCCGCAGGCGCACACCCGCCATCCACCGGCGTGATCGTTGCATTCGCGCCTTTCAGCTTGCGTTCGGCGCGCAAGTTTAGCCAGTTCTTGGTCGCGATCAGCATGCCCAGCGTGATGAATGCACCGGGGGGCAGGATGGCGAGCAGGAAGCCGTGGTAGTTCGGCACGACGGTGATCACCCAGGATTTCGCGGCCTCGCCGAACACCAGGTCGATGCCGGACAGCAGCGTGCCGTGGCCGAAGATTTCGCGTATGCCGCCCAGCACCGCGAGCACGCAGGTCAGACCCAATCCCATCGCGAAGCCGTCCAGCGCGGATTGCAGCGTGGGGTTCTTGGCGGCAAAGGCTTCGATGCGCGCGAGCACGATGCAGTTGGTGACGATCAGCGGGATGAAGATACCCAGCACCACATACAGCGAATACATATAGGCATTCATCGCGAACTGGATCACGGTGACCAGCACCGCGATGATCAGGATGAATACCGGGATGCGCGCCTCGTTCGGCACCAGGTTACGGATAGGCGCGATCGCCGCACCGGACAACGCCATCACGACTGCGGTCGCCAGGCCCAGGCTGACGCCGTTCACCACCGAGCTGCTGACCGCGAGGATGGGGCACATGCCGAGCAGCTGCACCAGCCCGGTGTTCTGCTTCCACACGCCGTTGTAGAGGATGTCTTTAAATTCCTGAGAGGTCATTTCATTTCTCCTTTATCGGATACTCGAAGAAGCCAACATAAGTATTGCCACATAAACAACCGTTCATGGTTCGACAAGCTCACCACGAACGGGGGTTTTATTCTGCATACCCTTGAATATCTCATCGCGATGCTGCGCAAAATATTGTAACGTCTTGTGTACGGCTTTCACCACCGCGCGCGGGGTGATGGTAGCACCCGCCATGTAGTCGAACTGACCGCCGTCTTTCTTGACTTTCCAGTCTCCATCCTGCGGATCGTCCAGCGATTTCCCATCAAAACCGGTGATCCATTTATTCTTCGCGATCTCTATGTAATCGCCCAGCCCCGGCGTCTCCCGGTGCGAGATCACGCGCACGCCGCCGATCTTTCCATTACCTTGGCCATCGCTGCGTATCGAAATGATCAGATTGATCTTGCCGCTGTAGCCATCCGGCGCGATGACCTGCATCACCGCGACCGCGGGCTGATCTTTCAGGCGGCCCAGGTAGGCAATGGTGGTGTCGTCGTTACCCAACAGTTTATCCGCCGGCAATTCCACCGTGTCCTTGATGATGTCGTTATCGTAGGTGTCGGGCGGGGCGATCTGCGTGACCAGCCTCAGTTTCTCGGCTTCTTCGCTGCGCGCGATCGGCTCGTGCGTCAACTGATAGGTGATCGCCAGCAGGGCCGTGCCTATCACCGCGAAGAACAGCAGGTTGAGCGCGGTGATCATGGAGGCCTTGGCTATCGTGCGCCTCATGGCTTATCACCTTGCGCTTTTTTGCCGAACACCGTCGGCTGGGTGTACAGCACGATCAGCGGCACGGCGATGTTCATCAGCAGCGTGGCGAACGCGACGCCGTCCGGGAACCCTCCGAAGGTGCGGATCATGTAGGTCAGGAAGGCCGCGCCCGCCGCGAAAATCAAGCGTCCCTTGTTGGTGGTGGGGCTGCTGACCGGGTCGGTGAGGATGAAGAACGCGCCCAGTATCGCCGCACCGGTGAACAGGTGGAACAGCGGTGCGACGTAGTGGGCGGGATCGACCAGATGGAATATTCCTGCGATCGCGAACAGTGTGCCCAGATACGCGACCGGGATGTGCCAGCTGATGATGCGCGTGGCGAGCAGGTAAAGCCCGCCGAACAGGAATCCCCATGCCACCATCTCGCTGCCGTGCCCGCCGATCTGGCCGTAGATAGTCATATGCAATATCTGCTGCACCGATTCTTCGAGGTGCAGATGGGTCTTCAGCGTGTCCAGCGGCGTAGCCATCGAAATCGCGTCCAGCGTCAGACCCTGCGGCAGCGCCCCGGAGAAAATATATTGCAGCTGTTGCGCGTAACTGAGCTCCGCCAGCACCAGGCCCCCATCTCCCAAACCATGGGGCGCAAGCCAATGGGTCATGTGCACCGGGAACGAGATGATCAGCACCGCGTAGCCTATCATCGCCGGGTTGAACGGATTGTTGCCCAGCCCGCCATACAGTTGCTTGGCGATCGCGATCGCAAATGCGGTGCCGACCACGACCAGCCACCACGGCGCCAGCGGCGGTATCGACAACGCCAGCAGCCAGGCGGTGAGCAGCGCGCTGTTGTCTTTCAGGAACGGCGCGATGGGCCGACCGCGCAGCTTGAGCATGGCCGCTTCGGTGGACAGCGCGGTAATGCTGGCCAGCGTGATCGACACCAGGATAGCCGGGCCGAAATACCAGACGTACATCGCGATGCCTGGCAGCAAGGCGAGCAGCACCTTGAGCATGATCGCGGAGACGCTATCGGGTTTGCTGATGAAGGGTGAAAAGAGCATGGGCTAGTCCCCGTTACGTTCTGTGGTGTGCTCGACAGCGGATTGGGCGACTTCGCGGATATGTTCGCGGCGCGCTTCCAGTTCAGCTTGTTCCGCCTGTTGTTGTGATGTCAATGGTTCGGCTGGTTTCGCTGCCTTTGCCTTGGCGGCAAGCTTCTCGGCTTTTTCGCGCTTCTCGCGTTCGATGCGGTGTTCGCGGTACTCGTGGCGCTCGCGCGCCTGATCCGCGAGCTGCTTGTCGTGCTCGCGCGCGCGGATCTCGCTCTTGGCAAAACGGTAATACTGCACCAGCGGGATGTGGCTGGGGCAGACATAGCTGCATGCGCCGCATTCGATACAGTCGAACAGGCTGAATGCCTGCGCCCTGCCGAATTCCCTGGATTGGGCAAACCAGTACAAGTCCTGCGGCTGCAGATCGGCCGGGCACACCTCCGCGCATCGCGTGCAGCGTATGCACGGCATCGCAGGCGATAGCGGCGGGAACAATTTTGCCGAGGCGGCAATCACACAATTTGTGGCCTTCACCACCGGCACCTGCACTCCGGGCAAAGGAACGCCCATCATAGGCCCGCCCATGATGTAGCGGTCGGTGTCCGGCAATGCTTCGCTTAACGCAACCAGCTCGTTGATCGGCGTGCCGATCAACACCTCATAATTTTTCGCATGCCTGACATTGCCGGTGATCGTCACCACGCGCGACAGCAGCGGCTCGCCGTGCGCGATGGCGCGATGCGCGGTGCAGGCGGTGGCGACGTTGAAGCATTGCACACCGATGTCGGTGGGCAGCTTGCCGGAAGGCACTTCCAGCCCGGTGAGCACGCGTATCAACTGCTTTGCGCTGCCGCCCGGATAGATCGTCGGAATCGAAACGACTTCATGGTTCAGCTTGCTGGCTGCAATCGCCTGTTGCAGCGCGGCGATCGCTTCAGGCTTATTGTCCTCAACGCCGTATAGCACCTCATTCGCATCCAGCATGAAACGCAGTATCTCGGCACCCTGCACGATCTCGGCCGCGCGCTCGCGCATCAACATATCGTCGCAGGTGATATAGGGTTCGCATTCCGCGCCGTTCAGGATCAACGTGTTGATCTTCTGTTTGCCGATGCGCAGCTTGATGTCGCTGGGGAAAGC
Organism: Nitrosomonadales bacterium; assembly: GCA_016195965.1. GTDB lineage: Bacteria > Pseudomonadota > Gammaproteobacteria > Burkholderiales > Gallionellaceae > Gallionella. Next base: position 6,002 of record JACPYR010000030.1, on the reverse strand, counting down.
CGCGCCGCCCAGACCCACCACGCCGGCCATGCGCAACAGTTGCTGCAATTCGGTCGTGCTGTGGCTGCGGTAGTCGGCTACGGGTTCGAGCGCTATCCATTCATCCTTGCCGTCCGGTATCAGCGTCGCGCACAGGTTGGGCAAACCTGAGGGGTGGGCGATCAGTTGCATGTCGATCGCGGCAATAGTGCCCGATGTGGAAGCGTGTACCGCGCTCGACACAAAGCCGTCCGGCAGGCCGATCAGCTGGCCCTTCAACACATGATCACCGACCTTGACGACCGGTTTGGCGGTTTCGCCCGCATGCTGGTGAAAAGGTATAGTCAGCATGGAGGGCAACGGCGCATGCGCGATCGCCACCCGGGTGGATTGAGTCTTGTTGCTGGGTGGATGGATGCCGCCGTGAAACTGATATAACTCCCTCATCGCGCCGCTCCTGCTGTCGCGGCGGATTCGGTCAGCGCATATACCGGGTATTTCCATTTCCAGTTGCTGATTTTTTCTTCGATAGGTTTCATGATGATGCAGTCCACCGGGCAGGGTGCAACACACAATTCGCAGCCAGTGCATTCGGACGCGACGACGGTATGCATCTGCTTGGCCGCGCCGACGATCGCATCCACCGGGCAAGCCTGGATGCACAGCGTGCAACCGATGCAGGTATTCTCGTCGATGATGGCGACCGATTTCGGTTTGGGTTGCGTGTCGCCGCCGAACGGTATCGGATCGACACCGAGCAGGCTGGCCAGTTTCTGGATACCCTCCTCGCCGCCGGGAGGGCATTTATTGATGTTGGCCTCACCTGATGCAATTGCCGTCGCATAAGGTTTGCAGCCCGGAAAGCCGCATTGCCCGCACTGCGTCTGCGGCAGCACGGCATCGATCTTGTCCACCAGCGGATTACCTTCAACGTGGAATTTGATCGCGGCGTACCCCAGCACCGCGCCGAGCACGATGGCGATGCCCGCCATCACCAGCAAAGCATTTAACATTATTTGATCAGTCCCGAAAATCCCATAAAGGACAAGCTCATCAATCCCGCGGTGACCATCGCAATCGCCGAGCCCTTGAATATTCCCGGCACATCCGCGCCTTCCATGCGTTCACGGATTCCGGCAAATAACACCATCACCAGCGTAAAGCCCAGCGCACCGCCCATGCCGAAAAAGATCGACTCCATGAAGTTGTGTTTCGCCTGCACGTTGAGCAGCGGGATACCCAGTACTGCGCAGTTGGTGGTGATCAACGGCAAATAGATGCCCAGCACCTGATACAGCGCCGGGCTGGTTTTTTCCACCACCATTTCGGTGAACTGCACGATGCCGGCGATCACCACAATGAACGACAGCGTGGTGAGATAGGCGAGCTCCGGCCCCAGCAGATATTGATTGATCAGATAGCTGGCCCCCGATCCCAGGGTCAGCACGAAAGTGGTGGCGGCACCCATACCGATGGCAGCCTCCAACTTCTTGGAAACGCCCATGAACGGGCACAGCCCGAGTATCTTGACCATCACGATGTTGTTTACAAACACCGTGCTAATCAGGATCAGCAGATATTCAGTCATTGCGACACCTTAATCAAATCAGCCGGGGATTATCCCCTGATTCATATGCCGCTTCAACCACGTTAGCGGTATATCAATATTCCGAAAAGTTAGGTTGATCAAATTTCGATCCGCGTACCCATTTCGATGACGCGGTTGGTCGGGATTTTAAAGAAATCCGCCGCATTCATCGCATTTTTGGATAACGCTAGAAACAGGCGTTCTCGCCATTTCATCATGCCTGGCTTGGGGCTGGAAACGATCAAGGCACGGGAAATAAAGAACGAGGTAGTCATCATCTCGAAAGGCAACCCTCGTGAGGCGCACAGTTCCAGCGCAGCCGGAATATCCGGCGCCTCCATAAAGCCGTAAAAAACCTTCACTCGGTAAAAACCTTTGCCCATATCCTTGATCAATAACCGGTTGCCCGACGTGACATAAGGCTTGTCCTCGACTAGCACGGTCAGCAATATGTTGCGCTCATGCAGCACCTGATTATGCTTGAGATTATGCATCATCGCCGAAGGCGCGCCCTCACTTGCACTGGTCAGGAATACCGCTGTGCCGTGCACTCTGGGCACATCATCCGTGCCGTCGATAATCACCTGCATAGGTACGGACTGGCGCGCAATTTCATCGAACAGCAATTTTCTGCCGCGCTTCCAGGTAATGAGCACGGTGAAAGATATCATCCCTATTCCGATCGGGAACCAGCCGCCCTGCGGGATCTTGATCGCGTTGGCGGCGAAATAGGTCAAATCGACGGTGAGGAGCATAGCGATAAAAGGTATCGCAATAACTAACGGCCAGCGCCATAACAATACAATCACAAAGGCGATCAGCATCGTGGTAATCGTCATCGTTCCGGTGACCGCAATGCCATAGGCAGCGGCCAGATTGCTGGAGCTTTGAAAGGTTAGCACCAGAAAAACCACCGCCAAGTACAGTGTCCAATTGGTGAAGGGCACATATATCTGCCCTTGCGCCTTATCGGAAGTCTGACGAATTTCCATACGCGGCAGAAAGCCCATTTGCACGGACTGGTTCGCCACCGAAAATGCACCGGATATCACTGCCTGTGAGGCGATGACCGTTGCGGCGGTTGCCAGCAATACCATGGGGATAAGCGCCCAATCCGGGGCCAGCAGATAAAATGGGTTTTCGATGGCGTGAGGATTGCGCAGCAACAACGCGCCCTGGCCGAAATAATTCAACACCAGCGCGGGCAGCACGAAAGAAAACCACGCAAGGCGAATCGGATATTTGCCGAAGTGTCCCATGTCGGCATACAGCGCTTCTCCGCCGGTTATGGCAAGTACAATAGCACCCAGCGCCAGAAAGGCGACGCCCGGATCAGTCGTTAAAAAGCGAAAAGCATAGATCGGGTTCAATGCCCATAACACCTGGGGGCTTTGCATGATGCCGATAATGCCGAATACGGACAGGCAAACAAACCAGAACACCATGATCGGGCCAAATGCCATGCCGACCATGCCGGTGCCGCGTTTCTGGATGAAGAACAATCCGGTCAGGACGATAATGGTGATGGGCAGTATATAGTTCTTGAACTGATGCGAAACCAAATCCAGACCCTCGACTGCCGACAGCACGGAAATCGCCGGAGTGATCATGCCGTCACCAAAGAACAGCGCGGCAGCAAATACGCCCAGCACGGTGACGAACCATTTCAGCTTGGGGTGTTGCGCTGCCAGCTCACCTACCAACGCGAGCAAGGCCAACGACCCCCCTTCACCGTGATTATCCGCACGCAAAATAATCGCTACATATTTTACTGACACCAGCAGCATGATGGTCCAGAACATGATGGACAGCACGCCGAGAATATTAGCCTCTACGACAGGCAACGAATGGGTACCGGTAAATGTTGCTTGTATTGCATACAGCGGACTGGTGCCGATATCGCCGTACACCACCCCGATGGCACCCAATATGAGGCTGGGTAATTTCTGCTTTGTGTGCGTATCGCTCATTCCGCATCCTGACCTATTGAAGAATGGGGCGGCACTCTACGCTTGCGTTTAATGGAATGCAATCTTGGCGTGCCCGAACAGCAAATTTACGAATAGGGCGCTCAAAGTTTTTTATGCGCGCCGTCGCACAGCGCACCGTTGCCACTGTGCTTGCAACCGCAAAAATACGCCGTTTCGGATGCTTGCGCCTTATGCTCCACGGGGACGAACTCGCTGCCCTTGTGACTGCCATCGCAGAACGGCTGGGTCGCGCTTTTGCCGCATGAACACCACCAGTAACTCTTGCCCGCCTCCACTTCGATGGCAATGGGAGACTTTTGGGCGATTACGGGTTGCTTGTCAGACATTTTCAAACTCCTTCTGTTAAATGAACACCAAACCATCCCGTTATTGCAACGGAACAAAACCATACATCATCAACTCAGCGCATCCTTGAAACATCTTTTTCAACGCCAAATCGCATTATGACATCTCCGCTCGCAAAGCAGGGCGAGGACTATATTGCACAATCTTGGAATTGCATCACTCATAACTTCATACACAAAAGATTGCAGCATAAATCGCTCCCAACAACCCGAATAAGCATAAGGCAGCGCCGCCAAGCAACGTTGAGATAAAATACTGCGAGATGCAAATAAGTGGGCGGCTGACCGCCTGCCGGCTAACGTATATGTGGAACGGATTTTTGAATTTCGCCTGGCCATATTGGCCAATATGGGCAATTACTGAAGATGCATTTTATTCGGAGAGGCAATGGAACCCAGGAAATCAAGCAATACCTTTTGGCACCATGCCTCGGTGACCCGCGAACGCCGCGAGTTGCTGAATGGACACCGCAGCGTGGTATTGTGGTTTACCGGACTGTCTGGCGCCGGCAAATCCACGCTTGCTCACTCCGTCGAAGAATATCTATTCCAAATGGGCTGCCGCACTTTCACTTTCGACGGTGACAATGTTCGGCATGGACTCTGCTCCGACCTGGGATTTTCCCTTGAAGATCGCTCCGAAAATATCCGCCGCGTAGGTGAGATGTCCAAACTCTTCATAGAGGCGGGTGTCATTGCGCTAACCGCCTTTATTTCTCCGTTCCGCTCCGACCGCGCCAAGGTGCGCTCATTGGTGCCCCATGGAGATTTTTTTGAAATCTATTGTTACTGTCCCCTGCAAGTGTGCGAAGAAAGAGATATCAAGGGGCTATACAAACGCGCCCGCAAAGGTGAGATCAAAAATTTCACCGGCATTTCTTCCCCCTATGAGGAACCCGAAAATCCCGAGTTGACAATTGATACCGACGCGCTGTCTATTGAGGAATCCGTTGCTCAAGTGATCGAACTACTGCACAGGCACGGCATTATCGGACAAGGCTCCAATCAATGATCCATGCCACCGCAAACCTGCTGGATCAGACCGAAGCCATTGCCAGGGAAGCCGGTGCAGCAATCATGGGCATTTATGCTGGCAATTTTTCTGTCAGCGCAAAAGCAGACGAATCACCGTTAACGGAAGCAGACAGCGCCGCGCACCGGATCATCGTCCGGCAACTGGCAAGCTTGCGGCCTTCCCTGCCTATCCTCTCCGAAGAAGCCGTTGCGGATTTTTCCGGGCTCGACAGCTCGGAATGTTATTGGTTGATCGACCCTCTGGACGGCACAAAGGAATTCATCAAGCGCAATGGCGAGTTCACTGTCAATATCGCCTTGATCGAACATGGCCGCCCTATTCTGGGGATAGTTTATGCACCCGCACTCAAAGTAGCCTACCTGGCGGCTGAAGGTTTGGGCGCATTCAAGGTTGAGGCTGATGGGGTACGCACTCCGATTCGCGTTGCCGAACATGCCAACGGGATGCCCTGGCGCGTGGTGGGCAGCCGTTCCCATGCGGATGACTCCCTGACGGAATTTTTGCGGCGGCTCGGAAATCACGAACTGATAGCAATGGGCAGTTCGCTAAAGTTCTGCATGGTGGCGGAAGGCAAGGCCGATTTATATCCGAGATTGGGCACCACCTCATTATGGGACACGGCTGCAGCGCAATGCGTGGTCGAACAGGCCGGCGGCAGAGTCATACAACTGACAGGAGAACCCCTCAGCTACGCGCACCCCTCTGCCGTCCTCAATCCGTTTTTCCTGGTTCACGGCAAGAGTGCGGTTAACTGGGCCGACTCTTACACGGGTTAGTGTAGCATCGCACTGTTGATTAAACTTAAGGGCGCTTTTAAAAATCCACATTTCATCCCAACTACTGTGTTACGGAAAAATTTTCTTGCTTACATATCATATATATGCGGCGCAGCGAAATTTTTTCCGCGCCTTGTATTTGGGCGAACTCTGAATTTTTAGAAGTGCCCTTAATGGAGTTATCGAGCAAGTCCTTTGTGGGAGCGGCTTTAGCCGCGATGCGGACAGTAAACTCGAGCGACCAATCGCGGCTAAAGCCGCTCCCACTGGAGAAGTTAAGTTCCAAAC
>JACPYR010000029.1 GCA_016195965.1 Nitrosomonadales bacterium | reverse complement strand
GGGTGAGATGTGTGTAGTTCATTTCTGCAATTTCGACTGGCCGGTCAAAAAGGCATGGATGCTACCGCATCCCGCCCACCCAACCGGCATTACTCAAAATTGCACTTCATCCTTGAATCCGCCCAAATTTACAGTTTACCCATGAAGGCGCAGCTTGTTACTTTTTGGTTGATCGGTTACTAAGAAAAGCTGCACGAAAAGTTTGACGGCTACGAGAATCTCAATGTGTTGGCTTCTGCCCTCGAACGGCTCACCCCGAAGAAAGCATTGCAAATATGCGTCGTTCTATCATTGCGCTAACCTGACATTAAACACGGACTCTGCGCAAAAGCGCGGAGCCGGATAATTCCACGTTAAGCTCAGATAGATGTCGCGGTCGAGTTGCTCCCTCACCCCCAGCCCCTCTCCCGGAGGGAGGGGGAAGTAAATGCATTGATGGCGGATGCCGAACAGTGTTGGTCCGCGCCGGAGTATTCGGAACGTAAAGAATGCCACTTCGACAGGGTCGGGACAGGCATCGCGGCCTATCCGCCGCATTGCGATTGATACTGCTTTGTGATACTGTTCTGCCATGAAACGCAAAAGCTCAAAAACGCTCGCGCTGATTTTTGCGCGCCCCGTGTCTGGCGGCATCAAGTGGCGGGATATTGAGTCGTTGCTGGGGGATTTGGGTGCAAAGATCAGCGAGCGAGAGGGCTCGCGCATTGGTGTGAAGTTGTTCGGCGAGGCGCGTGTATTCCACCGCCCGCATCCGTCGCCGGACACGGGTGCGGTGGAATCGATCCGCAAGTGGCTGGAAAATAATGGAGTGAAACCATGAAAAATGTGATGATGATCGATGGTCAACGGGCGGTGATCGAATACGATCCGGACATTGAGATGTTTCGCGGCGAGTTTGTCGGCTTGAACGGCAGCGCGGATTTTTATGCCAAAAATATAACCGGGCTGAAACACGAAGGAAAAACTTCGCTCAAGGTGTTTCTGGATATGTGCGCGGAGGAGGGAATCGAGCCGTTCAAGCGGCACTCCGGCAAATTTGTATTGCGCCTTGACCCCAGTATCCATCAAGCGGCGACTGCGGCATCCAAGGCGGAAGGCTTGTCGCTGAACCAATGGGTGGCTAAATTGATTCAGGAGCGGGCTGTAGCTTGAACGAGTGGCGATGCGGTCGAAGTGAGCATGTCCGCATCGATGGGTTGCGCGGAGTTTATCCTGAGCAAAGCCGAAGAGCTTCACCCATCCTACGGCTTTCTTAAAGAAGGCATTACCCATGCGCCTCACGCAACTTCCTTTTGGGTCTCATCACGCGCCTCGCTCACTGCACGCAACGTCCCCAGCCATCTCCTCACCACTTAGTCTACCGGCAGGTTATACGGCTTGAGCTGCGGTTTTCAGGGTTAAAAATCGCCCCACAGCGTTTGCAGCACGGCTAGCCCTGCAATTGCGGCAGTTTCGGTGCGCATCACGCGCGCGCCAAGCCGGATGGGGATAAATCCACAGTGCAGTGCGGCGCCGCTTTCCGCTTCAGAAAATCCGCCTTCCGCGCCGATCAGCAACACTGCTTTGCCTTGCGGTTTAACCAGATCGTGCAGCGAGCGGGAGCCTTCCGGCAGCAGGATGAATTTCGCGTCCGCCAAATTTCTCGTTTGCTGCAACCATGCCATGATGTCCATGGGCGCGTGAATTTTTGGCAATACATTGCGGCCGCATTGCTCGCAGGCGGAGATGGCGACTTGCTGCCAGTGTTTGAGGCGTTTGGCGATGCGCTCGGCAGACAGTCGTGCGACGCTGCGTTCGGTGTCGATGGTCTGAATTTCGGTCACGCCCAGTTCGGTGGCCTTCTGTATGATCCAATCCATTTTTTCGCTGCTGGATAGAGCCTGTACCAGCAGCACATCGAGCGGAGATTCGCGGCAACTCTCGACTGCGGCAATGTCGTTGACAACAACATGTTTGTTGCCGAGTTCGGAGATGATCCCATGGCACTCGTTGCCCAGGCCGTCGAAAATCTGCACCGGGTCCCCTTCGCGCAAACGCAGCACGCGTGCGGCATGGTGAGCCGCATCGGGCGGCAGTTCAAAAGAGCCGGTGAGCGGCAGGGGCGGAGGGCAATAAAAGCGCGGCATGGTCAGGGCGTCAATAGATATGAATGACGGCATGATAATATAACGTCCTTGAAAGTATTGTCAGGAATATGAAATGGTAAGTCTGCAACCCCCCTTATGTGATTTCGGCTGGAAAGCCCGTGATTTCGATCTGCTCGGCGTGGACGGCAAGCGTTATAACCTGGCCAATGCGCGTGGCAAAAACGGATTGCTGGTAATGTTTATCTGTAATCACTGCCCTTACGTGAAGTCCATCCGCGAGCGCATCATCCGCGATACGCTTGAATTGCAGCAGCATGGCATCAACAGCATTGCGATCATGTCCAACGATCCTGCCGATTACGCCGAAGACTCGTTCGACAATATGAAGCTTGTGGCACGGCAGCACGGCTATCCTTTCCCCTATGTGTGGGACGAGACTCAGCATGTGGCCAAGAATTACGGCGCGGTATGTACGCCGGACTTTTTCGGATTCAACGCCGATCTGGAATTGCAATATCGCGGCAGGCTGGATGCTTCGCGCAAGGAAGCGGTAGCTGAAGCCCCGCGCGACTTGTTCAATGCCATGCTGCAAGTGGCGAGGACAGGGCAGGGGCCGCGCGAGCAGATCGCCAGCATGGGTTGTTCCATCAAATGGAAAAGCGAGACACCATGACTCAGTTAATTTCAGGCGGCATGGGTGTTTCAACCGGCATGAGCGCGTTGCTCAAGGCGGTGGTGGCGGCCGTCAAGCTGGTGACTGCGGAGGAAATTATGCCGCGGTATCTCAAGGTGGCGCATCAGCACAAAAGCGACGGCAGCCTGTGCACCGAGGCGGATATCGCCGCGCAGAATGCGTTGACCAGGAAGCTGCAAGCCATCCTCAATGTGCCGGTGATGGGTGAAGAGATGGCGGGCGACGAGCAACGCGAGTTGTGGAAGGCCGGGCATGATGGCATGTGGTGCATAGATCCGATTGATGGCACGTCCAATTTTGTACGCGGCTTGCCGTATTTTGCGGTATCTGTCGCGTTGCTGCGCGGCGGGAAAAGTGTGCTGGGCGTGGTGTATGACCCGGTGGCCAACGAAATGTTTGCCGCAGAACATGAGCGTGGTGCATTGCTGAATGGTGAAAAACTGCTGAGTCGGGAAATGGTGGTTCCTATCGGGCAGGCATTGGCCAGCATTGATTTGAAGCGGCTTCCCAAGAAGTTGGCCGCGCAATTGGCGAGCGATCCGCCATTCAGTTCGCAACGCAACTTTGGCGCGAGTGCGCTGGACTGGTGTTATAGCGCGATTGGCCGTTATGACATGTATTTGCATGGCGGGCAGAGGCTTTGGGACTATGCCGCCGGCTCGTTAATTTTTACGGAGTCGGGCGGCCATGCCTGCTGTATAGAATCTGACGATTTTGCGCAAGGCGATATCTGGCAGCGTTCGGTAATCGCGGCGCGGGACGAAAAATTATTCGAAGAATGGAAAACCTGGATACGGGCGCAACGGTAAGGACGTGAAACCCGACATCGGTATGGCAAAGGGAGCTGTGTGAAAATATTGATATTGGGAGCGGGGCAGGTCGGTTCTACCGTGGCGGAAAGCCTGGTCGGCGAGGCCAATGACATCACTGTTGTGGATACCGATGGTGAGAAGCTGCGCCAGTTGCAGGACAGGTTTGATTTGCGCACGCTGGTTGGCAACGCGGCTCATCCTTCCGTATTGAAGCAGGCTGGCATAGCGGATTCCGATATGCTGCTGGCGGTTACACAAAGCGATGAAGTCAATCTGGTCGCCTGCAAGTTGGCCGCCAGCCTCTACAACACACCCACACGCATTGCGCGCATACGCGCCCCGGATTATCTCGCCCAGCAGGAGGTGTTCAGCGCGGATAATTTTTGTGTGGATTTCTCGATATGCCCAGAGCAGATTCTGACCGATTACATCGTCAAGTTGATCGAGTTTCCCGAGGCGCTGCAAGTGCTGGAATTCGCCGATGGCAAAGCTTCTCTGGTGGCGGTGCGCGCTTTTGAGGGCGGGCCGCTGGTCGGCAAGCCGCTGAGTTATTTGCGCACCCATATGCCTCAAGTCGAGACCCGGGTTGCGGCAATTTTCCGCCAGGACAGGCCGATCATTCCCGAAGGCAGCACCGTGATCGAGGAGGGCGACGAAATTTTCTTCATCGCTGCCGCCGACAATATCCGTAGTGTGCTCAAGGAGCTGCGCCGCATGGATAAGCCGTGCAAGCGCGTGATGATAGTCGGCGGCGGCAATATTGGTTTTCGCTTGGCCAAAACTCTGGAACGCGACTATCAAGTCAAGCTGATCGAATACAACAAGAAGTCCTGCCAGAAATTAGCCGAGGAGCTGTCTCGCACTTTGGTGTTGAACGGCGACGGGACGGATGAAAAGCTGATGCAGCAGGAGCATGTCAGCGAGGTGGATATATTCTGCGCACTGACCAATGATGACGAAAATAATATCATGTCGGCGTTGCTGGCCAAGCAGGGCGGGGCACGCAAGGTGCTTGCGCTGATCAACCGCAGTGCTTATGTCGAGCTGGTGCAGGGCGGCAAGATAGATATTGCTCTTTCTCCGGCGCATGTCACGATAGGTTCGCTGCTGGCTTATGTGCGGCAGGGCGACGTGGCGGCGGTGCACTCGTTGCGGCGCGGTGCGGCAGAAGCTCTGGAACTGGTGGCGCATGGCGACCGGCAATCTTCGCGCGTGGTAGGGCGGCGTATCGATGAAATCGATTTGCCGAAGGGCGCGACGATAGGTGCGATCGTGCGGGGCCAGGAGGTCATCATGGGGCATCACGACGTGGTTGTTGAGGCTGAAGACCATATTATTGTTTTTGTGGTCAACAAGACCATGGTGCATAAAGTAGAAAAATTGTTTCAGGTCGGTATCGGGTTCTTCTGATGCAACGTGCCCTGACCGTTGTTCATGCCCTGGGTTTGATGCTGGTAGTGTTCAGCATCGCATATTTGATGCCGATGGCGGCGGCCTGGATTTACGGCGATGGAACCGGGATCGATTTTTTGCTGGCGATGGTGTGGACCGCGTCCATCGGTTTTCTGATGTGGTGGCTGACGCGCCGCAACAAAGGCGAGCTCTCCATCAGGCACGGCTACCTGCTGGTGGTGACCATGTGGACGGCGATGCCGGCCTTTGCCACCTTCCCCCTGTTGTTGGTGGTCAAGGGACTGTCGTTTACCGACGCCTATTTCGAAACTATGTCAGGATTGACAACTACCGGTGCGACGGTTTTGACCGGACTGGATAACTTGCCGCCTGCTATCAATATCTGGCGGCATGAATTGAACTGGCTGGGCGGCATGGGAATCATCGTGCTGGCGGTGGCGGTCTTGCCGCTGTTGGGCATAGGCGGGCGGCAACTTTTCAAGGCGGAAACACCCGGCCCGATGAAGGATTCCGCGCTGACACCGCGCATTACCGAAACGGCACGCAATTTGTGGTTGGTGTATCTGGTGATTACGCTGGCTTGTATCGTGTTGCTGAAAATGGTGGGCATGAATTGGCTGGATGCGATCTGCCATGCCTTTGCCGCGATGGGGCTGGGCGGCTTCTCCACGCATGATGCCAGTGTCGGTTATTTCAACTCTCCCGCGATTGAGTTTGTGCTAATGATATTCATGCTGCTGGCGGCGATGAATTTTGCTACACATTTTTTGGTATGGCGGGAAAAAAGCCTGAGGTTATATTTGCGTGACAGCGAGGCTGTCGCCACGGTCGGTCTGATATTGGCAAGCTGCTTGGGGGTGGCCGTGTTCCTGTGGTGGCAGGGCACTTACCCGAGTTTCTGGACGGCGCTGCGCCATGCCAGCTTTAATCTGGTGTCATTGGCCACGGACTGCGGTTTTGTCAGCGTGGATTTCAACCAGTGGCCGATGTTCGCGCCGATGTGGATGCTGTTTCTCAGTTGTATTGCCGCCAGTTCAGGCTCGACAGGGGGGGGCATCAAGATGGTGCGCACGATGATTCTGTTCAAGCAAGCGGGGCGCGAACTCCTCAAATTGCTGCACCCGACGGTCGTCAATCCAATGAAGATTGCAGGCAGTGTCGTGCCCAACAATATCGTGTTTGCGGTGCTGGGATTTATATTTTTATATTTTATGACCGTGGCTACCCTGACCTTTGTGCTCTTGATCAGCGGCCTGGATTACATTTCTGCGTTTTCTGCAATCATCGCCTGTATTAACAATGCGGGGCCAGGGTTGGGGGTGGTAGGGCCGGCCAGTAATTTTGGCGTGTTGACCGATTTTCAGACCTGGGTATGCACGCTGGCGATGCTGGTTGGTCGGCTGGAAATTTTCACGGTGCTGATCCTGTTTACTCCGCATTTTTGGCGGAGGTAAAATCGCCATGACAGCGCCAGTCAGATACGTTAGCATTAACGCCATGAAGCGGTCAAAAACATCAATAGTGACGGGTAGTACGTCGGTGCCAACGCAACAGGGGGCAAGATGAGCGGGGATTTGCCCTTGTCCGGGAAGAAAGTGTTGCTGATAGACGATAGCAACACTATCAGGCGCAGCGGAGAGATATTCCTGTCGCAAGCCGGTTGCAATGTCATTCTTGCCGAGGATGGATTTGACGGTCTGTCCAAAGTCGTAGATAACCAGCCGGATGTCATTTTTGTGGATGTGATGATGCC
>JACPYR010000039.1 GCA_016195965.1 Nitrosomonadales bacterium | reverse complement strand
CGGCAGATCGTGCGCGATATACCAGTAGCGCACCCACAGCGAAGCCAGCGCGATCAGCACCAGCACGAACAGGCGGTGGTACTTGAGTTTGTACAGCAGGATCAACAGCAGCGGGAACAGCAGGTAGAATTGTTCCTCGATCGAGAGCGACCAGGTGTGCAGCAGCGGTTTGGTATCGCGTGAGAGATCGAAATAACCCTGCTGGCGGGCGAACACCATATTGGTCAGATAGACCGGGGAAAATTGCAGGCTTTTGGCATACTGGAAAAAGTCATGGGGCCTGAGCACCGCGTAGGAAATGGCAACCGATGCGACAATCATCAGGAACAAATTCGGCAACAGTCGGACGACGCGGTTTTTGTAGAACTTTGCGAGCGAGAAACGGCCAGCCTCGATTTCGGTGATGATGAGTTTGCTGATCAGATAACCAGAGATCACAAAGAACATGTCCACCCCGATGTAGCCGCCGGGCAGGTGGCCGATACCGAAGTGGAACAGAATCACCGCCAGAATCGAGACGGCGCGTATACCCTGGATTTCCGGGTAAAAGGTCTTGGCTATGGAAGGCATCAAACTATTACGCGCATCCTTGCAAGAAATTCTTCAACAGGTCGTGGCCGTGCTCGGTCAAAATCGACTCGGGATGGAACTGCACGCCATGCACGGGGAGCGTCCTGTGGCGCACGCCCATGATCTCATTGTCGTCGGTCCAGGCGGTGATCTCCAGGCAGTCCGGCAGCGTCTCGCGCTCGATCACCAGCGAGTGGTAGCGCGTCGCGGTGAACGGGTTGGGCAGGCCGGTGAACACGCTGTTGCCGTGGTGATGGATCAATGAAGTCTTGCCGTGCATCAGCGTCTTGGCGTGGATGATCCTGCCGCCGAAAGCCTGCCCTATGCTCTGGTGGCCCAGGCACACGCCCAGCAGTGGAACCTTGCCCGCAAAGTGCTTGATCGCCGCGACCGAAATGCCCGCCTCGTTCGGCGTGCACGGGCCGGGCGAAATCACCAGATGCTGCGGGTTCATCTTTTCGATTTCTTCGACGGTGATCTCGTCGTTGCGCTTCACCACGACATTCGCGCCCAGCTCAGCAAAATACTGTACCAGGTTGTAGGTGAAGGAGTCGTAATTGTCGATCATCAGCAGCATAATTTTCTCAATCTAAAAATTTCCGTTCGCCCTGATAACCAGCGACTTGGCTGTCGTAGTTTGACAGCTTAGTCGAATGACTAGTAGTTTCATCAGCCTGTCGAAGGGCCGAATGTTCATGCTTCGACAAGCTCAGCACGAACGGTATGTGTAATCTTAGCCGCGCATCATACTCAAAGCCACCGCTTCGGCAACTTCTATTCCATCTACCGCCGCCGATAGTATCCCGCCCGCGTAACCCGCGCCTTCGCCGGTCGGATACAGGCCGCTGGTGTTGATGCTCTGGTAATCGTCTTTGTTGCGCTTGATGCGTATAGGCGACGAGGTACGCGTCTCGACGCCGGTCAGTACCGCATCGGCAAGGTCGAATCCATTGATCTGTTTCGCAAACGCGGGCAGCGCCTCACGGATCGCTTCGATAGCATAATCCGGCAGAGCGGTGGAGAGATCGGTCAAATGCACACCGGGCGCGTAGGAAGGCAACACCTCGCCAAATTGTGTCGAAGGCCGGCCCGCCAGAAAATCCCCAACCAGCTGTCCGGGCGCCTGATAGTTTTTGCCGCCCAGTTCAAAGGCGCGCGACTCCCAGCGGCGCTGGAATTCCACTCCGGCCAGCGGGTCGCCGGGATAATCCTGCTCGGGCGTGATGCCGACGACAATGCCCGCGTTGGCGTTGCGCTCGTTGCGCGAATACTGGCTCATGCCATTGGTGACCACTCGCCCGGGCTCTGAAGTCGCGGCAACCACTGTGCCGCCGGGGCACATGCAGAAGCTATATACCGAGCGCCCGTTGCTGGCGTGATGCACCAGCTTGTAATCCGCCGCACCCAATTGCGGATTGCCCGCGTTTTTGCCGTAACGCGCGCGGTCGATCAGCGATTGCGGATGCTCGATGCGGAAGCCGATGGAGAACGGCTTGGCCTCGATGTAGATACCGCGTTTATGGATCATCTCGAAAGTGTCGCGCGCGCTGTGGCCAACCGCGAGCACCAGATGGCTGGTCGCGATGCGCTCGCCGCTGGCGAGCATCACGCCGGTAACCTGGCCCTTTTCTATCTCGATGTCATCGACGCGGCACCCGAAACGGATCTCGCCGCCCAGCGACTCTATCGTCGCGCGCATTCTCTCTACCATGCCCACCAGCTTGAACGTGCCGATGTGCGGATGGCTCTCGTAGAGAATTTCCTCGGGCGCACTCGCCTTGACGAATTCCTCCAGCACCTTGCGGCTGAGAAAACGCGGGTCCTTGATCTGGCTGTATAGTTTGCCGTCGGAAAACGTGCCCGCACCGCCCTCGCCGAATTGCACGTTCGATTCCGGGTTCAGCACGCCCTTGCGCCACAGCCCCCAAGTATCCTGAGTACGTTCGCGCACCGCCTTGCCGCGTTCCAGGATCAGCGGGCGGAAGCCCATCTGCGCCAGCAGCAGTCCGGCAAACAGGCCGGCAGGGCCCATGCCGATCACCACTGGGCGCGAAGATAAATTTTGCGGAGCCTGCGCGACGAAGTGGTAGCGGGTGTCTGGAGAAGTTTTAACGTGAGCATCATTTTTGAAGCGAGCCAATATCGCCGCCTCATCGCGCAGCGCGACGTCCAGCGTGTAGGTATACAGGATCGCGTGCGACTTGCGCGCATCCACGCCGCGTTTGAACACGACGTGACTGATCAGCTCATCTTCGGCGATACCCAGCCGTTTGATGATCGCCGCTCTGATGTCGCCCTCGGGATGGCCGAGCGGCAGTTTGATTTCGGTTAAGCGCAGCATAAATTATTTTATCGGGCGGAAATTGTAGGGGGATAGACAATAAAGTGCCCACCCTACATGGCTGGTTGTAACATCTGCTCCCTCACCCCAACCCTCTCCCAAGGGGCGAGGGGGCAAACGAATCGCTGCGCGAGCTTCAGTTTACCGATGCACTTCCGCATCCAGCCCGTCCAGCACCATCTCCGCCGCGCGCAGCACCGCGCGCGCCTTGTTCTGTGTTTCCATCCATTCGCTGTCCGGCACCGAATCGGCGACGATGCCGGCGCCCGCCTGCACGTACAGCATGTTGTCTTTCACCACGGCGGTGCGCAGCGCGATCGCGACATCCATGTCACCGTTGAAACCGAGATAGCCGACCGCACCGGCGTAGATGCCGCGCTTACTGGGTTCCAGCTCGTCGATGATTTCCATCGCGCGTACCTTGGCGGCGCCGCTGACGGTGCCAGCCGGGAAGGTGGCGCGCAACACGTCCATCGCGTCCAGGCCAGGTTTGAGCTGCGCCTCGACGTTGGAGACGATGTGCATCACGTGCGAGTAGCGCTCGATGATCATCTTGTCGGTGAGCTTCACGGTGCCATTCTGCGCGACGCGGCCGATGTCGTTGCGGCCCAGGTCGATCAGCATCAGGTGTTCGGCCAGCTCCTTCGGGTCGGCCAGCAGTTCGCGTTCGAACGCCTTGTCCTGCTCGGGCGTCTTGCCGCGCGGGCGCGTGCCGGCGATCGGGCGCACGGTCACGGTATCGCCCTCGACGCGCGCGAGGATTTCCGGCGAGGAACCGACCACGTGATGGTCGCCCATGTCGTAATAGAACATGTAGGGCGAAGGATTCACGCTGCGCAGCGCGCGGTAGAGCGACAGCGGCTGCGCAGGGAAGGGTTGCGCCATGCGCTGCGACAGTACCACCTGCATGATGTCGCCGTCGAAAATGTATTGTTTGGCTTTGACCACGGCATTCTTGAACGCGGCCTCGCCGAACTCGGATTTCGCCTCGACGCGCTGCGCGGGCGGAGCATAGGGGATGTCGACCGGCAGACGCAGCATGCCGATCAGCTCGCGCAGGCGCTCGCGCGCCAGCTCGTACGCGTCGTCCTGCGCCGGATCGGCATACACGATGAAGGTCAGCTTGCCTGAAAGGTTGTCGATCACCGCGAGCTGTTCGGTGAGCATCAGCAGGATGTCCGGCGTGCCGATCGCGTCGGGCTTGTGAGTTTTGGCGAGACGCGGCTCGATGAAGCGCACCGTGTCGTAACCGAAGTATCCCGCCAGTCCGCCGGTGAAGCGCGGCAGGTTGGGCAAGGGCGCGGCCTTGAAGCGCGACTGGTATTCGCGGATGAAATCCAGCGGGTTCTCGACCGTGTGCGCGGTTTCGCCCTCTTTTTGGGATAGCGTTACCAGTTTGCCGCGCACCGTGATACGCGTGTCGGCGGGCAGGCCGATGAAGGAATAACGCCCGAAGCGCTCGCCGCCCTGCACCGATTCGAGCAGATAGGAATAGGGCTTGTTGGCGAGCTTGAGATAAAGCGACAGCGGCGTGTCCAGGTCGGCGAATGTTTCGGCAACCAGCGGAATGCGGTTGTAGCCTTGCCGGGCAAGGGCGTTGAATTCTTGTTGGGTGATAATCTGCGTCATAAAAACCTCATTATTCGTTTCGAGAGACAGCGGGCGGACGTGCAACATCCGGTGTTGCAGCATTCACCATCGCCAGCTGCTTGTCTTCGAAAAATGGCGGTTTTCACTTGCCATGATTTAAACGCGTCTGATCAGCGGCAGAGCGGCCGGCAGGTTGGCGATCACCGCATCCAAAAACAGGCCATCGACCGGCTCGCCGTGGTTGTAGCCGTAAGGCACGCAGAACACCGGACAACCCGCAGCGCGCGCGGCGACGGTGTCGTTGAGCGAATCGCCGATCAGCAGCATTTTATCGACCGGCACACCGAAGAATTTTGCGGCATGCAGCAGCGGCATAGGATGCGGTTTCTTTTCCGGCAGGGTGTCGCCGGACAGCACGATCTCGAAATATTTTGCCAGGCCGACGCCCTTCAGCAGTGGTTCGGTGTAATGCGCCAGCTTGTTGGTGATGCAGCCCAGCCGGAAACCCGCAGCCTTCATCGCGTCCAGCCCTTCGATCACGCCCTCGAACGGTTTGCTTTGCAACAGCAGTGCCGTGTAGTGCTTCTCGAAAATCGGCAGCGCGTGTTCGTAGAGCGCGGCATCCGGCGTAGCGTGCATATCGCCGGTCAGCGCGCGCTTCACCAGCCAGCTGATGCCGTTACCGATATAGCTGGCCAACAATTCCTGGGATACCGGCGCGTAATCCATGTCGCGCAGCATGCGGTTGGCCGCCTCTGCGAGTTCGGGCGCGGTGTGCAGCAGCGTGCCGTCGAGGTCGATGACGATCGCGGAAATGCCCAGCGGAAACTGGACGGGTTGCATGGTTGATTTATTTTTCATTTATTTTTTGACCTTTGCCAGCTCGGCGCGCAATTCGCCGATGATGGTGTCATAGCGGTTCTTGTCTTTGTCGTTGCGCTTGCCGAACACCGCAGAACCGGCGACGAAGGTGTCCACGCCTGCCTCTGCGACTTCGCGGATATTGGCCGGACCCACGCCGCCGTCGATCTCCAGGCGGCAGTTGTATTTGCCCGCGTCTATCATCTTGCGCACCGCGCGCGCCTTGTCCAGCACGTAGGGGATGAATTTCTGGCCGCCGAAGCCCGGATTCACCGACATCAGCAGCACCATGTCCAGTTTGGGCAGGGTGTATTCCAGCACGTCCAGCGGAGTGGCCGGATTGAACACCAGGCCGGCCTTGCAGCCGCTTTCCTTGATCAGGCCGATGGTGCGGTCGATGTGCTCGGACGCTTCAGGGTGGAAGGTGATGTAAGTCGCGCCCGCCTTGGCGAAGTCGGGGATGATGCGATCCACCGGCTTGACCATCAGATGCACGTCGATAGGCGCGGTTACGCCATGCTTGCGCAGCGCCTCGCACACCAGCGGGCCTATGGTCAGGTTGGGCACGTAATGGTTGTCCATCACGTCGAAGTGCACGATGTCCGCGCCAGAGGCGAGAACGTTGTCGACTTCCTCGCCCAGTCTGGCGAAATTGGCGGAAAGAATGCTCGGGGCGATCTGGTACATGGTGTGTCCTTAAACAAAAGTTAAAAATTAAAACATGTATTCTATCCGAATACTATGCCGGTCGAATACATGGACGGATGCTGTTTGTGGATGGATATGGGGGGTATGGCGGCTGGTGGAGGTGATCAGGATCGAACTGACGGCTTTCTGATTGCGAACCAGACGCTATCCCAACTGCAACGGCTAGCGAGAGCTAAACAGAAACCTGTTGTTTGGGCAAGGGTATCCGCTCTTGCGGTAGAAGTCACCCAGATCGCTCGGGCCATCGAATATACCGGCAGTTCTGGAAAAATCCGGCTTTCTGCTGGGTGTATGGAATGCAGTATTGGATGTGGATAGCGGATTGAACTGCGTTTACCCGAAGGAAAACTTTTTCTCCCGAAACAGCGTCAAGCAGGCATCTACTGTTTGCGGGTCATAATAAATGTCGCGTCGCTTGGTAATTTCTACTAACGCACTCTCTAATCCCAAGCCGGCACGATAGGGGCGGTGCGAATACATTGCCTCGACTACGTCGGCCACCGCGAGGATGCGCGCTTCCAGCAGGATGGCATCACCCTTGAGTCCCTGGGGATAGCCCGAGCCATCAAGGCGTTCGTGATGTTGCAGCACCATCTGCGCGATCGGCCAAACGAAGTTGATTTCTTTTAAAATATCATAGCCGGCCTGCGCATGGGTCTTGATCAGGCTGAATTCGATGTCGCTGATCTTGCCAGGCTTGCTGAGTATTTCCGAGGGAACCCGGATTTTCCCCAGATCATGCACCACACCGGCGAGATGGATGGCATGCACTTGTTCGTCGGGCAATCCCATCTGCCGGCCAATTGCCGCAGCCAGATCAGCCACTCTAGCCTGATGTCCGGCAGTATAAGGATCACGCATTTCAACGATAGCGGCAATCGCTCGCACGGTATCCTCTAGGTTATCTTGCAGTTGAGCGATATGCTTCCGATCCTGCCCCATCGCGAGATCTCGTTCCTGGCGTACACGCAGGGCTTTTACGCCGAACGCCAGATCGTCTGCCATCTCTTCCAGCAACGCTACTTGGTCGGGGCCGAAAGCCCCAGGTTCCGCCGCATAGATCGTCAAGGTTCCGAAGACCTGTCCATTTTCTTTCAGCGGCAGTGCGATGCTCGAAGCATAGCCGTACTTAGTCGCTGCCTCCCGCCAAGGATCCATGCGTGGATCGTTCTTGAAGTCGTGGGCAATCTGCGTTTGGCCGGTGCGTATTGCGGTACCGGTTGGCCCGCGCCCGAGGGGAAGGTCATCCCAAGTGAGATTCAATGCTTCGACATAAGCTTTTCCTTCGCCAGATACGGCCATCGGTACGATGCTTTTTTGCTCGTCCTGCAAGGCATAGCCGACCCAGGACAACACGTAGCCGCCTTCGGTGGTGGCGCGGCACATGTTCTCCAGCAGCGATTTCTCGTTCTCGCCATGAACCAGCGCATGATTGCCCGCATTGAGCGCCCTGAGCGTGCGGTTGAGCCGGAGCAATTCGGCTTCCGAATGCTTGCGCTCTGTCACATCCTGCAGCACGAACAACAGGGCATCCACGCTGTCATCAGACGCCTTGAGGGGATGGAGGGTCCAGTCCCAATAGCTCACCCCCCATTCCGGATGTTCCGGGAATTCAAAAGGTTTGGCAGAAATCGTGAATGGCTCGCCGGTCTGCACTACCTTGTGGAAGATGGCTTCGTTTTCCGCGTGCGGATATAGCTGGAAATGGTTTTTCCCTGGGAAGTATTCGGGAGGGTAGCCGCATGCTTTGGCGTAGGCGCGGTTCACGCGGATGAAGTTGAAATCGCGGTCGAGATAGACCACGCAAAAGTACGTGCTGTTGAAAATCCGTTCCAGTATCCGGCCGCTTTCATGCAGCGCTTCTTCGGCACGCTTGCGCTCGGTGATGTCGTTAAATATCGCAAGAACCCCCCCTTCAAAGGGGTGTCCTCCGATGATAACAATGCGCTCCGAACCATTCTTGCAGGTCACGTTGTATTCGGCAGACTGGACATCCGCCCCTTCTTTTTCCGCTTTAGCCACTGCATCGTTCCAGTTACCCTGAGCCCAGTGGCGGTAAGTTTCATCAGGGTAGGCCTTTAGCCACCATTCATCCAGCGTCGGCACATCGTCGATGGTATAACCGAAGACCTCGGTAAATTTTTGGTTGAAGTAAGTGATGATGCCTTCCTTGTTGGTCACCCCCAGGGAAACGGGAACCTCCATGAAAAGCTGCATGAATTTTTGTTCGCTCTTGCGCAACGCAGCTTCCGCCGCCTTGCGATCGGTGATGTCGCGGTCAATTCCGCGATACCCCCTGAAAATACCCTGAGCGTCAACAAAAGGAGTGCCGCTGGTTTCCAGGAAAACCGTTCTGCCATCTTTGTGTAAATTGGCGTTTTCCAAAAGGCGAAGTGGCTTACTCCCGTCCGCGATGGAGCTGAAGGCTGCCTTCAGCCGAGCCGCCTCGTTCGGCGGCATCAAGTCAAAATGTGTCTTGCCGATTATTTCCACGGCGGTATAACCCAGCATCTCATGTACCTGCGGGCTAGAGTAGGTGTAAACACCTTGCTCGTTGATTTCCCATATCCAGTCGCTGGTGGATTCCACCAAGGCCCGAAACTTCGCTTCACTCTCGCGCAGTGCCTTCTCCGCCGCCTTGCGCGCGCGAACCCCTTGTTCTGCAGACAGCGCACGTTGCACGGCAGGTGCCAGCCGCGCCAGCCGGTCTTTCAGTACATAGTCCTTGGCGCCCGCATGGAGCAATTCCACCGCCTCGATGTCGGCCAGCGCCCCGGTGACCATGATCACCGGCACTTCTGGATAGTCATGCCGCACCATTTTAAGCGCGGTCATGCCGTCGAAATTGGGCAGCTTGTAATCGGACAGGATGATATCGGGCTGGAAGGTTTTCAGTGCTTCGACGAAGCTTTCGCGCGTTTCCACGCGCTTTGCGATGAAGGCGATGCCCGCCTTGCGCAATTCATGTTGCTCCAGTTCCGCATCGGAAAGCGTGTCCTCCAGCAGAAGGATACGCAGTTCTTTGTCCATGACTGCTCGGTCCATGGCTATGCCACTGGCGGGCGGTTCACTAGCAGCCAGTAGAGTCCCAGTTCGGACACTGTCTTGGCGAACTCGTCGAATTCCACCGGCTTGCTGATGTAGCTGTTGACACCAAGCTGGTAGCTCTCTGCCACGTCGCGGTCTTCCTTGGACGAGGTCAGAACCACCACGGGAATCGTTTTGGTGCGAGCATCGTTCTTGACCCGGCGCAACACTTCCATGCCGTCCACCTTGGGCAGCCGCAGATCCAGAAGAATCACTTTAGGCTCATTCGTCATCGTGCGCCCGCTATAGGCACCAGTGGCGAAAATGAAATCCAGCGCCTCCGCGCCATCCTTTACCCACACCAGTTTGTTGGCGAGATTGCTTTTTTTCAGCGCCCGGATCGCCAGCTCCGCATCGGTCGGATTGTCTTCCACCAACAGGATTTCCACTTCTTTCACCTTGTCGTCCATGACCTTCCCCTTATTGTTTTGCAAGCGAACTGTATTTCCAGCTGCGCTCCCTCATCACTTCAAAGGCAGGGTAACAGGCAGCGCAAAAAAGATAGTTGCGCCCTCGTCCACCTTGCCTTCCGCCCACACCCTGCCGCCATGCTTGGTAATGATACGCTTAACGATGGCCAGCCCGATACCCGTCCCTTCAAATTCGTCCACCCCATGCAGCCGCAGGAACATGCCGAACAGCTTGCCGACATACTTCATGTCGAACCCCACACCGTTATCCTTGACGTAATAGACCGTCTCACCTGCGCCACTCTTTGCACCCACCTCGATCGACGCTAAAACTTTGGGCCGGGTGAATTTGATTGCATTGGAGAGAAGGTTCGCAAACACCCTGCGCATCATGGCACGGTCGGCATGGGCAGGCGGCAAGGTTTTAATTTCCATCTTCAGCGCCCGCCCGGCGGTGGCAGGCTTGAGTTCTTCCATGATATTGCGCACCAGCTCCTCCATGTCGACTTCGACACGCGTCACCTCCACCCGTCCGACGCGCGAGAAGGCCAGGATGTCGTCGATGAGCTGCGCCATCCTTTTGGTGTTGTCGCGTACCACGTTCAGCAGCCGCTGGCCTTCGGCATCGAGCTTGCTCTGGTATTCTTCGAGAAGAATACGTGAGAAACCATCCACCGCGCGCAGCGGTACGCGCAAGTCGTGTGAAACGGAATAGGAAAAAGATTCGAGTTCCACGTTTGAAGCCTCGAGTTGCGCCAAGTATTTTTTCAGTTCTTCATCCATCTGTTGTTGATGGCGTATTAACAGATAAACCCGATATGCGACCCCTGCGCCGATAAGGCTGATAGACGCAACCAGGCCGCCAAGCAGCCACCAGGTCAATCGGATTTTTCTCTCGGCCTCAATTTTCGCTTCCTCGACAAAAGCAGCAGCCCGCTGCCGGGTAAAGCCGATGACATAATCCATGGTGGTGTTGAGTTGCGCAAATATTCTGGCGCCGAAGCCTTTAACCAGGGTATCAGCCGCATCTTTCCGTCCGTGCCTGAGCAGCTCGATTTCCCGGCCTCTCAAGCTCTGCCATTCATCCAGCAGGCGCTTTACCTCATGCACTTGCCCGATGTCGCCGAGAAAGCCTGCCTCCACCACGAGAATTTTTTCCCTTACATTTTTGTCCAGCGCCAATAAATTTGATGATGATTCTTCGATTTCCTCTGGATCATCGGATAAGGCCATATCCAGTACGTCATCCCGCATCCTCAACATGAGGCCCTGCGCCTCCTGTGCCGAGTTGTTGACCGTAAACGGATGCTGGTAAAGATCATCGGTTATCGAATGCAGGCGATCCATGCTGGCAATCGCCATCAGCCCGAGCGCCAGCACCAGCGCAAGAGTCAGGGTATACCCTGACGCGATCAGGATGATGACTTTTTTCAGCACGGGGAACTTCACGATGCTGCTTCTCTGATCGGCAATGTGAAATAAATAGTCGCGCCTCCGTTGACCTTGCCTTCCGCCCATACTCGCCCGCAATGCCGGTTAATGATGCGTTTGACGATGGCAAGCCCGATGCCGGTACCTTCAAATTCATTCGCAGTATGTAACCGCTGGAATACGCCGAATAGTCTGTCAACATATTGCATATCGAAACCTGCACCGTTGTCTTTTACAAAGTAAATGGTTTCGTTTCCCTCGACTGAGCTGCCTACCTCTATCCGTGCGCTCTCTCTTGAGCGAGTGAACTTGATCGCGTTGGATAGCAGGTTGACGATTACTTGGCGCATCATTGCGCGGTCACCCTGGGCAGGTGGAATGTGCCCGATTTCTACTTGCAGCTCACGCATGGCGGTAGGCCGCAGTTCTTCATAAACTTCGCGAACCAGCCCCTCCATGTCGATCCCAGAAAAATTTATTTCCAATCGGCCTGCACGTGAGAATTTCAGGATGTCGTCGATAAGCTGTCCCATCTTGCCGGCGTTGTCCCGCACCACGTTGAGCAATCGCTTGCCTTCGGCATCCAGCTTATCGGTGTAGTCATCCAACAGGATGCGGGAGAACCCGTCTATGGCGCGCAGCGGCGTGCGCAGGTCGTGCGAGACCGAATAGGAAAAAGCCTCCAGTTCCTTGTTGGCCGCCTCAAGCGCCCCAGCATGTTGCTGAAGCTCGTTGTTCAAGTGCCGGATGTTCTGCTCGAACCGCTTGCGTTCGGTGATATTCTTGAAATAGCCGATGAGGCCGTCGACTTCGCCATTGGTTTTGAATTTCGGCACATAAGACCCATCGAAGAATTCCTCTTCCCCTGATAGAGACCTCAAGGGAGTCTCGAAATGTATTGCTGTACCGGTATCCAGCACCTGCCTCTTTACTTTTGTCAGTTTGTCGGCTTCTTCTCTGGACAGAAAGTCGTAGTCCGTCTTTCCGAGCATATCCTTTTCCGTCAGGCCGAGTTGAGGGTTTATTACCATCGTATAACGTAGTTCACGATCTTGGACGATAAGGTGATCTGGAGTGTTGGAGGCGACCGACCTGAATCGTTCCTCGCTCTCTCGCAATTCCTCGGTGCGTTCCTGCACCCTTCGCTCCAGATCGCGGTTGAGTTCCCGTATCTCATTTTCCGCTTGAATGCGCTCAGTGATGTCTTCTGATATTCCGAGCAGATAGGCCAAATTGCCGTTCGCATCCAGTATCGGCAGCTTTTTCGTATGGAGTATGCGCTTGCCGGTTTTTGAGTCTATGGGTTCTTCGGGTATGTCGTAAAGCTGCCCGTTTGCCAGCACTTCCCGGTCTTTTTCAGTGAAGAAATCCGCCTGCTCGCGAGGGAAGAAATCGTAATCATTCTTGCCGAGCAGTTCATCTCTACTGAATCCCAGAAGTTCTTCTCCAGCCTTGTTGAAGCGGACGAACCGCAATTCTTTGGCATCTTTCAAGAAAACCATGTCCGGAATGTTTTCGATGATGAGCGACAAAAACTCTTCCCTCTCCTTTAGCGCATCCTCAGCCCGCTTTCGGTCAGTAATATCCATATTGGTGCCTAGCATCCGCAACGGTGAACCTTGATCGTCGCGGAATACCTTTGCCGCTGCCTTGATATGGTGAATTTCTCCGTTTGGCCAGACTACGCGAAACTCTGTGTCGAAAGGCTTAATACCAGAAATTGCATCCGCCACTTCCCTATCCCCGCGCTCAAGATCATCAGGGTGTAAGGACGCCCTCCATGCCTCCTCGGTACCGGAGAAATCTTCGCGGCGGATATGGTAGAGCGCATACATCGAATCATCCCATATCATTTCCTGGGTTTTTAGATTCCAGTCCCAGATACCCACGCCATTAATAAATGTGGCTAATGCCAAACGTTCTTCTTTTTCTGTTAGCGTATTTTCCACCTGCTTGCGTTCGGTAATGTCCTCCGTTATTCCCATCAGTTTTTCAACGTCGCCGTTCTGGTTCTTAATCGGAACAAAGCACGATTTGAAAATCCGCCCGTCCGCTCCGCTGGCCTTAAACTCAAAGTAGTTTGTCTCCCCGGCATATGCCTTGGCGAGCAATTCCCCTATGCGTTCCCGGTCGGCATCACATACCGCATCCAGATATAAGAACCCCTGTATTTTGCATTCCTCTGCGACTCCCATCATGACAAGGCCGGCTTTATTCATGGAGCTTATCCTGCCGTCTATACCTATCTCGTGTATGCAGAAGGGAGAGCTCTCAACGAGCAAGCGGTAACGGGTCTCACTATTACGCAAAGCGTCCTCCGACCGTTTGTGCTCGGTGACGTCGCGTGCAGCGGCAAACACCCCCAGCACGGTTCCGGCCTCGTTGCGGTACACGCTGGCGTTGTACAGCACGTCGGTGACATGGCCGTCGCGGTGGCGCAGTGCCAGCGGATAATCGGTGACGAAACCGTTGGCGAACCCCTGCTGATAGCCCTCGCGCGCCTTGTCCGGTTCGGTGAAGTAATCGGAGAAGTCCGTTCCGATCAACTTTTCGCGGGATTGCCCGGTTGCCTGTTCGGTGGCGTTGTTGACGTCGGTGATCTTCCCTTCCGTGCTGATGGTGACCAAGGGATCGAGACTGGCTTCGATCAGGCTGCGCGCATAACGAGATGCCTGGCGAGATTCAACAGTCAATTTATCGGCGATTCGCGCCGCATTGCGTCGCGTATTCAGATAAGACAGCATCAGGAAAAACGACAGGATGCTCAAGCTCATGCCCCCCGCCAAAATGATCCATACCTTGCTGTAATCAATGCCGGATACACTGCCTTCGAGCAGTTCAAAATGCAGAGTCCACTTCCGCCCGTTGAAATCCAGGTGCCGCTCAAGGGTGAGAAGCGCCGGGGGAGATGAGGCTGCTTTTCTGTCACTGCTGAAGAGCAGATTGTTTTCGCTTGCGCCAAGACCATCATAGACACGCAGGCTAAGATAATTGTGCAGAGGGCTGTCCCATCCTCGGAGTATGTCGTGCAGCAAGTCGGCCATGCGAAACGGGCTATATACCCAGCCATAAAAGGCGGCGCGGCGCTGCTCGACGGTTTCGATCGGCATCTTTTTCCGGTAGACCGGCACATACATCAAGGTTCCGGCCTGCACATCCTTGCCGGTTTCCTGCACTAGCGTAACCTTGCCGGACAGGGAAATATTGTTTTCGTCGCGTGCCTGCTCCATCGCAATACGGCGCACAGGATCGGAATACATGTCGTAGCCGAAGGCACGCAAATTTCGGTCTTTGAATGGCTCCAGGTAAATAATTGAAGAATACACTTCACGCTTGCCCGCTGGAAACACGGTGTATTGGGGAAAGCCTTGGCGGCGAATTTCAGAGATGTGTTGGGCTAGCCGGTTTGGGGCAATCAACAGGGAAAACCCCAAGCCCTGAATCCCATTGAAGTGCTGGTCGATTTCCACGCGTTCTGCATAGGCGCGCCATTCATTGCGGTTGACGATAGCTGAAGCATCGAATAACGCCGCACCACCCAGCAGCACCTGCCTGTGCGTTTGCAAACGCCCTTCAATCTTGAGTTGGACTGTTTCGCAATGAGAGGCAAGCTCGCGCTGCACTTTCAGGTCGATATCCGATTTGGCAGAGTACCCAAAATATCCCGTTGTAAGCAAACCGGCCAGCAGGATCAACCAAGCGCCCTTGTAGCTCATTGGAATGGACTGCCAGTCAGACATGGTAACCCCGGATGGTCTGCTTCTTTGGAAATAACATTTTATTATCATTGATATTCATGTTTCCAGATGCAGTAACGCTTTGCCTTGCCTGCCCAAAAACGATCAGCATGTTTTTCATTCCAATCCTCCTCTATTCCAGACAGCGTCCCATCTCGGGAAATTCTTTCTGGAACACTTGGTATAGTAGCGGCCAGGTCGCCCCTGCAGCCACATCACCGAGGGCACGTTCATGATGGGAAATTCCTGCGAGCCAACATACGGGCTCTCGATGTCGCTGTTCACCTCCAGAACGCGGGTCTGTAAATAGTATTGCGGCATCATGGTAGCGGCCAATGCCGTGCGGGCTGGGTAGAAAATCTTCTTGCCCTTGCGACCGGTAACTTTTTGGATGCCGCTGTCACGTCGAACCAGGATGACGACGGTGAACTTGTAGTTGCCTCCCATCTTGGCAGTGACGTGATGGCCATGCTGTAGGGAATTCAGCGTCTGGTAAGGATTGGGTAGCGCGAAATCGTGCTGCCTCGCGTATAGCTTTCTTCCGGACTCATCGTAATTGCGAGATGCTTCCAGTTTGAAGACAGTGTCCGGAATGTTGCGGTTCAGGTAGTCGATCAACGGGCCATAGATTTCAAACAATCGCGCCGGATTATGCAGAGGATGAATGGCGAATATATATTCTTTACTTTCATTCGGAGTCTTCGTGGTGAATTGCGGTCCGGATGAGCTAATATCCTTGTTCGGGTTACATGCCGCGAGTGCGAGCGCAAGAAAGTCGAGCAGCAGATTTTTCACATCTCCCCCTCTTCGCGTAATGGTCGATTACACCCTTTAAGTCACTGGTTTTAGCCAGTCAGTTGCAGCCGTGCAGATTCAGGTAAGCATAGAACAAATTCTGTTGCGTTCTTCCTTGCGGGCAGTGCAATGGAATAAGCAAACCATATCTTAAACCTAAAACTCTTCTTGCGGTGAAGCGGGTGTGGAGCAGGCGTTAGCCTGGGAACGCCAAGCCAGTTGCTTGGTAAAAAGTGTTTAGGTTGCTCAAGTCGTCAAACACCGCTGCAGCGCCCTCGAAATTCTGGTTGCGCGTGTAGTGGTTGATGGTCACGAAAGTCTTGATTCCCGCAGCGAGGCTGGAGCGCAGCCCGTTATTCGAGTCTTCCAGCGCGATGCAGTCTGCGGCGGGCAGGCCCAGTTTGTCCAGCACCCAGAAATAGATGTCCGGTGCAGGCTTCTTGGCAGGCACGATGTCACCGCAGCCGTTGGCGGCGAAATAGCGCTCCCAGTCCTTGCCCAACCCTACTTCCAGCAGCGCGGAAACGTTCTCCGGCGTGGTGGTGGTTGCGATCGCGAGCGTGATACCGGCCTGGTGCGCATCCTGTATCAATTGCTTGATGCCGGGGCGCAACGGGATAAGACCCTCGCCCAGCATCTGGGTGTAATGCCTGGTTTTGACCGCGTGCAGATGCTTGACGAAATCGTCGAAGTTATCCGGCTTGGTGTAACCGGTCAGAAAGTCCGAAACGAAATACTTGATGCGCTCCTTGCCGCCGGTGACCTTGAGCAGCTTGTCGTACAGCGCGACATCCCAGTTCCAGGGAAGATGGCATTCTGCGAACGCCTTGTTGAACGATTTGCGGTGCCCGTCTTCGGTGTCGGCGAGTGTGCCGTCTACGTCGAATATGATTGCTTTGATAGTCATGTTGCCGATCCGATGTTTGGAAAAACCGCTATTTTCGCAGAGAGTGGCGGGTGAAACAAATTGCGGGTTCGGCAAGCGCCTCTATATCATGGAGATCAACGACAACCCCAACGTCGAGACAGGAAGCGAAGAGCGCATGCTTATAGGCGCGTTCTACAGCGAAGTGAGGTTGTGTTCATCAAGCGTATTGAGGTGCGCAAGCGTGCATAGGTAAACGGACGAGGAGCTAAGGGAGGTCATCCAGCTCCTCGATGACCCGCTGCCGGATGAGGTGCTGGCATCATTTGAAGGACGATGATGCGGCTGCTGCTGGATACCCATATCCTGATCTGGGCACTGGGAGAGCCGAAGCGCTTGCCGAAAGAGGTGCGAGCTGCGTTGGAATCACCAGCCAATGAAGTATTGTTCTCAGCCGCGAGCATCTGGGAAATCGCCATCAAGGCGCAAATCGGGCGCACCAATTTCAAGGTCGCACCGGAAGAAATCGCACGGGCGGCAGTGGACAGCGGGTTCGTCGAGTTGCCCGTGCGTACAGAACACGGAGCAAAAGTATTAAGCCTGCCGCTCCATCACCGCGACCCATTCGACCGCATTCTCGTAGCACAAGCCATGACCGAGCCATGCCACCTTATCACTACCGATGCGATACTCGGCGGATATTCGGAAATGGTGGTGATTGCGTAAACTGGCAAAAGGAATTTGTATAGCCGAACCAGATCGGACAGCGCTTCGAGCGTAAGCCTCTGCGCTCATTTTTCTGATCCAGCCAAGCGGTCAGTGCCCGCTCCGTGATCTTATCCCGCACGTAAGCAGAACCTCCAATAGAGTTGGTTGCTCATCGTCATTTGAGAGTTAAGCTGTTACGCTCATGTTCCGCCACTTCCTCAGCAATACGTGCCGCCAACCCCAGCGCATCTTTTTCAAACACAATTTCTTTGTCTGCCGGACTTCTTTGCAACATGCTCATCGCCCTATGAAAGGCGGGTAGTAAATTTTCTTGCTGAGGTGCGCCGACTAGCAGATATACCTTGAACGGATCAGCCGCGCCTTGAACGCTCGCCAATTGCCCCATCCAGAGATGTGCCTTGTTCCTGATGCTGTCGGCTGAAGCCATATCGAACGAGACGGGTTCGAGGCAATGCCATTTGCCGTTCTTCCATGAGTGTTGAAACTCGATCTCGTCGTCTTGAACAGAGATGGTCTTCGGCTGGAAGTGTTGAAGTATCCGCTGTCCTTCCAAATCTTTTTTGAAATGACGCCAGACATCATCGTCGGTTCGATTGTTCGATGCTTGTTTGTCTTCGTAGCGCATCACCATGCGATTGAAAAGTTTTTCCAGCGTTTGCGCCGGATCGTCGGTGCGTCCGCTGCCGCTAGGCGACCATTGCAAGGAGCTGTCGTCTTTTGGCAGCACGGCTTGTGCAATCTCAAGCACGCCTGATGGGGAGGTAAATTGCAATTCGCCGGACAGGCGCTCGCCGCGCTCTTCAAAGCTATTCTGGATATGGCGCATCATTGACTTAAAGTGTTCGATATTGACACTGGGGAATACTTTTTTGATGCGACCGATGGTTGGACGGCACATCGCGCCCAAGTAGCGCGCCTGCGGCGAATGCAACGCCACGCCGACGTTCACGAATTCGCCGCTGGTGACATCATGGACGTAGCGGAGCACCGTGTAGGTGTACGAGTATTGGTTTTTCATGATAATGCCCTTCCGACTTCCTGTAGTGCTGCTTCGATATTATCCCTGACTTGGCCTATATACAGCAATGCTTGGTCTGCGTGTTGATGGGCTGAGTTCCACGCATTCGGTAACGCAGCCCGATACGCTGCAAGGCGCTCATCCGTGACGGCAAGCCAGGCACCGGCGAGACGGTCAAAATTCACCGGCTTTCCGCAAAGTTGCTCAGAAAACAAATGGCGCTGGGTTTGTTTGAAAGAAGCCAGCGAGCCAAGTACCCACGGCGGTTGCCAGCCGATTATTCCCTCGGTAGAAGGGAAAGCCATTTCGTGGTCGAAGATGGCGATGCTGGTTCCGCTGAATAGGCAATTCGGTTTATCCGGGCGACGGTCGTCATTACCTGTCAGCGCATCGAATGCGAATATCTCTGCCGCCGTGGTTATCGCATCCTTAGGTATCGACTTGCCGACAGGCCAGCTCGTATAGCCGGGCGGCAGATGCTTTGATCCGAACGCGACC
This sequence comes from Nitrosomonadales bacterium, assembly GCA_016195965.1. GTDB lineage: Bacteria > Pseudomonadota > Gammaproteobacteria > Burkholderiales > Gallionellaceae > Gallionella. The sequence goes on along the minus strand of JACPYR010000039.1, from coordinate 11,237 downwards.
GGGCTGCTGCGGCGCACCCTGCCAGCAACATCCGCGTCAGGCAGCCCAGCAATAAACTCTGGCTCAAGGTTAACGAGAAATGGTTCTGGCACTGGCAGGTCGAGGTCTGCCGCAAGCATGGCGGAAATGGCTTCCATCGCCAGTGATGTAACTTTGCGGTCGCACCCGTCCGAAAATTTTGCGACCACCTCGATTTCGCTTCCATCAGCGGCTTCACAGGTCAGGCGGCAAGGAACTGTCCGGCCAGAATTGGTGCGTCCATCAAAGCGAATCGCAGTAACTTGACTCAACATGCTCCGCCCTCGCTGAATAGTTGTTCCCGTTTATGAGGTGACTCGCGCCAACTATGTGTGAGTTTAAATGCCTGTTGGTTGCGATGTGGAATCGTACGGAAATAATTGATAAGCAGCAAGGCATGGTCGGTATTCACCATTCGTGAGGTTCGGAGGTGGCTACCGCCCCATCCCCGGCAGCTTGCCAGCCATCCCTTTCATCATCTTGGCCATGCCGCCCTTGCTGAACATCTTCATCATCTTCTGCATCTGTTCGAACTGGTTGAGCAGCTGGTTGACGTGCATCACCTGCACGCCCGCGCCCATCGCGATGCGGCGCTTGCGCGAGGCTTTGATGAGTTCGGGCTTGCTGCGTTCCAGCGGGGTCATGGAGTTGATGATGCCTTCGATGCGGCTGATCTGCTTGTCGTCCACTTTGCTGCCGGCGGCGGCTTGCGAAAGTTGCGCGGGCATTTTGTCCATCAGCGCCGACATGCCGCCCATCTTGCGCATCTGCACGATTTGCATCTTGAAGTCGTTGAGGTCGAAGCCTTTGCCGCCCTGAATTTTTTTGGCAAGCTTTTCGGCTGCCACGTGATCGACTTCGCGCTGCGCTTCCTCGATCAGCGACAGCACGTCGCCCATGCCCAACACACGTTGCGCCATGCGCTCGGGGTGGAAGGCTTCCAGGCCGTTCGGTTTTTCGCTGACGCCGACGAACTTGATCGGCTTGCCGGTGATCTGGCGCACTGATAGTGCAGCGCCGCCGCGCGCGTCGCCGTCCAGTTTGGTGAGGATCACGCCGGTCAGCGGCAGTGCGTCGCCGAAGGCCTTGGCGGTGTTCACTGCGTCCTGTCCGGTCATCGCATCGACGACGAACAGGGTTTCGATCGGTTTGAGTGCGGCATGCAGCTGTTTGATTTCCGTCATCATCGCTTCATCGATCGCGAGGCGCCCGGCGGTATCGACGATCAGCACGTCGTGATAGTGTCGCTTGGCGTAATCCAGCGCGGCCAGCGCGATGTCTTTTGGTTTCTGGTTGTTGTCGGATTCGAAGAAATCCACTTCCAGCTGTTTTGCCAGCGTCTGTAATTGCGCGATCGCGGCAGGGCGGTACACGTCGCAGCTGACCAGCAGCACTTTTTTCTTGTGCTGGTCGCGCAGCAGCTTGGCCAGCTTGCCGCTGGTGGTGGTTTTACCCGCTCCCTGCAAGCCGGCCATCAGGATCACGGCGGGCGGAACGGCGGCGAGGTTGAGCGCGTCGTTGTGCTCTCCCATCAATTTGGTGAGTTCACGATGCACCACGCCGATCAGCGCCTGCCCTGGATTCAGGCTGCCTATCACTTCCTGGCCGAGCGCGGCCTGTTTGACCTGGGCGATGAAATCCTTGACGACCGGCAACGCGACGTCGGCTTCGAGCAGCGCCATGCGCACTTCACGCAGCGCATCCTGGATATTGCTTTCGGTCAGGCGAGCCTGGCCGCGCAAAGTCTTGATGACGCCGGAAAGGCGTTGGGTAAGATTGTCCAGCATGATTGTTTTTCAGGAGTTTGGTGTAGAATTGGGGAAGTCTAAAACATCTGGATAAAAATGCACAGTCTTCTTATTCCCATCATTACATTCGTCGCCTACAGTGTACTTGCAGGCTATTTCTGGCGTGCCCAGTCGCGTGGCGAGGGCGATGTGCTGAGTTACGGCGGTGTCGGGCATCTGGTGTTGATCCCGCTGATTATGCATGGCTACCTGCTCGGGCAGGATCTTTTCTCGGGTGGTGGATTTGATCTGGGCGTGCTGAACGCGCTGTCGCTGATCTCATGGCTGACGCTGCTGGTGTATTGGGTGGCGCGCTTCTTTTACCCGATAGGCGGATTCCAGGCGCTGGTGTTGCCGATTGCGGCGGTGACGATGCTGCTGCCCGAACTGTTCCCCTCCGATCATCCGCTGACAAATACCAATTTGCTGGCATTCAAGGCGCACCTCGCAGCGGCGATGCTGGCGTATAGCCTGTTCACGATCGCGGTGTTGCATGCGGTGCTGATCTCGCAGGTGGAGAAGCATTTGCACCATCCGCATTTGCCGCGCCTGCTGCGCAGTCTGCCGCCGCTGCTGACGATGGAAACCCTGCTGTTTAGAATGATAGCGGCCGGTTTTGTGTTGCTGACGCTGACGCTGGCCTCGGGTGTGCTGTTTTCCGAGGAAATTTTCGGCAAGGCCTGGCAGTTTAACCATAAAGTGCTGTTCGGTTTTATCTCCTGGGGGGTGTTCGCCGTGCTGTTGTGGGGCCATCATTTTTATGGCTGGCGCGGTCGTGTCGCGGTGCGCTGGACCATGAGCGGCTTCGCATTCCTGCTGTTGGCCTATCTGGGTAGCAAGTTTGTGCTTGAGGTATTGCTTCACAAATAAACCCCCTGTTTTCGTTTCGGGTTGCATGAACCGCCCAAAATGTCGTAGAATCCGCGCCCCTTTTGTCCGGGCTAAAGAAACTTGGCGCCGGACTCATAAACTTTAAGATAGGTTTGGATATGGTAATCATTCGTCTTTCCCGTGGCGGTTCCAAGAATCGTCCGTTTTTCAATGTGGTGGTAGCGGATTCGCGCAATTGCCGCGATGGCCGTTTCATCGAGCGTATCGGCTTCTACAACCCGCTGGTTGCCGAAGGCCAGGAAGCGCTGCGTCTGCAAATGGAGCGCGTTACTCATTGGCAAAGCAAGGGCGCGCAATTGAGCGACACCGTTGCCAAGCTGGTCAAGCGTGCCGGTGCAGCAACAGCCGCTTAACGACACCGGCTCCATGGTGATCATGGGGCGCATCGCATCGGCACAAGGCATAAAGGGTTGGGTCAAGATACAGCCGTATACCGAGTATCTGGATAGCCTGCTGGATTATCAGACCTGGTGGATAGGCCACGAGCATGGCCCGTGGCGAGAGGTGAAGGTGCAGCAGTGCGAGGTGCACAACAAGACGCTAGCTGCTCATTTGCCCGATTGCCCGGATCGCAACGCAGCCGAGAGGCTGAAGGGGTTGCTGATTGCGGTGCCGCGCAGCAGCCTGCCGCAGCACACGGCAGATGAATACTACTGGTCCGACCTGATCGGACTGGCGGTGGTGAATGAGGCGGGCGAGCGGCTGGGAACGGTTGAGAACCTGCTGGAAACCGGCGCGAACCAGGTGCTGAGCGTGAAGGGTGATAGTGGAGAGATTCTGATTCCGTTTGTGGCCAGCGCGATCAAGCGGGTGGACTTGCTGGGCAAGACGATTCGTGTGGATTGGGACGTGGATTACCTCAAATGATTTTTGATGTAATCACCTTGTTCCCGCAGATGTTCGATGCGCTGACGCAATACGGCATCACGCGGCGCGCGGCAGAGCAAGGAAATTATGTATTGAAGACGTGGAATCCGCGCGATTTCACGACCGATAATTACCGCACCATCGATGACCGACCCTACGGTGGTGGTCCGGGAATGGTGATGCTGGCAGAGCCACTGGCAGGCGCGATCAACGCAGCCAGGCAGCGGCAGGAAGCCAGCGGTGTGAAAAAGAGCCGCGTGGTGTATTTGTCGCCACAAGGCAGGTTGCTGACCCACTCGGTAGTCAAGGAGCTGGTGGCGCAGCATGATGAAGGTTTGATCCTGCTGGCGGGACGTTACGAGGGCATTGATGAGCGCCTGATACGCCAGTATGTGGATGAAGAGATTTCCATCGGCGACTATGTGTTGTCCGGTGGCGAGTTGGCGGCAATGGTGTTGATAGACAGTCTGGTGCGGCAACTGCCCGGTGTGCTGGGGGATGCCGAATCGGCCGAGCAGGATTCATTCGTGCAAGGCCTGCTGGATTGTCCGCACTACACCCGCCCGGAACAGTTTAATGGTGAAGCCGTGCCCCCGGTGTTGTTGTCCGGCAATCATGCGGACATACAGCGCTGGCGGCTTTCCCAGTCGTTGGGCAGGACGTGGTTGCGCAGGCCGGATTTATTGGCTAAGCGTGATTTGACAAAAGAGGAGTCTGGGCTTCTGGCATCGTTCCAGAAGGAACAAGATCCGATAACCAAGAAGGAGTAGTAAAGTGAATTTGATCGAACAATTGGAGCAAGAAGAAATTGCCCGTCTGGGTAAAAAGATTCCCGATTTCTCGCCCGGCGACACAGTCGTTGTGAACGTGAACGTGGTCGAAGGCGAGCGCAAGCGCGTCCAGGCTTTTGAGGGAGTCGTGATCGCCAAGCGCAACCGCGGCCTGAATTCCGGTTTCATCGTGCGCAAGATTTCTGCCGGTGAAGGCGTGGAGCGGACTTTCCAGACCTACTCGCCCATCATCGCCAGTATCGAACTGAAGCGTCGCGGCTCTGTTCGCCGCGCCAAGCTTTACTACCTGCGCGATCGTTCCGGCAAGTCGGCACGTATCAAGGAAAAACTCGCAATCCGCGATTAATCGCGAGCAGCTTGGTACAAAAAAACGGGAGCTTAGCCTCCCGTTTTTTATTTGGTGCGCTATGATTCACCAATGAACTATCAGGCTCAACTCTTCGTACCTTTTGGCGTGCTCGGCATACGTTGCGATGACCGCGCGTTGCTGGGCATAGACTTCCTGTCCGCCACTGCAAAGCCGCAACGCGCGACCGGCGCATTGGCCGAAGCGGTGTGCGAACAATTGCTGCGCTATATTGATAATCCGGACGTGCAGTTTTCTGTTCCGCTCAACACAAGCGGGACTCAGCACCAGCAAAAAGTCTGGCAGGCCATGTGCAACATCCCGCGCGGCGAGACGCGCAGCTACGGAGAGCTGGCGGCCGAGCTGAAATCGGCTGCACAAGCCGTTGGCCAGGCCTGCGGCGCGAACCCTATTCCCATCATCATTCCCTGCCATCGCGTGGTCGGAAAGGCGGGCCTGGGCGGTTTCATGCGCCATGCCGTGGGATCTCCGCTGGACATCAAGCGCTGGCTGCTGGCACACGAAGGTGTGAAGCTAACCTCGGCTAGCGAATCCGCAGATTCGCGCAGATTGCCGGGATATTGCCGATGATATTTTTACTGGCATTAGGCGAACAACGCTGGCCCTCTCTATCATGTGTCTAGTCTGTGTCCGTCTGTGTAATCGGAGGACAAAAGGTTTTGCCGGGCTGAAATGAATAATACCGAGCTGCTCGACGAATTCTGCGACAACCTGTGGTTGGAGGATGGTCTGTCGCGCAACACGCTGGACAGCTACCGGCGCGACCTGCATAAATTTTCCTGTTGGCTGGAGCGGCAGCGCGACGCTTCCATTCTGCAAGCCACGCATGGTGACATACAGGGCTACCTGGCGCATCTGGTAGTCACACAAAAAGCCAAACCCAGCAGTACCGGGCGCAATATCTCCAGCCTCAAGCGTCTGTTCCGTTACATGTTGCGGCAAGGAAAAATTTCCTCTGACCCAACCTTGCAGATTGACACGCCCAAATTGCCGCGCAACCTGCCCAAGAGTCTGAGCGAGTCTGATGTTGAGCAACTGCTCAACGCGCCGGACGTTCAAACGCCATTGGGCCTGCGCGACCGCACGATGTTCGAGGTGCTGTACGCCACCGGATTGCGCGTATCGGAGCTGGTCACGCTACGCTCCACGCAGGTGAGTATGGACATGGGCGTGGTGCGCGTGATGGGCAAGGGCAGCAAGGAGCGCCTGGTGCCACTCGGTGAGGAAGCGCTGGACTGGCTGCGCCGCTACATGGCAGATGGTCGCGGGGTGTTGCTGGGGCAGCAGATCAGCGATGCGTTGTTCGTCACCGCCAGAGGTGAAGGCATGACGCGCCAGATGTTCTGGTATCTGATCAAGAAGCACGCCAAACAAGGTGGCGTGAACAAGCCGATGTCACCGCACACGCTGCGCCACGCGTTCGCCACGCATCTGCTGAACCACGGCGCAGACTTGCGCGTGGTGCAGATGCTGTTGGGACATGCGGATATTTCTACTACGCAGATTTATACGCATGTAGCGAGAGAGAGGTTGAAGAAGCTGCATGCGGAGCATCATCCGAGAGGGTGAGTTGTAGGTTTGGTTAGCAGTTTCACCGCGTAACCCAACGTCAAATGCAAAACCAAGATCAAAACCGCCGGTGGTAGACCGGCAGCTAGTCACTTTTTCTTGCTTCGCCAAAGAAAAAGTAACCAAAAAGAAGGCGACCCCGGTTTGCCGCCGCTGCGCGGTTCCCTGCGTTGCTCGACTGGTCAGGCGGCTGCGGAACTCGCTGCGCTCAAACAGTCCTCGCCGACACCCCCTGACCAGCCTGCGCTACTCGGCTGCGCTCAGGGGAGGAAAAGCGAAAATCGTTTAATCGTGGGCAACAAGTTGCCCAATATTTTTTGACTGCTGTGTGGGCACTGCGTGCCCACACAGCTTGAATGCAAAGCGCCAAGTGCAGCTTTCGGGTAGGCTATTACAAGGCTTGATGGGCGGCTGCGTGCCAATTGCGGAACTTCAACTTGATATTCCATTTGATTCTTGGCACGATGCGCAGATGAAGATACTTTTTCTACATCGTCGTTAGGCATTACAACCACACCGTGGACACCAAATGAGCGAGATACCCGGGCACTTTCTGCCAACATACTCCGATGCATCTCGGGAAGATGCCCTCTTCCACTACACCACCGCAAACGGATTGATCGGCATCCTTGGCTCGGGCGAGATATGGGGCACCGCGTACTACTGCGCCAACGATGAGTCAGAGCTAGCCGCAGGCAAGGGGGTTCTTGCGCCGCTATTTCACTCTACAACGTACAAGATGATCGAAGCCAACGATCCGCGCGTGCTGATATTCAGCCAGCGCGGCGTCGACATACGGGAATACGCGGATCACTTCGAGCAGCAGATCGCTGCGATGGCTCTTAGCTCGCTGTGCGCGTACATCACTTGCTTTTGCAAACCGACCAACGAGGAAGACTTCCATCACGGCCTCCTGAGCCAGTGGAGAGGATACGGATCGGATGGGGGATATGCGCTGCACTTCAGCCGAAAGAAACTTCTTGCAGCCATTGAGAGAGCAAACAAGACCGACGGATTGAACTACGAGCTTCAGGATGTCCACTACACAGTTGAGAACCCGATGAAGGCAGAGGTTCTCAGTCACACAGATAGCTTTGTCCGCGCGTACATGGAGTACTTGGACGAACTTGCAGAACCCCTCGACTTCAGCAAAAAACAATGCGTAGCCCCATCGCCGGCTTGCCTGGCGGGTCGCTAGAGGCCTTTCTCGATTACTTGGTGCACACTAAGAACAAGCACTTCGGTGAGGAACGCGAGTGCAGACTCAGCCTCATGCAGCTTGTATCCACGAGTGCCGGTTGCCTGCCCGTCAACCACTTCAACCGTAGTGGACTGTTGGTTCCTTACACGAAGACTCCGCGTTCGAGCTTCAATGTTCTCGATTGCGTCGAATGGATCGTTATTGGGCCAGGCCCACGCATGAGCGCCCGATTCAAGTCTGTTTGTCAATTGGTCAGACAATCCGGGCGAGAAATCAAAGTGCGCGCATCACACATCCCCTTCACAAGATTCTGAGGCTAGGTTTTTCGCCGCAGTGATGCATAACTCTTTCATCGAACGGACACACAACGGTGGGGTACAATTGCGCCCTCCGTCAAGGGTGGTGGTGCCGTTGTGTGCCACTCATGTCAAACATTGAATTTCCGCTTCGGAGAAATTTGAAGGACTGCAATGTGTCGAAAGCAGCCCGCGTAGGACGCAATAACCAACGGGCATTGCGCCGTATGTATTTTATCGGTGCAATGCGCTTCGCTTATTGACACCCTACCAACTACTGTAGGGTGGGCACGAAGTGCCCACGCGGTGGTTCTGGGTTTTGCTCTTTCTCCCCTGTGCGCCGCCGAGTAGCTCAGGCTGGTCAGGGGGTGTCGGCGAGGACTGTTTGAGCGCGTAGCGCGAGTTCCGCAGCCGACTGGCCAGTTGAGCAACGCAGGGAACCGCGCAGCGGCGGCAAACCGGGGTCGCCTTCTTTTTGGTCACTTTTTCTTGGCGACGCAAGAAAAAGTGACTAGCTGCCGGGCTACCCCCGGCGGTGTTGACTTGCTTTTGATTGTTGGGTTACGCAGTGAAGCTGCTAACCCAACCTACGTGTTACTCCCAGCTACTTCACCTGCCCCCGCTCAATACTGATCCCTACCATCTTGCAATTCCGTATCGCCTGCAACTTGGCAACGCTGACCTTGACCCACGGGGCGTTGAAGTCCTTGAGGATGATTTGCGCGATGTGTTCGGCCAGGGTTTCCAGCAACGAAAAATGACCTTCGCTCAATACGGTCTGGATGTGTTGCGCGACATCCGCATAATCCAGAGCGTCGTTGATGTCGTCGCTGGTACAGGCGCGGCTGTTGGGTAGCGCGATGTCGAGATCGATCTGCAAGGTTTGGGGCACGACCTTTTCGCGTTCATAAATCCCGATGAGAGTGGTGACCTTGAGTTCGCGCAGGAAGATGATGTCCATGTTTTACTAATTGGTTGCCAGGTAGGGTTTCGCGTAAAATCCGCGCCTGTTCAATTCTAAGGCATTCCCGATGTTGACTACAGTTTTTATCATGGCCGCCTATCTACTGGGCTCAATTTCTTTTGCGGTTGTCACCAGCAAGATGTTTGGTCTGGCCGATCCGCGCACCTACGGTTCCGGCAATCCTGGTGCGACGAATGTGTTGCGTAGCGGCAAGAAGGCTGCTGCGGCGTTGACGCTGTTCGGCGATGCTGCGAAGGGTTGGCTGGCGGTGTGGCTGGCGATACAGCTTTCGCCTAGCCATGTGTCATATACGATGCTGGCCGCGTCAGTGGCGTTGGCGGTGTTCATCGGGCATCTGTTTCCGGTGTTCCTCAAGTTCAAGGGCGGCAAGGGGGTGGCGACGGCGCTGGGTGTGCTGTTGGCGTTGAATGTCTGGGTGGGGCTGGGAGCATTGGCGACCTGGATATTGATCGCGCTGGTATTTCGGTACTCGTCTTTATCTGCACTGGTTGCGGCGATCAGTGCGCCGATTTATGCCTATCTGCTGGGCTTGCCGAACGAGTGGGTGCTGGCATCGGGCATCATGTCGGTGCTGCTGGTCTGGCGGCATAAGAGCAACATCCAGAATTTGCTGGCGGGTAAAGAGAGCAAGATTGGCAGCAAGAAGGCCGGTTAATTGCGCAGCACGATTTCCTGCAGGTCCCAGCGCGGCTTGACGTCGAAGCCATAATCCTTTTTGCCCTGCCGTTGCGCCAGCCGCAACGCGCCCGCAAAGGCGATCATCGCACCGTTATCGGTACAGAATTCCAGGTCGGGATAAAACACCTTGCCGCCGCGTTTGCTAATGTCTTCGGTCAAGCGGCTACGCAACAGCCTGTTCGCGCCGACGCCGCCAGCGACCACCAGTTGATCCAGCCCGGTTTGCGCCAGCGCGGCGCGCGCCTTATGCGCCAGCACATCGACGATGGCTTCTTGTACCGCGCAGGCGATATCGGCCCGCGTTTGTTCATCCAGAATTTTCTGTCCATCGTTGCTGCTTTGTCTTACCTGCGTCAGCACCGCAGTCTTCAGGCCGCTGAAACTGAAATTCAGATCACCGCTGTGTTGCATCGGGCGTGGGAGCTTGTATAGGTTGGGTCGACCGGAAGTGGCGAGCCTGGCCAGCGCGGGGCCGCCAGGATAACTCAAGCCCAGCAGCTTTGCGCTCTTGTCGAAGGCTTCGCCGGCAGCATCGTCCAGAGTCTCGCCAAGTAATGTGTATTGGCCCACGCCATCTACGCGCATCAATTGTGTGTGCCCTCCCGAGACTAATAATGCAACGAAAGGGAATTCGGGCGCTGGGTCGGATAATAAAGGCGAGAGCAGGTGGCCTTCCAGATGGTGGATACCTATAGCGGGAATGTCGAGCGCATAGGCCAGCGCATTGGCGACGCTGGCACCTACCAGTAATGCGCCGCCCAAACCCGGCCCCTGGGTGTAGGCGATCGCGCTGATTTGATCTGGAGACATGCCAGCTTCGCGCATTACTTGACGTATCAATGGGGTAATACGACGGACGTGATCGCGTGAGGCGAGCTCGGGGACGACGCCGCCATATTCATTGTGCATGGCGACCTGTGTATGCAGAGCATGGGCCAGCAAGCCACGTCCCATTTGATAGAGCGCGATGCCGGTTTCATCGCAAGATGATTCTATGCCTAGTGTGATCAGGGACATTTCTTTATATTTTTTTGCGGGGTTGCATTGTAGTAAATATAGGGGTTACACGGCGAATGTGAAAATAATATGAAAATATTTAAGAAAAGTATTGACGAGAGTTTTTTCATCTCTATAATGCGCACCTCTTCGCTGCTACGGCAGCTGCTCTTTAAAAGATTAAACAAACAACCGACGAGTGTAGGTGCTTGGTTTTTGGGAAGTTTCTGTGTCTTTTGGGATATGGAAACGACTTTAAAAATATGTAGTACTTACGCAAAGTCGAAAAGAATCATGTCAATGATTCACTTTGAGTAAGACCAGGTTCTTAGATGAACCAAAACAGGAATTGAACTGAAGAGTTTGATCCTGGCTCAGATTGAACGCTGGCGGCATGCTTTACACATGCAAGTCGAACGGCAGCACGGGGGCAACCCTGGTGGCGAGTGGCGAACGGGTGAGTAATATATCGGAACATGTCCGGAAGTGGGGGATAACGTACCGAAAGGTACGCTAATACCGCATATGCCCTGAGGGGGAAAGGAGGGGATCGCAAGACCTTTCGCTTTCGGAGTGGCCGATATCGGATTAGCTAGGTGGTGAGGTAAAGGCTCACCAAGGCGACGATCCGTAGCTGGTCTGAGAGGACGACCAGCCACACTGGAACTGAGACACGGTCCAGACTCCTACGGGAGGCAGCAGTGGGGAATTTTGGACAATGGGGGCAACCCTGATCCAGCCATGCCGCGTGAGTGAAGAAGGCCTTCGGGTTGTAAAGCTCTTTCAGACGG
>JACPYR010000027.1 GCA_016195965.1 Nitrosomonadales bacterium | reverse complement strand
GGAGTTATCGAGCAAGTCCTTTGGGGGAGCGGCTTTAGCCGCGATGCGGACAGTAAACTCGAGCGACCAATCGCGGCTAAAGCCGCTCCCACTGGAGAAGTTAAGTTCCAAACTGAATGCAACACTACACTAGAGGCACTTATCGGGATATTTCAGAAAATAAAAAGGGGTCATTTGTCAATTAGTAGAATCAATGTTTCAATTGCACCCACCAAACAAAAGGTGCCACAGCGTGCCAAAAAGTTTGCCCCAAAGTTTGACTAAAAAATTCCACATCAAGACTTTCGGCTGCCAGATGAACGAGTATGACTCGGACAAGATGGCGGACGTGCTGCGCGCGAGCGGCGGCATGGAACCGACCAGTTCCCCGGAAGAGGCGGATATCATCCTGTTCAACACGTGCTCGATACGCGAAAAAGCGGAAGAGAAAGTGTTCTCCGACCTTGGGCGGGTACGCCCGCTGAAGTTGGCCAATCCCGGCTTGTTGATCGCCGTGGGCGGCTGCGTGGCCAGCCAGGAAGGAGCGGCTATCCTCAAGCGCGCCCCTTATGTGGATATCGTGTTCGGCCCGCAGACGCTGCACCGCCTGCCGCAGTTGCTGGAGGCGCGCCGCACCACGGGTCTTTCGCAAGTGGACATCAGCTTCCCCGAGATCGAAAAGTTCGACCATCTGCCCGCCACCGTCTCTAATGCTGGCACTGCATACGTGTCCATCATGGAAGGTTGCAGCAAGTACTGCACGTTTTGCGTCGTGCCTTACACGCGCGGCGAGGAAGTATCCCGCCCATTAGCCGATGTGCTGCACGATGTGCGCGAACTGGTTGCGCAGGGCGTAAAGGAAATCACGCTGCTCGGCCAGAACGTGAACGCCTACCGCGGCGCGATCGAAGAGGGCGACACCGTGGATTTCGCCTTTCTGCTTGAAACCATCGCCGCATTGGCCGGCGTGGAACGCATCCGCTATACGACCTCGCACCCCAAGGAAATGACCCAGCGTCTGATCGATGTGTATGCGACCACGCCCAAGCTGGTCAGCCATCTGCACCTGCCGGTGCAATCCGGTTCGGACCGCATCCTCGCAGCGATGAAGCGCGGCCATACCGTGCTGGAATACAAATCCATCATTCGCCGGGTGCGCGCCGCACGTCCCGGAATTTGCATTACCTCGGATTTCATCGTCGGCTTCCCCGGTGAGACCGCGCAGGATTTCGAGGCGACGATGAAGCTGATCGACGATATCGGCTTCGATAACAGCTTCAGTTATCTGTACAGCCCGCGCCCAGGCACCCCAGCCGCCGAACTGCACGACGATACGCCGCACGATGTGAAAGCTGCGCGCCTGAAGCGTTTGCAGGATCGCATCACGGAACAGGAAAATGATGTGGCTGAGGCGATGCTGGGCACGGTACAGCGGGCATTGATCGAGGGCGTGTCAAAAAAGGACAGGCAAGAACTGGCTGCGCGCACCGATAACAATCGCGTGGTGAATTTCAGCGGCACCGCAGATCTGATAGGCCAATTCGTCAACGTGAAAATCACCCAGGTCGTGCGCCACACCTTGCGCGGCGAGCTGGTATCCAAACATCCTTAATCCATTCTTTTGAAACAGTCCTCACAAACTGTGCAATTCGCGTTCGAGCCGGTAGACAACAAGCGGCTCGCCCACCTGTGCGGAGCCTTCGATGAAAACCTGCGGCAAATCGAAACGGCGCTGGAAGTCAGCATTGCGCGGCGCGGCGAACATTTCAGCGTGCAAGGTGTCCAGGCGAAACTGGCTCGCCAGGTATTGCAGGATTTCTACCTCGAAGCCGCACACGACATTACGCTGGAACGCTTGCAGCTAGGCTTGATCGAGGCGATGAAATGGCGCGACGAGCCTCAGCCATCAAGCGATTCCACGCCCTTGTTGATGACACGCAAAGCCGAGATACGCGGTCGCACACCGCGCCAGAACAGCTATATCCAGGCGATACAGGAACATGACATCACCTTTGGCGTCGGGCCTGCCGGGACCGGCAAGACTTATCTTGCGGTGGCTTGTGCCGTCGATGCGTTGCAACGCGAGGCCGTGCGCCGTCTGGTATTGGTGCGCCCGGCGGTGGAGGCCGGCGAAAAGCTGGGGTTTTTGCCCGGCGACCTGGCGCAGAAGGTCGATCCTTATTTGCGCCCACTGTATGATGCGCTGTATGACTTGATGGGCGCCGAAAAGGTCGTCCGGGCATTCGAGCGCAACGTGATCGAGATTGCCCCGTTGGCCTACATGCGCGGCCGCACGCTGAACCACTCCTTCATCATCCTCGACGAGGCGCAGAACACCACGCCGGAACAGATGAAGATGTTCCTGACCCGCATCGGTTTTGGCAGCAAAGCGGTGATCACCGGCGATGTCACGCAGATCGATCTGGCGCGCGGCCAGCGTAGCGGGCTGATCGAGGCACGCAACGTGTTGAGGGATGTGCGCGGCATCGTGTTCAGCGATTTCCTGGCCGAAGACGTGGTACGCCATCCGCTGGTGCAAAAAATTGTCACGGCCTACGAACGCTATGAACAGAACAAACCCGCTTAAGCATGCCCCACCCAAACTTTCCCTGGCGGTGCAATACGCCAGCGAGGCGCAGCATATACCGAGCCGCGCTCAATTTCGCCGCTGGATTTCGCAAGCGCTGCAGCGCGATGTGAGCCTCACGCTGCGCGTCGTGGATGTAGCGGAAGGTCGCGAACTGAATAGAAATTTCCGTGGCAAGGATTACGCGACCAATGTGCTGACCTTTGTATATGACGATGCCATCCCGTTGTCGGGCGACGTGGTGATCTGCGCGCCGGTCGTGGAGCGCGAAGCGCGCGAGCAACATAAGGAGTTGCGGGCGCATTACGCGCATCTCACTTTGCATGCCGCGCTGCATTTACAAGGCTATGAACATGACGATGACACCGAAGCCGCCGAGATGGAAGCACTGGAAACCGCTCTAATGCTAAAATTGCGTTTCCCTGATCCTTATCAAACATGACAACAACGCAATGGACTCTGCCGGAAACAACAAGCCCAGCCTGTTAGAGCGTCTTTCCACGATGCTGCTGCGCGAGCCGGAAGACCGCGAGCAGCTGATTGCATTGCTGCACTCCGCTTATGAGCGCAACCTGCTGGATGCCGACGCGCTGTCCATGATGGAAGGCGTGATGCAGGTCTCCGAACGGCAAGTGCGTGAAATCATGATCCCGCGCGCGCAAATGGATGTCATCGACATCAGCGAGCAACCCGAAAAATTCATCCCCTTTGTCATCGAGACCGCGCACTCGCGTTTTCCGGTGGTGGACGGCGACAAGGACAACATCATCGGCATCCTGCTGGCAAAAGACTTGCTGCGCTACTACGCGGGCGAGGAATTCGATGTGCGCGACATGTTGCGTCCTGCGGTGTTCGTGCCCGAATCCAAGCGCCTCAATGTGCTGTTGCGCGATTTTCGCAGCAACCGCAACCACATCGCGCTGGTGGTCGACGAATACGGCGGCGTATCAGGCATGGTGACCATAGAGGATGTGCTGGAACAAATCGTCGGCGATATCGAGGATGAATACGATTTCGATGAGGACGAAGACAATATCATCGCTGAGGCGGCGGGACGTTATCGCGTCAAGGCCGATACCGAGATCGCCGATTTCAATGCCGCGCTCGGCACGGAATTCAGCGACGAAGAATGCGATACGGTAGGTGGCCTGGTGCTTAAAGCCGCCGGCCAATTGCCCAAACGCGGCGATCACATCCTCGTCGGCGAACTCACTTTTACCGTGCTGCGCGCGGACAGCCGCAGGTTGTACGCAATGCTGGTCGAGCATCGCAAACCCGATGATGCCAAGCAATGAGGCTCCATACTGCGGTGCCTCATTGCTTGCTTTTTCCAACTCGGTAAGGATAAACTGATTCTCTGGGTTTTAGGTTGCTGCCGGAAATAGCCGTTTTAAACACTTGGGGAGAGTGTCTTGAAAATTGGACCGTGTATCAACTTGAACTGCCGCTGGAAGTTTGATCTTCCGCACCAGAGCGTTTGGGGCGCACTTCTTTTTGCGCTGCTGATCACGCCTGTTTACGGCGGTGCACCATCCTTGCCGCCCGATTCAACTTCTGCAGAAATAGGCATATCTGTGCTGCGCTTCAATTATGCGGAATACGGCGATGGCGGCACGCTGATGGACCAAGAGTTGGGAACGGTTCCGGGATTGTCGTTCAGATTCACGCACAGGCGATCCGGACTTGAGACAGAGGGCGTAGCCAGCTACCATTACGGCAGCGTGAATTACACGGGGCAAAGCACGCTGGGCGCTCCCGCCGCCACCACCACGAACGAATCGATCGGCGATGTCGCGCTACGCCTGGGGTACTGGCTTGATACCGCTTACCCGGTCATGCCCTATGCAGGAATTGGCTATCACGGTTGGGACAGGAATATATTGCCGGTCGGCAATGTGAGCGGACTGCTCGAGTCCTATCGCTGGGCCTATATGTGGCTGGGAGCCAAGCTTCTCGCCTATCAGCAGGACACTTCTAGTTTGGCATTCGATCTCGGTTGGATCAGGCCGATCACCCCGCTCATGGATGTCGATTATTACAACGCCCGTGTGTACCCGTCCGGCGGCAACGGCTTGCGGCTGTTAATGACGTCACACTGGGCGCTTGATAATAATACCGCGCTGATCCTGGAGCCCTATATCGAATACTGGAGTCTGGGGCGCAGCCCGAATGTCGCAACGTCTCAAGGCTGCTCCCCTAATCCTCCACCCTGTATCATTCATGAACCCGAGAGCGACACCCGGAATTTTGGGTTGAACATGCGCCTGGGCGTAGCATTCTAATTTGGCATATTCAGTTCGGAACAACAGTACTGCACAATAATTAAATTATTATCGGGAGTTGAAATGAATCAGGGGATGCGAGTTATCGTTTTATCGTCGGCCTTATCGATATGCCTGTGCAAATTCGTAGCGGCCGATGAATTCCATTACAACAACCTGCTGATCGGGGACCGTGCTTCCGGCATGGGCGGCGCTTACACCGCGATTTCCGATGACGCCACCGGCATGTACTACAATCCGGCGGGTATCGTGTATGTGGGCGACAGAAACTTTTCCGCGAGCGTCAACGCCTACTATTCACAAGTCAAGAAATATGAAAACGTCATAGGGGGACACCCGTTTGAGCGTACATCTTCCGCGCTGCTGGCGAATTATTTTGGTATCGTCAAACCTGTCGGAAAATTCAAAATCGGTTTCTCGTATGCCGTGCCGGACGCCGTCAGCGAAGATCAGAACCAGAACTTTACCAATGTCTCCGCTTCCACCTCGCGCTTTACCATTAATTTGAACAACAGGGACACGACGATTAACTTCGGCCCATCGTTCGCGGCAGAAATCAATAAAGACCTGTCCGCCGGCCTCACCCTGTATGCGCACAAGCGAGACGTACAACTGATCATCAATCAATTTGTGGAAAGAACCAATCCGGCAACACCGTTATGGAAAAACTACTATTTCAAGTTTAGCGAAACTGGCGTACGGCCTGTTCTTGGATTTGAATGGTCACCTGCCGAAAAAATGTCACTCGGCCTTTCCTTGTCCCGAACCTATGTGCTGAGCTCGGACGCAATGGCCCAATCGACTTGCTGGGACACTCTTGCCGGCGGTTGCGGAACTATCGCGCCCGCTACTCCGATCCAAGTCCCTGCGCTTCAACCTTCTGACTACAAGAGGCAATATCCAATCCGCGCAGCGCTGGGTGCTGCCTACTTTGCGGACAAAAACCTGCTGGTTTCCGGAGACCTGACTTATCACATGGCAGTCAAAGACCCCATTTATGGCGATAAGGTAGCGACCCTCAATGCCGCACTGGGCATGGAATATTATCTGTCGAAAAAATGGGCTATTCGGGCAGGGCTGTTCACCAACAACGCGAACACGCCCGATATCCAGGCAGGGGTTACCAACTACGAAGAGAAAATCAACCTGTATGGCGCAAGCCTGAGCGTTTCCAAATTCTCTGGAAACTCATCGGTCACGCTGGGCGGCAGTGTCAATTATGGCAAAGGCCAGTCGCAGATTCTCGGCGATCTCAGCGTCCAGGATGCTTCCACGTTCGGCTGGCTGGTGTTTCTGTCGTCAACATACTGATGTGGACGCATGAATTTAGCATGCTAGGATTTCTTCAGGCCCTTGAGCGTTGCCGCGAAACGCTCCTTGTTGGTAGACAATTCGCTGGTATTGATGCCTTCTTTCAAAATGACATCGTTGATCTGCGCGATCCTGGTCGTGAAGGTCGGATGGGTTGAATCCGGCGGCTCAGCAGCTTTTTCTTTAATTGTACCGATGCGGTCCAGATACTTGGCGAGACCGATGGAGTTATAACCGCTAAGCGCACTGATGGTGACCGCGCTCTTGTCTGCCTGCAATTCATCTTCACGTTTATAGCCATTCTTGATGATCATTTCGAGACCCTGATCGACCACCTGAGAAAAAGCAGCCCGCGCCGATTCGGAACTGCCGCCCACCAGCTGCGCAAGCCCCGATATCGCCGAATCATCTGCTCCCTTGATTTTCAGCTCCTTCACGACATGCTTTTCGGTGACGTGTGCAATTTCATGGGCGAGTGCTCCCGCCAGTTCTGACTCATCTTTCATCAGCAGCAACGCGCCCCTGGTAATAAACACATAGCCTCCCGGCGCTGCATAGGCATTCACGTCATTGGCATCGAGAACCATGAAGTGATATTCCAACTCCGGCCTGTTCGTGCTGCGCGCCAGCGTCAGCCCGACCAAGCTGACGTATTTGATCAATGCAGGGTTATCGTATGGTTTGTATTTGCCCAATATCTTTGCGGCAATTTCCCTGCCAAACGCGACCTCCGCCGAGATGTCGCTCGAAGTAACCGTTTCTTCGGCTGACGCCCGTTCGCGCCAATTTTCACCGGCGTAAGATGGTGTTGCAAGCGCCGCTAACGCAACCAGCGTAATGAACATGCTGGGCCTCATTACTTTCCCCCTTCGTTAAAGCGCGTGACTTCATCAGCGGGTATATGCAACGATTCCATCTTCTTAAGATCGTTGTAATTGGCCCCCTCCTCTATGCTATCGCGCTGCCTGTCCTCTTTGGTCAATCCTCGGGCGGCGGCCGCACTTGAAAAAGACGATGCCCTGCGACGCACGCCCTGTTTGATCTCGGTATCTTCTGCCTTGATAACTACCGTGGTTGCAAGGGGTGGATGGGTGGAGAGCAGCAGCGAAGGAATGTATCCGTCCACGCTATCGATTTTGACTTTTATCCAGCTGCCTTCCAGACCCGTAGCGGTGAGCATTTTTCCCTTGCCGACTTCAGCTATCACCTTGGCCTTAAAAGAGGGCTCGGCCCTGACTTTAGCGCTGATGCTTTGAACATAATAGGCCTGCGCATGGAGCGCGCCAGCGCAAAACAGGAATACACAAAATACCGCGCATGATGCCAATTGCTTTTTCATCGTTTCCTCCATGCATAAACACGAATCCCTATTCCCAAATTCCGTGCGAGGGCAGTCTATTGCAGCGCCCGCTGCTCTTCCACGGTATAGATATCGACCGGCTGCTCCCTGCCCTTCACCTTCACATTGCCGATGCGTTTGCAGTCTATCTTATCCTTGATCTTCCCATAGGTGTACTCCGATAACAGCAGCGGCGTTGCATATTCCTTGGTGATGCTTTCGAGCCTGGAAGAAAGATTGACCGCATCGCCGACAACCGTGTAATTCTTCTTTTTTTCCGAACCGATATTGCCTATCGTGACAGGACCGGTGTTGATGCCGATGCCGATTTTGATCTCATGCTCGAAGCCGCGCTCCCTGAGTATCCGGTTGACTTCCTTGAGCCCTTCCAGCATCTCCTGTCCGGCCAGCACCGCCTGTTCGGCATGGTCGGAGGATTGTACCGGCGCTCCCCAGAAAGCCATGATCGCATCGCCGATATATTTGTCTATCGTGCCGTTATGCTTCAGGATGATGTCCGCCATCACCGTGAAATGCACATTCAGCATTTCAACGATTTTTTCCGGCGGTGTAGTTTCCGACATGGTCGTAAACCCGCGTATATCGGAAAACAGCACCGTGATTTCAACTTTCTGGCCCGCGCTCGACTTCAAATATTCCTGGTAATTATTCATGATCTCGTCGAGCACCTCCTTGGATACGTACTGAGTAAAGAGGTGGGCAACCCGGCGTTTTTCATACCCTTCGGTGAAGGTCAGATAGCCGTATGAAAGAAAGCCGGTAGTGAAAGTGGAAAAAATAAACGGCACGATTTCAACCTGCGCATTCAGCTTAAAAGAGACCAGCGCATAGGCTATGTAGGTAGCGAGCATCGCTAGCGGAAACAAAATCCTGATCGAGAGTTGTTTCGAGAACATCACCGCCCAGGACGTAAGGAATACTCCGATCAGCATCGAGAGGTAAGTCAAGCGCTTGTCGGGCGGCCTCATGAAATCGTTCTGCAGATAATTGTTGGCCAGAAAGGCATGCAGCATCACGCCGGGCGCGCTGGCTGACATCGGTATGGCCTTAAGATCCGAGGTGCCGATGGCACTGGTGCCAATGAACACGATGCTATCCTTGAATAGCTCCGGGCTCACCAAAAGGTTCTCCACTTCACCCTGCCTGATCTTCTGCAGCGATGCGAAAATCCCGCTCATCGAATAGGTCTCGACCTTGTTCAAGCCATACATATTGATGAGGGTGTTGCCGTTTTCGTCGATCGGAATGGTGCGGTCGTTGACCTCTATGGCATTGCTTTGAAAATTGATCGGCGTGCTGCTGTCGATGAAAGGTGCCAGACCCAGCACTGGAAAGTATTTGCCCTGATATTCCCGCAAGAGCTTGGTGCGCCGGTTTCCATTATCGCTGTCTGGGGTAAACTCGACTACGGCTACACCTCTGGAAGCTTCAGACAGATTGGCAATGGGTAATGCGAAGTCGTTGTTCTCTGTGCCAGGCTTAAGATTAAATGATCCCGTCACTTGCTTTTGCGCGAAGCGGTTAATAAATTCAACCGGAAGAGGTTTGCCTACCGCTTCATTGTTTGCTTCTTTGTCCGCCTCTTCCCGCGCAATCAACATGCTGTGGTAGACGTTCTGCGCGGCTTTCGTCGCGTTGTAAAGCGCCTTGTCGTTTACTTTGTCCTGTTTTTCCAGAAACAAAATATCGAACAACACTGTACGCGCACCGCCGATGGACAGGAAGTCGAGCAGGTCGGACCAGATGGCGCGAGGCCATGGCCATCTGCCCGCAATATCCGACATGGACCTGAGCGCCGCCTCGTCCACGAGGATGACCTTGATCTTGTTATCGGTGGCTTTTTCGGAACGTAACAGTCTCGCCTGAACATCGTAGGCGAATAATTCGGGTTTATCAAAAAAGCCCTGCGTATAACAGGCCATAGCAATGACAAACACCAGTAGCGCGGCGAGCAACGATATGACGGTTTTATGTGCCATAGTTTCTACCAAGTGGGACCCGCATGCTACTCGATAAATTTTGGATTTGTAAAGGCAAGACGCCTGCCGGCTAGTGCAAGGGATTTACCTGGTGACGCGATCAATCAATGATCACTTAACCGATTTCTTGGCGGCAGGTTTCGATACCTTGGTGGCGGCAGCTTTTTTCACGACCGTTTTGCTGGTTCTGCTTACAGTCTTCGCTTTGGTGGTCGCGGTCTTGGCGGTAGCAACTTTGGCAGTCGTGGTCTTCTTCACTGTCTTGGGCTTGGTTTCCTTGGGAGCAGCTTGGGCTTTAGCGGTTTTAGCTGCCGGCTTCTTGGATTTTCCTGGCTTGCTGTCCCCCTTCGCAGCCTTGGCCGCGATCAGCTCCAGCGCTTCTTCCAGTGTAATGTCATCCGGTGAGACGCCCTTGGGTAGCGTGGCGTTGATCTTGCCGTGGCGCGCATAGGGGCCGTAGCGTCCGCTGCAGATTTCCACGCTGGCCTTGTCGTCCGGGTGATCGCCCAGCACGCGTAACACGGTGTTGCCATCGCGAGCCTGCGCCAACAATTCCACCGCGCGATCCAGGCCGATTTCGAAGATGCTGTCAGTCTTGGGTATGGATTTGAACTTGCCGTCGTGGCCGATGTAGGGGCCGAAGCGGCCTATGTTGACGATGACCTTTTTGCCGGACTCTGGATGTGCGCCGAGTTCGCGCGGCAACGCGAGCAGCTTTAATGCGCTGGCCAGGTCGGCCTGTTCGAGCGGCATTTCCTTGGGCCATGAGACACGCTTGGGCTTAGTCTTCTCGCCTTCCAACACTTCGCCGAGTTGCACGTAGTGACCATAAGGGCCGCGCAGCAGCAGCACGACCTGCTGAGTGTCCGGATGCGCGCCCAGTTCCACTCTGGTCGAGGCATCGTCCTGAGATTCGCCGCTGAGGCTGCGTTTGTATTTGCATTCCGGATAATTGGTGCAGCTGATGAAACTGCCGTAGCGGCTGAGCTTTTTTGCGAGCGGCTTGCCGCACTCCGGGCAGGCTTCGTCGATCAACTCCACCGGGCGGTCGATGTCTGCCTTCTCCTTGATCAGCTTGGAGAAGCCTTTCCAGAACTCGCCCATCACGCCTATCCAGTCGCGCTTGCCCTCGGACACTTCATCCAGCTCGTCTTCGAGGTGGGCGGTAAAGCCGTAATCCACATAGCGGGTGAAATGGTCAGTGAGAAAGCGCGTCACGACGCGCCCGACATCGGTAGGCATGAAGCGCTTCTTGTCCAGCACCGCATATTCGCGCGCCTGCAGCGTGGAGATGATGGTCGCGTAAGTGGAGGGTCTGCCGATGCCGTGCTCTTCTAGCGCCTTGACCAGGCTGGCTTCCGAGTAACGCGGCGGCGGCTGGGTGAAGTGCTGTTCGCCGTACAGCTTGTCTATAGTCAGCACATCGCCTTCGGCCAGCGGCGGCAGCTTGCCGCCTTCCTCTTCTGTGGCGTCGTCCACGTCTTCCATGTACACACCGATGAAACCGGGGAATACCAGCACCTGACCGTTGGCGCGGAACAGCGTGGTGTCTCCGCCCAGGCGTATGTCCACGCTGACGGTATCGAAACGTGCCGGTGACATCTGGCAGGCCAGCGTGCGCTTCCAGATCATTTCGTAGAGGCGCGCCTGATCCGCGGTCAGATGGTCGCGTATGCTGTCCGGCGTACGCAGGATAGACGTCGGGCGTATCGCCTCATGCGACTCCTGCGCGTTCTTGGTCTTGCTCTTGAAGACCGGCTGGGTGCTGGGCAGATATTCCGACGAGAAATTATCCTTGATGTAGTCGCGGATTTCCTGCACAGCTTCCTTGGCCAGCGAGACCGAGTCGGTACGCATATAGGAAATCAGACCGACGGTCTGACCTCCAATGTCCACACCTTCATACAGCGATTGCGCGGTGCGCATCGTACGGTCTGCAGTCATGCCGAGTTTGCGCACGGCTTCCTGCTGCAAGGTGGACGTGGTGAAAGGTGCGGCGGCGTAACGCTGCTTGGCTTTCTTCTCGACGCGCACCACCTTCGGCGGTAGCTTGGCATCGTTGATTTTGGCATGGATAGCATCGTATTCGGCCTGGCTGGCTATGCTGAGCTGCTCCAGCTTTTTGCCCTGATACTGAAACAGCTTGGCGGTAAACGGCAGATGATCCTTGTTGGTATCAAGATGCACGGTCCAGTATTCCTGGCTCTTGAATGCCTCGATCTCCAGTTCGCGCTCGACGATCATCCGCAACGCCGGGCTTTGCACGCGCCCTGCCGACAGGCCGGTGCGTATCTTGCGCCACAGCAGTGGAGACAGATTGAAGCCGACCAGATAATCGAGTGCGCGGCGCGCCTGCTGAGCGTTCACCAGCGGCTGCGAAATTTCGCGGGGATGCGCAACTGCCTCGCGCACCGCAGATTGGGTGATCTCATAGAACACCACGCGTTTCATGTTCTTGTTCTTCATGCCGCGCTTGGCTTTGAGCAACTCGGCAATATGCCAGGCAATCGCCTCACCTTCGCGATCCGGGTCGGGTGCCAGATAGATGTTATCCGCTGCCGCTGCCGCCTTCGCGATCGCATCCATATGCTTGCTGTTGCGCGCGATGGTTTCGTACTTCATCGCAAAGCCATTTTCTGGATCAACTGCACCAGTTTTGGGAATCAGGTCGCGCACGTGTCCATACGAGGCGAGGATTGCAAAATCCTTGCCCAGATATTTTTGCAACGTCTTGGCTTTGGCCGGTGACTCGACGATCAGTAAATTAGTTGCCATGCGCGTGGTCTGGGTTTATCCGTTTTTCAATCAGGGTTTAAAGCTTGGCGTTCAGTGCAGTTGTGCCGAATGCAAAGGAGTCAGCAATTCCTCGATCAACAACGGATCGAGATCTTGATGGCGATTCCACAATACCATTAACATGATCAGCTTGAGCTTATCCAGCGAAAGATTTTCCTGCTTCAGCGCAACCGAACGATCGATGATCATTTCCCGCTCGACAGCCGAAATCAGGTGCTGACTTTCGGCAAACAACAGATATTGGCGGGCTTCGTCGCTGATAAGCTGCAATTCGAGTTCGGCAAAATGCCGGTGCCCGGTATGTTCCAGACTGTCCGGATAACTATCTGGATTTTGCTCCTGTAACGCGGACAGCCAGGTCAAAGCCTCGTCGATTTCTTCACCCTCAAAACCTGCGGCGGAAAGTTTGCGCGATAGCTTGTCTGGCTCAGGATAACTGCCTGCGTCAAAATAACTTTCAAACAAGTACATCAAAATTTCAAACATAATTTACGCAGTGAGTTAATTGATACGTTGGTATAAACCGCCGGGCAGCACACATACCTGCCCACTCAGTTCAAGTTCCAACAGCATGGCGGATAGCTGGCTTACCGTCAAGCTACTATGCGCACTCAGTGTGTCTATGTCCACAGGATCGTAGCCCAGATGTTCAAACAGCGCGGCAGTTTGCACAGCTGGCGCCGCATGGCCGGAATTATCCGTCGATGCGATGGCAACAAATCGGCCGCCGAGTTCTTCCAGAACATCCTGCGCCGACTCGACCAGTTTGGCGCCTTGCTTGAGCAACTTGTGGCAACCTTTACTTTGCGGGGCGTGTATCGAACCTGGTATCGCAAATACATCCCGGCCTTGTTCCAGCGCCAACCGTGCGGTGATCAGGGAGCCGCTTTGCAACGACGCTTCCACCACCAGGCAGCCGACGCTCATACCACTGATAAGGCGATTGCGTCGCGGGAAGTTGGCCGCCAGCGGCGGGGTGGCCAGCGGGAATTCGGAAATGAGCGCGCCCTGTTGCGCGAGGGCGTGCGCCAAATCCCGATTCGCGGCTGGATACACCTTATCCAGACCAGTGCCCACTACGGCAATACTGCTGCCCTGGTTATTGCCTTGGCCACGCAATGCACCCCGATGCGCTGCGGCATCAATACCGTGCGCCAAACCGCTTATGATGCACAGCCCAGATGCACTCAACGACTTGGCAAACGCCTCTGCGTTGTTAATTCCTTGCGGTGTGGCGCTGCGACTGCCGACAATAGCCAACGCCGGACGATTGAGCAGGTCCAGCCTGCCCTTCACATACAGCAGCAGCGGCGGATCGGAGATATTCAGCAGCGCTTGCGGGTAATCGCTATCTGCAAGCGTGACAATGTGGTTGTTCTTGTCTTCCAGCCAAGCCAGAGTCGCTGCAACGGCTTCATCGGCAATGCCTTTGCCGATTTCTGTGGCGACCTCCGCTTTAACAACCGACTTGAGAGTGCTGAGGGAAGCGGCGAAAACCGCTTCCGGCGAACCAAACTCTTTTAACAGGCGGCGCGCGCCCTCGCCGCCCAAGCCCCGTATCAGGCTTAGAGTAAGCCATGCCTTGAGCGATGCATCGACGCTCATTGTTTAAGGGGTATTTGCGCGATCCAACAGTTGCACCGGCAATTTCGTCTGCATCACCAGCGCGTAAGAGACTTTGTTAAACACGCGGAACACAAACACCAAACCATAGCGCTCATCCGGCAGAGTATAATTTTGACCTTCGTTTTTAACCACTTCGCCTTTGCGGTAGAGCGCCAGCACATGGCCATTGGCCAGCCCATCGCGCATGCCTTTATCCAGGGTAATGATGGAATTTTGCCCACCCTGGGATACCCCGCCATATACTGAAATCACGCGTGAGGAAATATTGCTTTCCGGCGCGCGTGGCAAATAGTTGTTGGCTTCTTCAATCATAGGCAATACCAGGCGATCACCCGCGTATATTTCCTGGACAGAATGGGTAATCGCAACGGTGCTTACATCGGCAAAGTTTTTCACTTCACCCTTGCCCAGATAGATAGCCTCGACACCCAATACTTCACCGGTGTCCGGGTCTGTAAAGGTTTTACCCGGACGGTAAATCTGCCACTTGCTGCCTTTATCGGCGGGTAAATTTTTGGCGAAACCGATGTCATCCTTACCCAGTATGACACGCCCTTCGCGTGCGCCTATCAGTGCTGGCGCATCCTTCAACTCGTCGGTCTCAACAACCAGAGGCTGCGTCAAAAATGGCGCGATGACATTGGCCGGAATACTCGGAATAGCATCGTGCGAACTGGGATTCTCACGTATTTTAGGTGATAGTCTTACCACCCCGCCCGTTTCACTTTCAGCCTGAGAGTCAGCTGCCGTTTCCTTCTCTTGAACCGTTTGGCCGCCTGCCTGTGTTTCAACTTGGCCAATATGCAAGGTGCCATTGCGGCGGTCGATATAAATCATATCTCCGGGATAAATCCAGTGCGGATTTTTAATCGTGTCTTTGTTGATACCCCAGATATGCGGCCACTTCCACGGGTCCTTGAAAAATTTTCCGGAAATATCCCATAAAGTATCGCCCTTGACGACGACATGCCGATCCGGCGCATCGTTGCGAATATCCAAAAGGATATCCGTAGGTTTTTCAGACTCGGCGGCTATAGCCAAAATGGGTAATAAAAAGCAAATCAGCGATATAATCTTGCGCATGGAAACTCCGGCAGAGTCGATATAAGGGGCACGCAATGTTGCTGTGCTGCGTTAAATTCTGCATCTAGTCTACTAAATTAGCAAGCATTTTTGGGACAGGCATGGCGATTTTGAAAATTTTGCAATATCCCGACGAGCGCCTCCACAAAGTCGCGAAGAGTGTCGCACGGGTCGATGAAAGCACCCGCAAGCTGGTGCGCAATATGGCCGAGACCATGTATGCTGCGCCCGGAGTGGGCTTGGCCGCAACGCAGGTGGATGTGCATGAACGCATTATCGTGGTGGATGTTTCCGACACCCACGATCAATTGCAGGTGTTCATCAATCCGGAAATCATCGCCAGCAGCGGCTCCAGCGATTATGAAGAAGGGTGTTTGTCGGTACCGGGCATTTATGAAACGGTATGCCGCGCGGAAAAGGTCACCGTGCGGGCGCTCAATGAAAAGGGTGAACCCTTTACGCTGGATGCCGAAGGCTTGTTGGCTGTCTGTATTCAGCATGAGATGGATCATTTGGTAGGCAAAGTATTTGTCGAATACCTGTCGCAACTCAAGCAAACCCGGATACGCGCAAAATTGAAAAAACGCTTACGCGAAACTATGTAAAACCTCTTTGCTTGCTCCACTGGGCAGATTTCCTCCCGAGGCCGTTATGAAAATTATTTTTGCCGGTACGCCCCATTTCGCGGCCAGCGCGCTGGCCGCGTTGCTCTCGGAACACCGGATTGTCGCTGTGCTTACTCAGCCTGATCGCCCTGCCGGTCGTGGCATGCAATTGGCGGCCAGCCCGGTCAAACAGCTCGCATTACAGCATGGCTTGCCGGTATTGCAGCCCACCACCTTAAAAACCGCAGATGCGCAACGTACAATTGCGATGCTTGACGCCGATGTGATGGTGGTAGCCGCTTATGGTTTGATCTTGCCCACGGCAGTGCTGCAACTGCCGCGCCATGGATGCTTAAACATACACGCCTCGCTGTTGCCGCGCTGGCGCGGTGCGGCGCCGATACAGCGCGCAATATTAGCCGGCGATCAAGAGACCGGCATCACGATCATGCAAATGGATGAGGGATTGGATACCGGCAATATGTTGCTGCGCCACACTTGTCCGATCGCATCAAACGACACCGCACAAACCCTGCATGACAAATTGGCCGAAATGGGCGCCAGCAGCATCCTCGAATCGCTGCGGTTATTGCAGGAAAACCGTTTGACTCCCGTGAAACAGGATAACGATACGGCATGTTATGCGGCCAAGTTGACCAAGGGTGAAGCGCAGATCGACTGGCGACTGGATGCCAGGCAAATCGAACGCGCGGTGCGCGCATACAATCCTTTTCCGGTGTGCCACGCCAACCTGCACGGTGCGGCGATAAAAATTTGGCAAGCCGGGCTATGCCTGGATCAAAGCGGCGATCCCGGCCTGGTGATCGATGTGGCCAAGCACGGCATCACGGTGGCCTGCGGCCAAAACGCCTTGCGCCTGGAGATACTCCAGCGCCCAGGCGGCAAAGCACAGCCCGCAGCACAATTTTTGCAGGCTATACCAGTCAAGGTTGGCGATCATTTCTCCGTAAATTAGATGCACAACATACAACTTGCCGCCGGCCAAATCATTCAGCAAGTGCTGGTGGATGGGCGCAACCTGAACCAGGTGCTGGATGAATCATTGAGCAGGAAAGCTGTCTGGACACCTGCACAGCGCGCAGCCCTGCAGGATTTAAGTTATGGTACGTTGCGCTTCTACGGGCAACTGGATGCGCTGCTGAGCGCATTGTTGCACAAACCGCTATCCGATCGGCGTATCTACTACGTACTGCTGGTGGCCCTCTACCAACTGCAATACAGCAAGGCCGCCCGGCACGCCGTGGTCGATCATGCGGTGCGCTCCGCGCAGATGCTGAATCCGAAAATTAGCGGATTGGTCAATGCGATTCTGCGCAATTTCCTGCGCAGCCAGGCTGATTTGCTGGCACGGGCAGCGCAGCATGAAACGGGACGCTACAGTCATCCGCCGTGGTGGATAACCGAACTCCAGACGCAATATGGTGAGCGTAGCGAGCAGATACTCGAAGCGGGCAATCAGCGCCCGCCCATGACGTTACGCATCAATAAGCGGCGCGTTTCGACAGCGGACTATTTTTCGCTGCTGGCCCGGCATGAAATATCCGCCCGGTTTATTGAGCCTGACGCATTGCAACTGGAAAGGCCCGTTTCTGTGGACAAGCTTCCGGGATTTTTTGATGGGCTAGTATCTGTGCAGGATGCTGGGGCGCAATACGCCGCACTATTGCTGGATGTACACGATGGAATAAGGGTGCTGGATGCCTGCGCCGCACCGGGCGGCAAAACCGCGCACATTCTGGAGCTGGCGGCGGTGGAAATGGTGGCGGTGGACAAGGACGAAAAACGGCTGCAGCGGGTCGCAGAAAATCTGCAGCGGCTGGGGTTGACGGCACAGCTGGTTGGCGGCAACGCTGCCGAACCCATTGAGTGGTGGGATGGCAAACCCTTCCAGCGCATACTGGCCGATGTGCCCTGCTCGGCTTCCGGTGTGGTGCGCCGCCACCCCGACATTAAATGGCTGCGACGGCCCGCCGACATTGATGACTTCGCCAAACAACAGCTCAATATCTTACAGGCGTTGTGGCGGCTGCTGGCCCGGGATGGTAAATTGCTCTACGCTACCTGCTCGATCTTTCAGCAAGAGAACGAACGGGTTGTCGCGGCATTTCTGGCGCAGCAACCGGATGCAAGGAGGCAAGCGGTTACCTTGCCTGACGGCATAACGGGACAGTTGTTACCCAACGACCAGCATGACGGATTTTTTTATGCCTTATTGCAAAAAATTGCTTAAGGCGCTGCTGCACTGCATGCTGCTGGCATGGTTGTTTGCCGCATCTGCCCAAGCCGAAGAAATCTCCGTCAAGATGGTGGAATTTCGCTTGGGCGAAGAAGGCTACCAGCTTGCCGCCAACTACGACATCGGCCTGAGCTTCGCCGTGAAGCAGGCGTTGTCGCGCGGTACCCCTATCTATTTTGTTAGCGAATTTTCTTTGACACATGCCCGCTGGGGATGGTTTGAGACGGCGCAACAAAGCCTGTTGCGCACCCTGCCGCGCTATTTTGTGGGCGATTCTCCACGGGCACGGCTATCCTGGCTGGATGAAGAAGTGTACAAGGGCGAGCAAACTCTCAAGCTTTCCTATAGCGTCCTGACCGGGCGATATCGCATTTCGCGGGGCGCGCTGTTCCAAAATTTCGCCAGCCTCGAGGAAGCATTAAGCATGCTGTCCAGACAAAGTTCCGCAGTGATTCCCGCCGAGCTGCTGAAAAAGGACGGCGACTATATGGCGGCGGCAAGGTTACGTCTGGACATTGCGCAACTACCCAAGCCGCTTCAGGTAAACGCGCTAACCGACAGCGATTGGTCGCTCGACTCTGATTGGTATCGCTGGGTAATCGGCCCAACAGAGGCCAGCATGCACAGCGGTCAGAAAACGGAGTAGCGGCGCGGTGACCTACCTGATCTTCATGAGTGTAATCGTCAGCGGCGCGCTGCTGTATTTGCTATCCAGCAGCAGTGCAAACACCAGCGGCTTTTCCAGCAACTATTACGGTTTGCTGGGATTAACCGGCCTGCTTGCTTCGGCACTGATGGGACTGGTCGGCTATCAACTATGGCGGCTGCGCAGCAAGCTGAAAAACAAGGTATTCGGCGCCAAGCTGACATTGCGCCTGGTGATATTTTTCACGCTTACTGCAGTCTTGCCAGGTGTTTTGATCTATGCGGTATCCGTTCAATTTCTGGATAAAAGCATTGAGTCATGGTTTGACGTCCGTGTCGAGAAAGCCTTGGAGGGTGGGCTCAACCTGGGCAGGAGCGGTCTCGAAAACAGCTTGAAAGAGCTGTCCAAAAAAGCCCAGTTTACCGCCGCGTTGCTGGCGGAAAAATCTCCCGCACAATATCAGCGTGCTCTGGGCCAGCTGGTGGACAAAGACGTAGCTCAGGAAGCCAGCGTGTTCGCGATCGATGGAAATTTGATCGCCTCTTCCTTGACCGGCAAGGGGCGATCACCCGATAAGCCCGACAACGATTTATTTCGTTTGACGCGGGACAAGGGCGCGTATGCCGTGATCGATACCCTGCCCAACAGGGAGTTGTCGCTGCTTGCGCTGGCGATGGTCAATTCAAAAGCCCCGGCAGATAAACAATATATTTTGCAATTTGCCCAGCCTGTTCCCAAGCAAATTGAGGCGGATGCCGAAACCGTGCAAGCCGTGTACCGCGATTATCAGGAACTGACACTTTCCCGCCTCGGCCTGAAAAGACTATATGCGATCACTTTGACACTCTCGCTATTGATCGTGTTGCTGACTGCGGTATCAGCCGCCTTTTTCCTCAGTGAAAAATTTGGCTCGTCGCTGGAAGCGCTCGCGGAAGGGACACGCGCTGTTGCGCAGGGCGACTTTACCGAACAATATCCCATCCGCAGCAGCGATGAATTGGGCGCACTGACCGGCTTGTTCAACCAGATGACGCGCCAGTTATTCGAGGCGAAGCAGGCCAGCGAGCAGCAGCAGAGAGTTGTGGAAAGCGCCAAGGTGCACCTGGAAAGCGTGTTGACCCACTTGTCTTCCGGAGTGCTGGCGCTGGACCATGAATTGCGTTTGCGCTCGGTGAACACCAGTGCCGCACATATTCTGGCCGCCCCTTTGCAAGACATGCAACGCATGCCGCTGACGCAAATTGCCGAGAGGCACGCCCTGCTAAGATCGTTCTGCCAGACCATCATGGACGCTTTTGATGAAACAGATAGCGGAGAATGGCAACGGCAAATCGAACGCCTGAGCAGGAATGGCACGCAAATTCTGCTGATGCGCGGAACCCGGTTGCCGCAGGGGGGCGAAGCGGGCTATGTAGTAGTGTTCGACGATATCAGCCATCTGCTGCAAGCAGAACGCCAGGCGGCCTGGGGTGAAGTTGCGCGACGTCTCGCACATGAAATCAGAAACCCGCTCACGCCGATACAACTATCTGCGGAACGCCTGCAGCATAAACTGGGCAGTAAACTTGATGAAGGCGATGCGCAACTATTGCGGCGCGCCACTCAAACTATAGTCAGCCAGGTTGCCGCAATGAAAAACATGGTGAGCGATTTCGCCAATTATGCGCGCGGTCCCGCCTTAAAGTTGTCGCACTTGGATATACATAATCTGATTAAAGAGGTATTGGGCTTATATGAGAACAGCACCATTCTGATCGTGTTAAAGCTGGATGCGTTGCACAGTGTAGTCAATGGAGATGCGACCCGCTTGCGGCAAGTCATCCACAATCTGCTACAAAATGCGCAAGACGCCCTACAAGGAATCGCACAACCCCGGATAACATTGCATACTGAAACGCAAAACGGGGAAATTCAGCTATGGGTTGAAGACAATGGCCCAGGCTTCGCGGAAAGCGTGCTATCGCGCGCCTTTGAGCCATACATGACAACCAAGGCCAAGGGTACCGGGCTGGGATTGGCCATTGTAAAGAAGATCGTGGAAGAACATGGCGGGCATATAGCCATTGAAAATATCGCAAGCGGCGGGGCGCGCATCAGCATCTGCCTGCCCTTGATTGAGGAGACGTGATGGAAAGCAAAAAGATTTTGGTGGTGGACGATGAAATCGGCATTCGCGAATTATTATCTGAAATCCTGTTTGATGAAGGATTCCAGGTTTACCTGGCCGAAAACGCCGAGCAGGCTCGCGCCTACCGGAACGATCAGGAACCCGATTTGGTATTGCTGGACATCTGGATGCCGGACACCGATGGTATTACCTTGCTCAGGGAGTGGGTCGATCAGGATTTGCTGACCATGCCGGTGGTGATGATGTCTGGGCACGGCACGATAGAAACCGCTGTCGAGGCGACACGCATCGGTGCGGTGGACTTTCTGGAAAAACCCATTGCATTGCAAAAGTTGCTCGCCACCATCGCAAAAGCCATCAAGGAAACTGCCCCCAAGCCATCAGCACCTAGTGCCGAAACCCAGGGCCAAAATATCGCCCTGAGCATCGATGGTCAGGTACTGCAAATTTCTTTACCGCTGGATTTACCTTTGCGCGAGGCACGCGAACATTTTGACGCGCTCTATTTTGACTACCATCTAAAAATGGAAGCCGGAAATGTCTCGCGGGTAGCTGACAAGGTCGGGCTGGAACGCACCCATCTTTATCGTAAACTGAAACAATTGGGCATTAAATTCGCCAAAAAGGGCGGCTTAGGCGAATCTCAGTAGAAAATCCATTCTCCCCCATGGCTGCATGGCGGTTGCCCTAATCGAGGGTGTACGGCATAATTACAGACCCAAATGATTTCAGGGCACCCTGGCATGTTCAATATGCAGGGTGTACTCCACAATAAACCAATCCCGCGAGGATGTATTAAGAGGTAATTAGAAATGGCCGCAACGCGTAGCGTCACCCCACCAAAATTCAATGACACAACCGGCGCAATCCGCGCTTTGGCGATGGACGCCGTGCAGAAGGCCAACTCCGGCCACCCCGGCGCGCCGATGGGCATGGCGGAAATCGCCGAGGTGCTGTGGAACCATCATCTGCGCCACAACCCGTCCAATCCCAAATGGGCCGACCGCGACCGTTTCGTGCAATCCAACGGCCACGGTTCGATGTTGATCTATGCCTTGCTGCACCTGACCGGCTACGACTTGCCTATGGATGAGTTGAAGCGCTTCCGCCAGATGCATTCCAAGACCCCTGGTCATCCCGAGTACGGCTACACAGTCGGCGTAGAAACCACCACCGGCCCGCTGGGGCAGGGCATCACCAACGCCGTAGGTATGGCGATGGCCGAGAAGTTGCTGGCCAACGAATTCAACAAGCCCGGCCACACCATCGTCGATCACCACACCTATGTGTTTATGGGCGACGGCTGCATGATGGAAGGCATTTCGCACGAAGCTTGCGCGCTGGCAGGCACCTGGGGTCTGGGCAAGCTGATCGCCTTCTGGGACGACAATGACATTTCCATCGACGGCCATGTCGGCGGCTGGTTCACCGACAACACGCCCAAGCGTTTCGAAGCTTACGGCTGGCACGTGATCGCTGATGTGCAAGGCCATGACTCTGCTGCAATCGACGCTGCCATCAGGGCCGCCAAGGCCGTGACCGACAAGCCTACGCTGATCTGCTGCAAGACCATCATCGGCGCCGGTTCCCCTAACAAGGAAGGCACCCATGACGTGCATGGCGCTGCATTGGGTGATGCTGAAATCGCCGCAACCCGCGCGCATATCGGCTGGAAGTATGCGCCGTTCGAAATCCCCAAGCACGTATACGAAGCATGGGATGCACGCACCAAAGGCACCGGCCTGGAAAACTTGTGGAACAACAAATTTGCCGAATACAAGAATGCCTTCCCTAAAGAAGCTGCCGAATTCGAGCGCCGCATGAAGGGTGATTTGCCCGCCAACTGGACGGAGCATGCCGCAAAGGCCATCGCAGCGATCAACGAGAAGGGTGAGACCATCGCCACCCGCAAGGCTTCGCAGAACGCGATCAATGCGCTGGTCCCCGCGCTGCCTGAGTTTCTCGGTGGCTCTGCGGATCTTACCGGTTCCAATCTGACCAACTGGACTGGCGCGCATCATGTGCACGGCACCAAGCCCGGCAATTACATCAGCTATGGCGTGCGCGAATTCGGCATGGCACATATTATGAACGGCATGGCGCTGCACGGCGGCCTGCTGCCATTCGGCGGCACCTTCCTGATGTTCTCGGAATATGCGCGCAACGCGCTGCGCATGTCGGCGCTGATGAAGCAGCGCGTGATTTATGTGTTCACGCACGACTCCATCGGTTTGGGCGAAGACGGCCCGACTCACCAGCCGGTCGAGCAGACCACCACTCTGCGTTTCATCCCCAACATGGACACCTGGCGTCCGTGCGACACTACCGAATCCATCGTGTCCTGGGTGTGTGCCGTCGAGCGCAAGGATGGCCCAGCCTCGCTGATTTTCAGCCGCCAGAACCTGGCATTCCAGAAACGCGACGCTGCGCAGATCGCCAATATTCGCAAGGGCGGCTATATCCTTTCCGAAGCAGCGGGTGGCAAACCACAAGCCGTGATTATCGCGACCGGTTCCGAAGTGGATCTGGCCATGAAAGCTCAAGCTGCCCTGGCTACCGCAGGAACCAACGTGCGCGTGGTGTCCATGCCGTCGACCAACGTGTTCGACCGTCAGGATCAGGCATACAAGGACAGCGTGCTGCCCAAGGGCATCAAGCGCGTAGCCGTCGAAGCGGGTGTGACAGGGCTGTGGTACAAGTATGTCGGCCTTGAGGGTGCGGTGATCGGCATGGATTGCTTCGGCGAATCCGCCCCGGCACCCGAGCTGTTCAAACATTTCGGCTTTACTGTGGACAACGTAGTTGCAACAGTAAAGAAGGTACTGGCTTAAGTATCAAGGCGCGACTACATTGCGGCAGAGGCAAACATGAGCGCAGCTAATGTTAAAGGGCATCGCCCCGGCCCAAACCACAGCGTAGTTGCGACTTTTTAAAAGTTATTGGGTAAATGTTCGCAACTCCATGGCTGCAAATTTCAAGAGGTGCGCTTCCTGAAATTGCCGCATGCCGGTTAAGCCAGCACGAGGACGCGCTCTAAAAGTTTTTACATTAACTATCGTGAGAAATAAACATGGCAATCAAAGTCGGTATCAATGGATTTGGTCGTATCGGACGCATGGTGTTTCGTGCAGCAAGCAAGGATTTTCCTGAAATCGAAGTGGTCGCGATCAACGACCTGCTGGAGCCTGACTATCTGGCTTACATGTTGAAGCATGACTCTGTGCACGGCCGCTTCAAGGGCGATGTCGCGGTGAGCGGCAACAATCTGGTCGTCAACGGCAAGACCATTCGTCTGACCGCGGAGAAAGATCCGGCCAATCTGAAGTGGAACGAAGTTGGCGTTGATATCGTGATCGAATGCACCGGCTTCTTCCTGACCAAGGAAACCTGCCAGAAGCATATCGACGCGGGCGCGAAGAAAGTGGTTCAGTCCGCTCCTTGCAAGGATGACACTCCGATGTTCGTATACGGCGTGAACCACGCCAACTATAAGGGCGAGAACATCGTCTCCGCTGCTTCCTGCACCACCAACGCCTTGGCTCCTGTAGCCAAAGTGTTGAACGACACCTTTGGCATCAAGCGCGGCCTGATGACCACCGTGCATGCAGCGACCGCTACACAGAAAACCGTAGACGGCCCGTCCAATAAGGATTGGCGCGGCGGGCGCGGCATTCTGGAAAATATCATTCCCTCTTCCACAGGTGCTGCCAAGGCCGTGGGCGTGGTGATTCCGGAACTAAACAAAAAGCTCACCGGCATGGCTTTCCGCGTGCCGACTTCCGACGTGTCTGTAGTTGATTTGACGGTCGAGTTAAACAAGGCTGCGACTTACGACGAAATCTGCAAGGCAATGAAGGCTGCTTCCGAGAATGGTCCTTTAAAGGGCGTGCTGGGTTACACCAACGACAAGGTGGTTTCCACCGACTTCCGTGGTGAGACCTGCCCATCGGTATTCGACGCTGAAGCAGGCATCGCTCTGGACCCCACCTTCGTTAAGGTTGTCGCCTGGTATGACAACGAGTACGGTTACACTTGCAACCTGATGCGCTTGGTACGTCACGTAGCCAAATAAAGCCGCTCAAAGGCACGAGACGCAAGAATTTCCTTGCGTCTCGTGCCTTTATGACATTTTATTTTTTCGGAGAGAAGTTATGTCTGTAATCAAAATGACCGATCTGGATCTCAAGGGCAAACGTGTCCTGATCCGTGCAGATCTTAATGTGCCAGTCAAAGACGGCAAAGTAACATCCGATGCCCGTATCACCGCATCAATGGCAACCATTAATTTTGCGCTTAAATCCGGCGCCAAAGTCATGGTCACCTCTCATCTGGGCCGCCCCGAGGAAGGCGTTTACTCCGAGGAAAACTCCCTTAAGCCCGTCGCCAACGTTATCGCCAACAAGCTGGGCAAACCGGTGCGCCTGATCAAGGATTGGGTAAACGGCGGTTTCAGCGTAGCCGATGGGGAATTGGTATTGCTGGAGAATTGCCGTTTCAACAAGGGCGAAAAAAAGAGCCTGGAAGAAACCTCCAGAAAATATGCAGCACTGTGCGACATCTTTGTGATGGACGCGTTCGGCACCGCACATCGCGCAGAAGCCTCGACTCACGGTGTGGCTAAGTATGCCCCAGTTGCCGCTGCGGGAATATTGTTGACCGAAGAGCTGGAAGCCTTAACCAAGGCACTGCTCAGCCCGGCGCGTCCTATGGTCGCTATCGTCGGCGGAAGCAAGGTCTCGACCAAGCTGACCGTGCTGGAAAGCCTGTCAGAAAAGGTTGATCAGATGGTCGTCGGCGGCGGTATCGCCAACACCTTTCTGAAGGCAACCGGGCATCCGGTTGGCAAATCGCTGTGCGAGAATGATCTGGTTCCTACCGCACAAGCTTTGATGGCTAAAATGTCGGCACGCGGCGCAAGTATTCCCATTGCCAGCGATGTCGTGGTCGGCAAAGAAGCGCCGTTCGTGGCTGGCAACGAAAATACCCCTGCCATCCTGAAAGATGCGAAAGATGTAGCCGATGACGAAATGATTTTCGACATCGGTCCCAAGTCCGCTCAGGAGCTGGCCGACATCATCATGAAGGCAGGCACAGTGGTTTGGAACGGCCCGGTAGGCGTATTCGAGTTCGACCAGTTCGGTGCTGGCACCAAGACCATCGCGATGGCCATCGCTAACACCAAGGCTTTCACGCTGGCTGGCGGTGGCGACACCATCGCCGCCATCCAGAAATACGATATCTATGACAAAGTGTCTTATATCTCCACCGCTGGCGGAGCGTTCCTGGAGTTCCTCGAAGGCAAGAAACTGCCTGCTGTGGAAATTCTCGAACAACGTGCGAGCCAACAATAAAAGTTATACCTTGTAACGACTGGAAATAATAAATACATGCTGCGTAGAACAAAAATAGTCGCAACGCTGGGTCCTGCATCCAACGACCAAAAAGTGCTGGAGAAAATGATAAACGCCGGGGTTGACCTGGTGCGGATGAATTTTTCTCACGGCTCCGCCCAGGATCACATGAAACGCGCCGAAACCGTGCGTGCCGCAGCTAAGGTATGCGGCCGCACGGTGGGTATCTTGGCCGATTTGCAGGGGCCGAAAATTCGCGTTAAAAAATTCGAGAATGACAAGATCGTCCTGAATAATGGCGACACTTTCATACTCGATGCTGCTCTGGAAGGCCTGGGTAACCAGGAGCGCGTCGGGCTGGATTACAAGGAACTTCCCAACGATGTCAGCGAAGGCACCGTGCTGCTGTTAAACGACGGTATGCTGGAGTTCCACGTAACCGCAGTAAAAGGCAACGAGGTGATCTGCAAGGTGGTACGCGGCGGGGTATTGTCCAACAACAAGGGGATCAACCGCAAAGGCGGAGGCCTGACGGCTCCTGCACTGACCGAAAAGGACAAGGAAGACATCAAGACAGCCGCGCTGATCAAGGCAGACTATCTGGCGGTTTCCTTCCCCCGTACCGGGGACGATATGAAACTCGCTCGGGAGTTGATGCATGCCGCCGGTGGCAAGAGTCTTCTGATGGCCAAGATTGAACGCGCCGAAGCTATTCCTGTACTGGGTGACATCATCGACGCATCGGATGCCATCATGGTTGCACGCGGCGACTTGAGCGTGGAGGTCGGAGACGCCGCTGTACCGGGCTTGCAGAAGCGCATGATCAAAATGGCACGCGCGAAGAATCGTCTGGTCATTACCGCGACGCAAATGATGGAATCGATGATCACGGCGCCTATTCCAACCAGAGCTGAAGTGTCGGACGTGGCCAATGCTGTGCTCGACGGCACGGATGCGGTAATGCTGTCGGCGGAAACCGCAGTCGGCGACTATCCGGTGGAAACCATAGAGGCCATGGCGCGCATCTGCCTCAAGGCAGAACGCGAAATTGAAGTTCACGCGGGCGACAGGAATTCGACCGAACACAAGTTTACCCGCATCGATCAGTCCATCGCGATGTCCGCGCTGTTTGCCGCTTCGCACCTCAAGGTAAAGGCCATCGTCGCATTGACTCAATCCGGTTCGACGCCGCTATGGATGTCGCGCATGAATGCGGGAGTGCCGATTTTTGCGATGACGCCATTGAGTGAAACATTGAGCAAGGTAACTTTGTTCAGCGGCGTACACCCGATTGCTTTCAGGAGCAATTCAACAGACCATAGCCAGACCCTGCACGACGCAGAAGAAGAACTGGTGCGTTTGAAGCTGGTTGTAAAAGGCGACTTGATGGTGATGACTATCGGCGAAGCGATCGGCCGATCGGGTCATACCAATACGATGAAAATCGTCAGGGTAGGCGATAGGCACAAGAGCTGATCGCGAAATAGCATTCGCAGTAAATTAACACACAGTTTTGAATTTTTAATCAGGAGAATAAAATGGCTTTAGTATCTTTGCGTCAATTACTCGATCACGCAGCGGAAAACGGCTACGGTTTGCCCGCCTTCAACGTGAACAATCTCGAACAAGTCAAGGCCATCATGGAAGCGGCCGATGAGTGCAACAGCCCGGTCATCATGCAAGGTTCCGCCGGCGCGCGCAAATATGCGGGCGAGCCGTTCCTGCGTCATCTGATCGAAGCGGCGGTAGAAATGTATCCGCATATCCCGGTGGTAATGCACCAGGACCACGGCGCATCGCCAGCCGTATGTATCAATGCGATCAAATCCGGTTTCTCCAGCGTGATGATGGACGGCTCGCTGATGACCGACGGCAAGACACCTTCTACATTCGAATACAACGTCAACGTTACCCGCAATGTCGTGGAAATGTCTCATGCTGTGGGCGTGTCCGTTGAAGGCGAGCTAGGTTGTTTGGGTTCGCTGGAATCCGGCCACGGCGAAAAGGAAGACGGTCACGGCGCGGAAGGCGTGCTGAGCCACGACCAGCTGCTGACCGATCCAAACGAAGCCGCAGAATTCGTCAAGGCGACACAGGTAGATGCGCTGGCTATCGCAATCGGCACCAGCCACGGCGCATACAAGTTCACCAAGCCGCCCACGGGTGACACGCTGGCGATCAGCCGCATCAAGGAAATTCATGCGCGCATCCCCAATACCCACTTGGTGATGCACGGTTCGTCCAGCGTGCCACAGGAATGGCTGGAGATCATCAACCAGTTCGGCGGTGCGATGCCGCAAACTTACGGTGTGCCCGTTTCCGAGATCGTTGAAGGCATCAAGCACGGCGTGCGCAAGGTCAACATCGACACCGACCTGCGCATGGCATCCACCGGCGCGACCCGTCGTTACCTGGCGCAGAATCCAAAGGATTTCGATCCGCGCAAGTTCATGGCTGAAACCACCAAGGCCATGAAGGCGATCTGCAAGGCACGTTACGAAGCCTTCGGTTCCGCAGGACAAGCCGGCAAGATCAAGCCGATCGCGTTAGACTCGATGGCAAGCCGCTATGCTAAGGGCGAACTGAAGGCGATCGTCAAGTAAACCAAGTCATTTCTTGCTGCAAAGACAAAGCGACCAAAAGGTCGCTTTGTCTTTTAAAGAGCCTCGTTACGGGAAGCCCTTGGCCCAATAGTATACGGCGTTAATCGGTATTCATATACCAGTAAGTCCTGCTACGGCTGGTGGATACATTGATGACCGGTCGGCAAGCCGCCAATGCTGAGGCATCGCAGGTGCTGGAGACTCCCTTGCCATCATCCGCACCCGAGCCACAGCCGATACAGAACGGCACCTGCACAGTCTTGCCCGTCACCGAATCGACGACGTTGACTACGCCCGCCACAGGTGATGGGGGCAACCCGCCAGACTCCCATTCAGTTTCTGTAACAGTCCCGGAGAAGGGAGCAAGTTTGTAGGATGCGGATTCTCCTAACGGCTCTTCGCATTTATTGGGTTTAGGCGCTTCGGCCTGATTTGCGCCGAAGTAGACAAATCCCGCCACCGCAAGCGGTGCATTTACGACCTTCTCGCACGCGCCCAGATTGACATAATAGCCGCTGAGCGAACCGTCGTAAGGGGTGGCGCTGGCGTTGAACAAATTGAATGGTGAGGCTGAGCCAGGCGTTTCCGTAATCGTGGTCAGCGCGCTGCCATCCTTGCCGGTTTTGGTATCTTTCAGCATATACAGCCGGTTCGTTACTCCGCACGCCGAGTTAGCGGCCGAGTTGTAGAGCGGATGTTCGCGATCACCAGTGCCGGTAAACACCGCATCATAGCCGGTCACCGAGATCACTTCGGGCGGATACATGATTTTGCGCGGGACCGTACCTAAGGTACATGCGCCAGTGCTACAGCCCAGTGCGGCGAGCTTTTCGACTTGCCAATTAGCAGGTGCAGTGCCTGCGGTAGGCTCAAGGTCTACACGCCAGACGTTGCCGCCAGTGTCACCCACATACAGTCGGTCGATTTTGCCATCGTTATCATGATCTATCAGGGTGATGTCCGACGGGATGCTGTATTGCATCGCGGGCAAGGTGCAGGCTGCCGTGGCGCTGGGGCACGACAACGCGGCTCCATAAGCAGCCTTCCATATCAAGGCGCCGCTCGCCGCATCCAAGACGAAGATACCTCGTCCCATCGTGTCGGCTGTTGTGGGCGGGTCGGTGTCCTCGGCCGGATCATAGCCACCGGCGAAAATCAGCACCGGGTTGGCATAACCCTTGACCATCGCCACCTTGGGTTGCGACCAGGTCTGGCCAAGCTCGCTAAAACCGGTATCCGCATTGCTGTGCTTCCACAGGAATTTCGGAGCGGTGGGCACCGACACATCCAGTGCGTAGATGAAGCGTCCGCCACGGCGCATCGCGAGATAGATGTAAGCCGTCTGGGTCGTGCCATCCGATTTGATCAATTGATACAGTCCGGTCGGACCATCGGCGAAATAGTCCTTTAGCTGCGGCGGAGGGACTATGCCTGGCAGCGTGGAAGGCCCGAGAATAATCGGGCTGTTATCGTGCAGCCGCTTCAACGTGCTGTAAAACTCTGTAGGAATGAAGCCCCACAATTCGCCGCCGGGTGCAGGCAGCGTGGTGCCCGCAGGGTTGGTCTGATTGCCATTGATCGCGCGGTATACACCATCGTTAGCTCCATAGAAAACCACCACACCGGTAGATCCACCGTAGTTGATTACCACCGGACGGGAGTGCAGTA
This sequence comes from Nitrosomonadales bacterium, assembly GCA_016195965.1. GTDB lineage: Bacteria > Pseudomonadota > Gammaproteobacteria > Burkholderiales > Gallionellaceae > Gallionella. The sequence goes on along the minus strand of JACPYR010000027.1, from coordinate 34,956 downwards.
CGTCGCCGTGTACCGAAGGGCGGATGTTGACCGCAGTACTGGGGCAGTTGCCGGTTCCGGCAACGGTGCCAGGAGGGCACAGGCTCTGTTCGTCGCCGTAGTTGTCTTCACCGCGCACCCAGCGTGTGAGGGCATCTCGAGTAGTGGAGGTACTGGTAACTGTGGCTCCCGCCGCAGCGAAATTCGCTAGTGGCGCGGCAACTGTATATTGATAGGTAAAGGTAGACGTGCCTGTCACGCTAATGGTCCATGTACCGTTGTACCCCACCGGACTTGCACCCGCAACTGTGACCGCCGAGCCATTAGATAAATTATGAGCCGACGAAGTCGTGACGGTCGCGGTATTCGGAGTGTATTGACATGCTGTGTCAAATCCTGCCCATGTGATAGGTGTAGCTACGCCGACGACAAACCAGGTTGTTCCCATCCACTGCGAACTCACCGCTCCTATTGTGCCATTCAGTGTTGGTTGCAAAGTACAACCAGAGATAGTCACGGTCTGTCCAGCCAACAGGCCGTGAACGGTTGGGCTATAAAACTCAACATAGTTAGAGTAAATTGATGCCGTAGATGGCAAGGTTGGAGTTCCAGCACCCCCGCTGTTGGCGTAGGTAAATGTTCCTGTGCTAGGAGTATTTATCGCCGTAACGATACAGGGATTGCAATCATATTTTGCAGCGCCTGTCGTAATTTTAAGCTGGGTACCAACAGCCAGTTTCGCTGCTACATCAGATGCAGGGGTAACGGTTGCCGTCACAGTACTGCCTGATTTAGCTAAGGCCGTTATTGAAATCGTTGGACTGGCTACCCCGCTTCCCCATGGAGCTGCCCAGCCACCTGCTACTGGAGAGCTAGGATTTACTGTGGCGGCACTGGTGATAGTGCTAATCGTCACCGGCCCGGTACCCAGCATCGCATCAGTGATCGCGGTGTTCGATGTATCGAACTGGGCAGCAGACAGCAAGGTGCCGGAGCCGCCGCAAGCTGCGCCGCTCGGGCAATAGGTGTACAGGTTGCGCGGGTTAGTCGCCGTGCTTGGAAGCGCTGTGTAGGTATTGATCAGGTTGGCCAGACGCATCACCATCGCAGAGCCGCCTTTCTCGACCATTTCGCCGTCAGGCATGTCGTAGGCATTGCCCACACCGCTGGTCTGATTGGCCCAGAAACCCATGGCAGGTTCTGCAGGACTGCAGGTCGGTATGACCGTATAGGGGGCGATGGCCGCCCACGGGTTCAGGCTGCTGGAACAGTTCCAGAAACTGGCCGCATTAGGCGACATGAATCCGGTGCCCGCCGCGCTGATCGCCGGAGTCCCTGTGGCATCGGCCAATTGCAGGGTCTTGGTCGTAGAATTATAAATAAACTGGTATTGCTTGAGGTTGCCATACCACCTGGGTTGACCGCCCGAATCCGGGCGGAACATCCCCATGTAAATCTGGTTCAGGTAAGTACCCTGTGCGTTCACGCTGACCGGCAGGCTGGACGATGCGAACACGCTGTTGACGGCCTGCACTTCGTTGAATATCCGCAGGATGGCTTGCTGTAATTCGGTTGCGTTGCCGGTGGCAAAGTACTTGCCGCTACCGTTACGCGCCATGCTGGAGAGCAACGCCGGGAAATCCGCCTTGCAGGCGCTGCTCAACACTCCGATGCTGTAAGTAGTGATGGTTTTAAGGCCGGGCATGAGGCCGCTGACCAGATCGACATCCTTCATGTAGCGCGCCCATTCGTCCGCATACAGGCCGGACACATCGGAATGTGTGCCCATCGTGTAAGGATTGGGGGAGCAGGTAAAAGTGCTGGTACCGTATGGGGCAGAAGGTATCTGGATAGTCGTGTTGAGCAACGTCTTCTGAGTGGCAGTCAAGGCTGCATTACCATTGATCGTGGTGGTCAGCAAAGTACCCGGCGTGGCGCTGGCATCGCCGGGGGAGCCGGAATTATTGATCGCGTTGCCGATGAATACCGTGTAGTTCTTCTGGCAGCCGGTCAGTGCGGTCGAGGTATAAGCTGTGCCCGACATGCCGGTTTTGCCGGCATAATAAGCCCATGCTTCCTGCATGAGCTGTGCGGTCGCTTCGTTATTAGCCTGCTGGGCGGTGCCAGAAAACGCCTTGATCTTGGCGATGATAAGAGCCTTATTGGCGGCTGTCATTGCGGTGAGCGGATACATCAGGCAGCCGCCATTGTTGCTGGCATTGCAGCCGTACAAGGCGTTCATCCCGTTCGCGTTATAAAACATGATGCCTACGTTGACCAGCGCGGAGCCATTCGACTGAAGCGGCAATGCCGCGATCGCATTGACCAACGCGCATTGCTCGATGCCGCCAGTAGTGGTGCCTAAACTGGGTGCTCCAGTGCCATCGGCATAGGTGCATGTGGTGCTGCTGTTGGCGTTCCAGTTGGCTGCGTTATCCAGAAGGAACAAAATATTGGGCAGATCCGAGCCGGTCACTTTAGGTACGGAGCTGTACAGATCGATGTCCTGTGCCTGACTTGGCATGGAACAAATAGACAAGACAATGAAGGTGTAGCTTAGTATCTGACGTAGGGTTTTCATGATGGCTACCTCCTGGTTGCTGACGCGGTGAAACAATTTAGTACTGGTGAAAATCATGGCACATCGAATCAGTTGCACATCGTTCCGGCGGGTACACGCATGCCCACCCCTTGATGTACATCCACTTTTGCGCCAGTGGAACTACTGTCGTTGACCGTTGCCCAGATGTCCCACTGTTGCAGTAGACACCACGAAGTCCCCGTGGTGGCCGGCACACCCGAGACATACATGATTCCTGTTTGACCTGCAGCGCTACTGCTAAAACAGGGCTGATCAAGCGGATTTGTTCTATCCAGACTAGAGTTCAGCAACGGAGCGGAACCGGTGCAAGCGGGCGCAGAGACATTAGCCGTGTAATCAATACGGCCATCCTTGTTGATGTCCACGGCAATTGACGAAGCAGCCGGGCTGGGTGTGAAGTCGCTGCTAATCACCATTTCTATGGCCTGCTGTGAAATGGAACGGGCCTCGTCGCGAAATTGCGCATTGCCCACGATTTGGATGCTGTTCGTCGTGCTGTTGATTGCCGACACCGCAATCAGGGTCAGCAGCACCAACATGATCAGCGCGACCAGCAAGGTACTGCCGCGCTGTGCTTTGATCGGATTCATGTTGAGTGCCTCAGTGCGGCGAGATATCGGCAATCTTATCGGCATGGCGCTGTACATGGCGCTTCCCTTCTTCCCGCAGGGTTATTCAAGCGAACCAGCTGAGTGTAGGCGTGGCGTTTGAAGTTGTCGTTCTTGGCAACCGTTCCGGCCAGGCCAAGGCTATAGGTCTTATTCTCTGTCCACCCCTTGGTGCTTTGTTGGTTACGCGCCAACAGATTGATCTTCACCGAAACGACATTAGACCAATAATTAGTCCATAGTGTATTCGTGGTACATGCGGTACAAGTAGAAGAGTAGCTATCGGCAACGCCATCAAAGACTGCAAGATCCGACACACCATCGCCATTGCTGTCACCATCGATCCCATAATCCATCTGTATATATTCGATGCCCTCGACCAGCGGCGTGACCACAAAATTGCTGGAGGCGCCGGTCGGGTCTTGCTCTATCCGTTTCAAAGTGGGAATGCCGTCGCCCACTTTATTTTCTTTTGACACAAAATACACTTGCACCAGCATTGCGCGCAACGGCGCGGTGGCGGATGAAGTCGCACAATTTTTTGTCTTTAAGGTGAAGGACGACGGCTGGGTAGTGGCGATCATATAAAGATTATTATTCGTCAGCTCAGCCGGGCAGTTGGAAACCTGCAGATAAGTCGTGTCGTCGCCAGCCACCGCTGCAGCAACGGTAGCCGTGCTGGCACGGCGTATCACCAATATGTCACTGCCGGGATTGGGGGTAGCATCGTTACCTGCGGCGATCGCCAAGGCTGCGACGGCTGCGCATTTTGTTGAAAAGGCAGGTGTCGAGGTGGTTGTGGCATTAACTCCTTGTATATGCAGGCGCAATAAATCCAAGTTGTAGGCGGAGTTAGTTAGAAAAGTTAAGTCGCACGGATCGGTCGGATCGGGAGGGGTGGCAAGCGCGGTAATTAACGAGGGTGCACCGCGGGGGACGAAGGTATCGTAATAGCCCGCCATTCTCAGGTTGCTGGACAACAGTTCCATCGCATAACGCCCGTTATCTATCATGCGGTTGGATTTGTCCAGCTCGGTTCTGGCCTTGCTCTGGTTGATGAACAGCGTGGACAACGTGACCAGAATTAACAAACCGATCGTGATCGAAATCATCAGTTCGATCAGCGAAAATCCTCGTTGCGGTGGCTGGATAAAAGTGGATTGTTCGATGGACTGTTTCATGATCAATTCAGGTCGGCGATGGAAATGGGCATGGAAATCACACGGTGCAAGGCTTCATTGGGGCCGTTCTTGTCCGTGTACTTGTTCAGGGCACACCGCCCGGCAGAGGTTTGGAATACTGAAGTAGGTGTTGTGCTATCGGGAATAGCCGTACTGTTCAAGCCCTGCCACGAGACCACTACCTGGTATACTGAAGGGATACCGCTGGCTGGTGCCTGTAGCTGGAAAACGCAACCGCGCGCGCCTAGCATCGCGCCGACAGGCGCCCCCCCAGTGGTTTGCGCTTCGGCGGCGCCCAGCAGCGCGTTATTCCATTCGCAGGAATCCTTGGCTTGCACCGAAGAAGCCGGGCAAGCGGCAAGCGCATTGTCGGTGCCGAGGTAAGGGGTGGCCAAGCCGCTGGTCACATAGCTGGCCGCATTGATGCGGTTAGCGTCGATCCGGTCCGCCATGTCTTTCAACAAAATTAATGCTTGCGAGCGCTGATAGGATTCCATCTGCGAGGTAAGCGCACGAGCTTGCAGCCCGGCCAGGCCCAGCAGTCCGATCATCAAGATGATGATGGTCACCAGCACCTCGATCAGACTGAAGCCCAAGTGCGTTAGTTGAGGAGAGCCACTTTTCCGGCGATGTGTCATGGGCAAACTCCGTTGGCGGGTTTGTAAATGCGCGGCATGCCGCTCAGCTCGATCTTGATGCAACTCGCATAAGGGGTCGTGGTTCCATAGGCGTCGATCAGAAAGGTGGGCGCCGTTCCCGTTATCCTGCCGGTACGTTGATAGGTAACCCAAGGCGTACTGGCCGCTGTGAGCGTAGGGCAAGAAACTGTTGAAGGGATGGTAATAGTAGGATTAGGGTTTACAGCAACACCCTTCAATTGCGCCTGGTTGCGTATCGTGCCACTTGCCGATGCAATCACCCAGCCGACCTCGTTGTGTGCCGGGCTGGGCGAGGTTACATTGCAATATTGAGGGGTAATCGTGACACTGTTGTTGCGCTTGATCGCCTCGCTTCTGGTCAGGCTCAGGGCCGCATAAAGTTCAAAGCTGGCATTCTTCACCTGCTGGCTTTGGGTCAGCGACTTGAAACTGGGCAAGGCCATCGTCGCCAATATGCCCACGACGGTGATGACGACCATCAACTCGATCAATGTGAAGCCGGTAACAGATGTGGATGAGGGTTTCATTTTGTCTGACGTTACCATTTACTGGGGGTTGCCCCTTTGTTGCCCAAGTCATCCAGAGTCAGATTGCCGTCGTTGGCCTGAGCCTTCCCGGCAATTGGCGTTGCAGTGATGGTGAACGATGGAGCAGTACCGGAGGCGTTGAGCGTCATCGTGCAGCAGCTATAGTTATTGGAAACATTGGTCGGGACGGTCATGGTCAATGTGGTCAGATCGGGCGCGTAAACGCGGGCGTCCAGCAAATACTGCTTCTGGCGATTGGCTATATCCATCATGAAAGCCTGGGCGGCAGATCGGTTGCCGCGAATCACATATTGCTTGTATTGCGGAATCGCCACGGCGGCGATGATGCCTATGATCACTACCACGATCATTATTTCAATCAGGGTATATCCTTTTGTATTTTTTCTACCGGCTTCTTGCATGGTGGGCTCCGTTCCAAAATTGAGGCGCATGGTAGAGCACCCCGGCACGATTTGCCATCACCACCTGACCGATGGAACGAGAACCCTGACAAACGGCATAACTGAGGCCATCGAAGGATAAAGCGATCGGATATTTCGCATCGCCCAGCCAGAATTTCGGCAATTCGAGCCGCGCCTGACATGGCGCATTGGCTTTGGAACAGCCTGGCCAAATAGCCATGGAGGGCCGGGCCAAAAAGCGGTAAAATGCTCGATTGATAAATTTATAAACGTTGAGGAAATAACCATGAGCAAGAGCCTGATCCAATTCATCATTGAAGAACAACGCACAATCCCGGGTGCGAGCGGCGATTTTACCGGTCTGCTGAGCGACGTTATCTCCGCCTGCAAACAGATTGCGCACGACGTGAACAAGGGCGCGCTGATCGGTGTGCTGGGCAGTGCGGACAGTGAAAACATTCAGGGTGAAACCCAGAAGAAGCTGGATGTCATCACCAACGATGTTTTCATCAAGGCCAACGAATGGAGCGGCCACCTGGCTGCGATGGCATCGGAAGAGATGGACGACATCTACCCGATCCCGGCCAAATACCCCAAGGGTAAATACCTGATCACCTTCGATCCGCTGGACGGCTCATCCAACATCGACGTGAACATCTCCGTCGGCACCATTTTCTCGATCCTGCGCTGCCCTGAAGGCGTAACCAATCCGACTGCCGCAGACTTCATGCAACCCGGCACCAAGCAAATCTGCGCAGGCTATGCGCTGTACGGCCCGAACACCATGATGGTGTTGACGACAGGCCACGGTGTGAACGGCTTCACGCTGGACCGCGACGTGGGCGAATTTTTCCTGACTCATCCCAATATGAGAATTCCGGCGGATACCGCCGAATTCGCGATCAACATGTCCAACCAGCGTTTCTGGGAAAAGCCGGTGCAGCGTTACATCGATGAGTGCGTCAAAGGCAAGGACGGCGGTCGCGAGAAGAATTTCAACATGCGCTGGGTCGCCTCTATGGTGGCCGAAGTACACCGCATCCTGACCCGTGGCGGCATTTTCATGTATCCGTTCGACACCAAGGATCCGACCAAGCCAGGCAAACTCCGTTTGATGTACGAAGCCAATCCGATGTCGTTCATCGTCGAACAGGCGGGCGGCGCCAGCTCCACCGGTCGTGAGCGCATCATGGAATTGAAGCCCACCGGCTTGCACCAGCGCGTGCCGGTAATCCTGGGCTCGAAGAACGAGGTCGAACGCGTGGTGGGTTACCACAAGGGAGCTTAGTTGCCGCTCAGGTGAAAGCGGGAGTCCAGTTGTTTAACCGGATTCCCGCCCAAACGTGAATGGAGTACCTTTTTAACAGGAATAATTATGTCCAAACCTTTGGTTTCGATCGTGATGGGCAGTGCCAATGACTGGGACATCATGCAGCAGGCCGCCCAAGCTTTGAAAGATTTCGGCGTGGCCTATGATGCGCGCGTGATTTCTGCGCATCGCTCGCCCGACCTGCTGTTCGACTACATCAAGGAAATAAGCGCGCAAGGTGCGCAGTGTTTCATCGCGGGGGCGGGAGGCGCTGCGCATCTGGCCGGCGTGATTGCCGGCAAAACCACGCTGCCGGTGCTGGGTGTGCCCATCCCTTCCAAATACCTGAAGGGTATGGATTCGCTGCTGTCTATCGTGCAGATGCCCAAGGGCATCCCGGTCGCCACTTTCGCGATCGGCGAGGCGGGTGCCGCCAATGCCGGCTTGTTCGCGGTATCCATGCTGGCGTTGCACGATAGCGCTCTGGCGGACAAACTCGCCGCTTACCGCAAAAAGCAGGCCGAGCAAATCGCCGCAACAACGTTGCCAAATTTGTAACCTTCGTCAGGAGAAAATCATGACTCAAGCCGATAATGACACTCAAACCGCTACCCCGGCAAAACGCCCCGGCAAAATCAAATGGGTTGTGGGCGGCATCCTGCTTTTGATCGCCGCTGCTGCTGCAATGAATTTGCCGCGCGGATACAGCGATGACTTATCGCGTATCGGCAAGGGTAAAGCCGCCGTGGTATTGGTGCACAACAAAAATTCACCCGAAAGTATCGGCTTGATGCAGGTACTCGACGAGGTGAGAGGCGGATATGGCGGCAAGATAGAGTTCCTGCTGACCGAACCCAACACGCCCGAGGGCAGTGCCTTCATGAAAGCCAATAATGCTCCGCAAGTGTCGCTGGCCTTGTTCAATGCCCATGGCGACCTGATCAAGATTCTGGGCTTCCCGCAAACTGCCGGAAATATGCAGCAAGAAATCACCTCCGCCCTTGGAGTGACTCCATGAGCGCAGCGCTCCTGCAATCCGACATCAAGAGCCTGCCTTTTTTGCATAGGGGCAAGGTGCGCGATCTTTACGCGGTAGGCGAAGACCAGCTGCTCGTAATCCAGACTGATCGCCTCTCCGCGTTCGATGTGATACTGCCCGACCCTATCCCCGGCAAGGGTGAAGTACTCACGGCGGTATCGAATTTCTGGTTCAACAAACTTCAGCACGTCATCCCCAATCACCTGACCGGCATCGCGCCGGAATCCGTGGTAAAGGGCGCAGAGGACCAGGCTCAGGTGAAGGGCCGCGCATTTGTCACCAAGAAGCTCAAGCCTCTGCCGATCGAAGCCATCGTGCGCGGCTATCTGGTCGGATCGGGCTGGAAGGACTACCAGAAGACCGGCTCGGTATGTGGAATCAAATTGCCCGCCGGGCTGCGCGAAGCACAGAAGCTGCCCGAACCCCTGTTCACCCCGTCAACCAAAGCTGCCGTGGGAGAACACGACGAAAATATCTCGTTCGCGCAAGCAATCGAATTGCTGGGTGAAGCACGTGCCAAGGAAGTTCGCGATGCGACGCTGGCGCTTTATACCGAAGCGGCCAATTACGCGGCGACCAAGGGCATCATCATCGCCGATACCAAGTTTGAATTCGGCGTAGACAATGCCGGCAAACTTTACCTGATCGACGAGGCGCTAACCCCGGACTCCTCGCGTTTCTGGCCTGCCGATCAATATCGGATAGGGAGCAACCCGCCCAGCTTCGACAAACAATTTGTGCGCGACTGGCTGGAATCATCCAGTTGGAACAAGCGTGCTCCGGCACCGCATATCCCGCAAGACGTGCTGCAAAAAACCGCTGACAAGTACCGCGAGGCGCTGGTCAGGCTGACCAACGCATGAGTTCACCCAGGCAGCTGATTGAGGGGTTCCTCCGTTTTCGCGAACGCCATTTCACCGAAGGCAGAGTACAGTTTCAGGATCTGGTCCAGTATGGCCAAACCCCGAAAACGCTGGTGGTGGCGTGTTGCGACTCGCGGGTCGATCCCGCCCTGGTGCTGGATTGCGCGCCGGGCGACTTGTTCGTGGTGCGCAACGTCGCCAACCTGGTTCCTCCCGCTGAGAATCAAGGGCATTATCACGGCACCAGTGCCGCGCTGGAGTTCGGCGTACGCAATCTGAACGTGCAGCACGTCATCGTGCTCGGGCATGCTCAGTGCGGCGGCATACATGCTTTGCTGGAAGGCAGCGTGAACCAGGATGAATCCTTTATTGCCGGCTGGATGGAAATAGCCGATGCCGCGCGCGAACAGGTTGAGCGCGAGTTTGCGGGGGCCAGCAGCGAAGTGCGCCACCGCGCCTGCGAACAGCAGGCCATACTGGTTTCCCTCGACAACCTGATGACCTTTCCGTGGGTACGCGAACGAGTAGAGCGGGGATCACTAATGTTGCACGGCTGGTATTTTGATATCGAACGTGGCGAATTGTTGGGTTATAACATCGCCACACACCAGTTTGAAGTGCTGCAGGCAACCGCGTTTTAAGTCTGCCCAAATACTCGGCATATATCGTTCACTACTGCCGGGCTGACTCGCGGCCCCAACCCTCAACCGCATTGCAGCAACCTATTATTTGACATATGATGGCAGCGCTAGTCGTCCCATCTGTGCCCGTCGCAACAACTTTCAAATTGTTTTTCCTAACCATCAGGAGAAAATCATGAAAAATTTCCATTCCGTTTTAAAGCTGTTATCCATTGCACTGCTCGCCCTTTTCATCTCCGCCTGTTCCAGCAAAACCAAGGTAGAAAGCGACCTGGGCCTCAAGGGTGCTCCGGACTGGGTCAACGAAGGAAGCAACATTCTCAGTGACAAGGATGGTCGCTTGTTTCACGGCGTAGGTTCGGCCTCTCCTACCGGAGACATGGCGCTGCAAAAATCTGTCGCCGATGACCGGGCGCGCGCCGAAGTGGCAAAGGTTTTGTCGTCGTACATGGATGTGGTTTCCAATGACTATATGTCTTCCGCCAAGTCAAGCGGGGCCAATGTTGCCGAAGAAGCCGTGTCGCGCCAGATCAAAGCACTGACCAAGGTCAACCTGACCGGCGCCAAAATCATCGGCAGCTGGCGCGACCCCAAGACTAACATCATCTATTCCATCGCCGAGCTGGACATGAAGCAGGTGAAAAACACACTTGCCGAAACGCAAGACATGAACGATGACCTGCGTCGTTATATCGAAACCCGTGCCGACAACATTTTTGACAGGGTCGCCAAGGAGAAAAAATAATGCAAGTTACACTCACGAAAAATAGTCTTACCCTATTGATGGCGCTGATCCTGGGTTTGGCTGCCGGCGGCTGCTCCACATCAGTCACCCGCATGGAGGTAAGCGAAGTAAAAGACCTGAGCGGTGCATGGAACGATACCGATTCGCAACAGGTATCGGAAGAGATGATCAAGGACGTGTTGAACCGCGCCTGGCTGGGTGAATTTTCCCGCACGCAAAGCCGCCAGCCTGCGGTGATCGTCGGCGAAGTGAGCAATCTCAGCCATGAGCACATCAACGTCAACACCTTTGTCGCCGACATGGAGCGCGCGTTGATCAATTCCGACAAGGTGCAATTCGTTGCCTCATCGACAGAACGCCAGGAAATCCGTGGCGAGCGCAAGGATCAGGACCTCAATGCCAGCGAGGCTACGCGCAAGGCCATGGGGCAGGAAAAGGGCGCCGATTTCATGCTGAAGGGAACCATCAATACTATTATTGATGCCGAAGGTAAAACGCAGCTGCGCTACTACCAGGTGGATTTGACCTTGATCAGCATGGCGGACAACCGCAAGGTATGGGTCGGCCAGAAAAAAATCAAGAAGCTGGTGGAGCGCAGCAGCCTGGGGTTCTAGTTGAAGGTGCAGTTGTGGATGGAGGTGTGCCGTGCAGCACCGCGGTTTGGCCCGTTCATTTTTTTGTTTGCACTGGCTGGCATACTGAGCGGATGCGCTACCTACAGCGACTCTTTCGGGATTGTTGAGCGCAACCTTTCGGGCCGACAATACGATGCCGCGCTGAGCGAGATCGAAAAACAAGCCGGTTCCAAGACAGACCGGGTGTTGTATCTGCTCAACAAGGGCATGGTGCTGCGCATGAAGCGCGATTTTGCCGGCTCCAATCAGGCGCTGGAAGCGGCCAAAGCCGAGATGGAACGGCTGTATACCGCCAGCGTCAGCCAGAATGCGCTGTCATTTGTCGTCAACGATGCGACCGTCAGTTATGCCGGGGACGACTATGAACAGGTCCTGGTACACCTCTATATGGCGCTCAATTACCTGGAGCTCAGACAGCCCTATGAAGCGCGTGTCGAAGCGCTGCAGGTGGACATCAAGCTGCGTGAAGTCGGTGAAAAAATTCCCGAGAGCAAATTCACCGAGGACGCCTTGTCCCGTTATCTCACCGGCTTGATCTACGAAGAACTCGGAGAATGGAGTGATGCCATGATCGCTTACCGCAAAGCCTATGAGGCTTACAAAAAATATCGGGTCAATTTTGGTTTGGCTATGCCGGACATGCTCAAACACGATCTGCTGCGGCTTGCGCAGCGTCAGGGGTTGAGGGATGAGGTCGCACAATACCGCAAGGAATTCGGCATCGAGCCTAACATGGAAAAGAACCGTACCCATGAACAGGAAGGTGAGCTGGTTTTTGTTCTGAACAACGGCCTGGCCCCAATCAAGCGCGAAAAGATCATCGGTGCCACCGCACCTGTGGCCATTGCAACCGAAGGGCAGCGTAAACACATCACGCCTGCTCCGCCTGTATTCGTGAACATCGCGCTGCCCTATTATGAATCCCGCCCCAACCAGGTGCTGGGCGCCCGCATCACAGTCTCCGGCAAGCAGGCCTCTACTCAAATGATGGAAAACATCGACGCCATCGCCAGAGCGAGCCTGGATACGCGCATGGGTGCGATCACGGCTCGCTCTATCGCGCGAGCCGTGGCTAAAGGATCAATACAGGCCTCTGTTGACAAGGCAGGCAGCGGCAGAGACAACGACGCAGCAGCTGCCTTGATCAGTTCTTTTGTGGTGCGCGTGGCGGCCATAGCCACCGAACGGGCCGACACTCGCAGCTGGCTTACGTTGCCTGCCAATGTTCAGTTGGCGCGGCTGGCGCTGGCGCCCGGCAGTTACACCGTCACAGTCGATTTGCTTGGGGCCGGTGATCATGTCATCGCAACCCAGGAGTATCCCGGAGTCGTCATCAGCAAGACTCGCAAAACCTACCTGACCCAGCACTGGGTTAGCCATTAAGTCTCACTACTTGAGGAGATGAAAATGAAATTCTCTGCCTTAGCGATTATTACCCTGACGCTGCTGTCCGGCTGCGCCAGCAAGCAAGTTACCCAACCTGACTGGATAGCCGGGGACAGCGCCGGTTACTCCAGCGCGCAATATCTGCTCGGACGCGGCCAGGCCGTTACGCAGGAAGAAGCCAAGGATCGCGCCCGTGCCGACGTGGCCAAGATATTCCAGGTGGCGGTGGTGGCCAGCAGCGACGATGTCCAGAAATTCAAGACCGGCACATCCGGGCCGGGCGAGTATGAAGGGCAAGCATCGCGCAGCATTTCCACCCATACCGAACAGATCGTCCGCGGCATCCAGATTGCCGAGTTGTGGCAAGACCCGACATCAAAAAACTTTCACGTACTGGCCATCCTGCCGCGACTGCAGACCGCAGCCAGCTTGCGCCAGCAAATTGGCCAACTGGATGAGGCCACCGGCAACTACGTCGAGCAATCGCGCAAGAACAGCGACCTGTTCCTGAAAATCGCCGCTGCCAACCAAGCCGTCGAATCCGAACAAGAGCGCGAGTCGTTGCAGAAATCACTGCAGATAGTCGATGCCACCGGGCGCGCCCCGGATTCACCTTGGCATGGCGCGAAGCTGAAAAGCGATCTGGACGAATTACTGAAGCGGGTTAAGATTGCTTCGCAAGTCAGTGTCGACTCCACTCCCGGTCTGGCAGAAATTGCCTCCGGTGCATTAGCTCATGCCGGCTTCATGATAGCGACAGACCAGAATCCGGATTTTGTGCTGCAAACAAGGATGGAGCTGGCTGATCTGGGACTCAAGGAAGGTTGGTACTGGCAGCGCGGGGTGCTGGAAATCACGCTGACCGAAACGACCACCAACCGGGTGCGCGGCACCAGGCGTTGGACGATCAAGAGCAATGCCCCCGACAAGGATAGTTCGTTCAAGCGTGCCTTGACCCAAGCCGACACCCTGTTGAAACAGGAACTGCGCACGGCAATCATTGACATGGCCACCAGCCATTGATGGCCGTTTGAGGCGTGATTTTCCCACCCGACCCCTCTGCATCCGCCGCCACATAAGCGATGCAGAGGCCTGTTAAAGTTTTTCGACAGGAAGTAGAATAGCTTTACCTGCTGCCAACATATCAATTTTGAAGGAATGCTGAATGCGCTTTGCCGTTGTATTAATCATGATGCTGATTTCCGCCGCATCGCAAGCCGATACTAACGCATCCGTTGGCTATATATCGGGCGCAAACAAAGGCATTGAATTGTCGATAGGCTACGACGATACCTTGGGACCGTTCGAATTCAAGCTCAACTACCTGGACTTTGTCTTTCACCCCAGCAAGGCAGACCAGCACTATCAGTTACAGAAAATCAGCAAAACGAGCAGCGTTTGCACGGATACCTCAACCGGTCAAGCGACCAATATGAGCAACTGTTATCCGCTAGCTACGATTGAATACGCCCCCAATGCACAACTGCTGTTCCCGATCGCCCCTTCTACCTCTATCGGCGGCGGCTACCGGGGCGGCGATCTTCCCGGGCCGTTTGCGATACTTCAGTGGAAGTTTTATACCAAGGGCTATCTGGCCATTGGTTATGGCCCGGATTATTCCGCCGCTATGTTTGGACTCACCTATTAGTCAGCGTCCGGCTGGCGTCATCGCAGCTATCCTTACTGAGCCAGCAATCTCCGCATCATCTGTTCCGCTTGTCGCGCATAACCGCCTCCGAACAGATTGGCGTGATTAAGGATGTGGTAAAGATTATAAAGTTCGCGGCGCGTGGCATAGCCCTTATCCAGCGGGTACGCGGCCCGATAGGCGGCATAAAAATCCGCTGAATAACCGCCGAACAATTCGGTCATCGCGAGATCGGCTTCGCGGTCGCCGTAATAAACCGCCGGATCAAAAATTGTCGGCGTGCCATCGGCAAGGAATCCGTGGTTGCCGCTCCACAGGTCGCCATGCAGCAGCGCAGGTTGCGGCGTGTAATCGGTGAAGAACGTTGGCAGCGCCTCCAGCAGCTTTTCGCCCAAGCTCTGCAACTGTCCGCCGTAGCCGTTCTGTGCCGCTAGGCGCAGTTGATATCCCAGCCGCTGTTTGCGCCAGAACGTCACCCAGTCATCCGCCCATGAGTTAGGCTGGCTCGTCGTGCCGATGAAGTTGTCCTGCGCGAAGCCGAATTGCTTTGCCGTGCAACGATGCAGCGCGGCGAGCCGTTCGCCGAGTAACTTTGCGTTTCCGCGCCCGGCCAATTCCAGATGCTCCAGCACCAGATAGCTTAGTCCGCCCGCGCTGCCGTATGCGATCTGGTGCGGCACATGGATCGCGTTCGTCGCGGTGATCGCGGCCAACCCTGCGGCTTCCGCAACAAACATTTCCAGGTGCCGCGTATCGTTGAGCTTGAGGAAATAACATGAGCCGTCCACCCCTGCCAGCGCATAGGCCTGATTGATGCTGCCGCCGCCCACGGGGCTGGTGTTGCGTAGCACGAACGGGCGCTGCGTCGCAGCGCTGATGGCGGTTGCGACGGCGGCCCAGACTGCCATGGATTACAAGTTGATGGAGAAACCGAAGTGCTGCTTGAACAAGTCGGCAACCTCGACTATCGAGTGCCTGTGGTTTTGTCCGCCACGGCTGGCGATCTTCAGCGAGCCCATCAACGAAGCGAGACGCCCGGTGGTTTCCCAATCCCATGCCTGCTGGATGCCATACAGCAATCCCGCGCGATAGGCATCACCGCAGCCGGTCGGATCGACGATGGCTTTCGGTTTCGGGGTGGGGATCGCGATCTGTTTGCCGTCGGCGTAAATCAACGAACCGTCAGCGCCCAGCGTGACGATCAGTGCGGTGACGCGCTGCGCGATGTCCGAGAGCGACTTGCCGGTTTTTTCCTCCAGCATCTTGGCCTCGTAATCGTTTACGGTGATGTAGTTCGCCTGTTCGATGAACTCCAGCAGCTCTTTGCCGGAAAACATCGGCATGCCCTGACCGGGATCGAACACGAAGGGAATGTTGGCATCGGCAAATTCCTGCGCATGGTTCAGCATTCCGTCGCGGCCATCAGGCGAGACGATGCCCAGCGTGACTTCTTTCGCGGCACCGACATGGTTGAGATGCGACATACCCATCGCACCGGGATGAAACGCGGTTATCTGGTTGTCGTCCAGATCGGTGGTGATAAATGCCTGCCCGGTAAAGTTGCCGGGCACGGTGCAGATATGGGTTTGCGGCAGGCCGAACTTTTCCAGGCGCGCGGCATAGGGAGCGAAATCGTCTCCCACGGTCGCCATGATCAGCGGACGTCCACCCAACAATTGCAGGTTATACGCAATATTGCCCGCGCAGCCGCCGTACTCGCGGCGCATCTCAGGCACCAGAAAGGCGACGTTGAGAATGTGTATCTGTTCGGGAAGGATATGTTTCTTGAAATGATCCTTGAACACCATGATGGTGTCGTAGGCCATCGAACCGCAAATCAGTGTATTCATCGCAAAAACCAGTCCGGATTGAAAGAAGCGGATTGTATCATCATGCGGGCAGCCGTCGTGCTTAGCCACGACTCAAAAAAGCAATATTATCCGCAGATTTCGCAGATTCAACGCGGATTGATATGGGCTTTTCTGCGATAGTTGCATCACCCAAAGTTAAACAAATTTTGCCGGGTAGTAGTTTTTCTAATCTTTGTACATCTGTGAAATCTGCGGACAAGTTTTTTAGTTCAACCCTTACACATAACGCAAGAAGCCATTGACCGTCCTGAATGGCACCGTGCCTTCAATTACCTTGACCGCCATTTCATACACGGCTTGCGGTTTGATCGCCTGCAGGCACAGATTGCTGGCGCATTTCGAGGTCTTGTGATTGAATGCCGAGATGCACGGGCTGCACTGGTAGAAGCTGTACATGATCACACAGTTTCCCAGCGGGCCGTAAATAAAAGGCGAGTCGGTGCTGAACAGCGCCAGGATTTTTGTGCCGGTCGCACCCGCAAAATGCGCCGGGCCATTGTCGTTGGTAATCAGCAGCTCGGCGCCGTGCAACAATTCGAAAAACTCGCGCAACGACGGCGCCTGGCTGCAGAAGTTGATGCAGCGCGGATGCGCCACTTTCGCGGCAACATCAATGCAGGTTTCCATGTTGTCCGGCGTGCCCACCAGCAGCACCAGTTTGTCGGGATAGTTATCCAGAATTTTCCGGATGACCTCGGCCAGCATGTCCTGCGGATAATTCCTGATCGTCAGGTTGTAGCCCACGTCCGGCGAAACCAGGATCAGCTTGTTGTCTGCATAGCCGGGATAAAGCGCTTGGATTTTCCTGCGCAGGCCGGCGCTGAGCGCGGCATCGGCTTTGTATACAGGGACACTGAGCTCGGCTGCGGAAATATGCCCCTTGTAGTTGGGGTGTTCGTGTTCGAAGTTCAGCGCGGTCTTGGTCAGCGACAGGAAGTTTTTTGCGATATGCGAGTTCTGGTTGAACGCGCATTTGAAATCGTAGAACGATCCCCGGTACAGCCCTTCCATTTGGTATTTGTTGAAGCCCACCCGGAATTTGCTCCTGATCATGAAGGAAATGATCGCGGACACCCGCATGAACAATTCGTAATCGATGATCAGGTCGATATTCTTTTTCCGCAGCTTCCAGATATTTCCGAACAGCGAGGTGAAGAACGCAAACAGGTTTTGGTCGTCGACGGCATAGATGTTTTCGCTGGGGATCGCATCCAGCAGCTCCCATGAACCCTTGATGCTCTTGAGCGTCAGGCAATAAATCGTGGCATCTGCCACATTGTTTTTAATGTATTGCAGCGAGGGGTAAATCATCATCGCCGCGCCCATCTCGAACAACTCGATGGCCAGGACGGTCTTGACCTGTTTGTCTCTGGGGGCGGGCTTGAGCTTGGACAACATCGAGAGTGCGGAGCAAATTACCACACCGCAATACCGGTCCACCAGCCGCAATTTTCTCGAATCCCTCACTTTAACTTCCCCATATACAGATAGAGCGGCACTATAATATAGAGCGCGATTAGTGCATAGCCAATGTAGCCTAGCCCATTTTGAGAACCGCAAAATCCACGATGCTCGAACACCTGAATTCGTTTATCCGCCTGAAGTCGATCGCGCCCAAACCCGCGCTGCTGAATAATTTCATTGCACGGCCCGTCGCATGAAGTTGTTCGCACGTCTCGCCGCACATCCGTTGCTGACCTGGACATTCAGGAAGCGCTTCATCAAATTCGGCGCCGTCGGCGCTTCCGGCGTCGTGGTCAATCTGGGCGTGCTGTACCTGTGCCAGGAGTTCCTGTTCGTCGCGATCCGGTCGCACGACATGAGACTGAATGCGTCGCTGGCGGTCGCGATCTTTTTTGCCACCATAAACAATTTCTACTGGAACCGCACCTGGACCTGGAGCGACCGCTTCCATCGTCCCGACAAGCACCTGCTGCTTCATTTCGGCCAATATGCGCTGGCGTGCTGGGTCGGCATCGTGCTGCAAGTGCTGCTGACCAAGCTGTTTGTGCTGTATATGTATTACCTGATCGCCAACGCCGCGGCGATCGTGCTGGCCAGCGTGTTCAATTTTGTCGTGAACAATTTCTGGACCTTCCGCAGCCACAAGGACGAGATCGCGCTGCCCATTATCCCAGAGCCGGATATTGAACAGGAAACCGACCAGAAATGAAATGGTCACGTTTGCGCACAGCATGGTATGTGTTGGCTTGCCTGCTGGCGGTGTGCGTTTATTTTTACGGCCTGGACGGCCAGCATATTCCGAAGAACGGCGACGAATATGTTTATGAACACATCACCCGCCTGACCGCCGACAGCGGCAAGCTGTTGCCGCTGCAATCGCAGCTGGACAACATGCGCAACACCAAGCCACCGCTGCTGTTCTGGCAGGGCATCGCATCCGGCAGCCGGAGCCTGTGGACCCTGCGCTACCCCAGCGTAATGTACACGCTGCTGACTGCGGCGATGCTGCTGATGCTGGGCTGTAAGCTTTCTGCCGGCAGCAAGGCTGACAAGCTGCACACCGGCTACATTGCCGCATTGACCTACCTCGCGTTCTTCTCCACCTATCGCTATGGCCGCCCGTTCCTGACCAACCCGCCGGAGGTGTTCTGGCTTTTCCTGCCGCTGTTCGTGTTGCTGTATTGGCGGCAGGCTTTCGAATCTCGCTTCCTTATTCCGCTGCTGTTCGGCATCAGCATAGGCATCGCCTTTCTGTACAAGTCGTTCGCGCTGGGCCTGCCGGTCGCGCTGGGTCTGTCCGGCTGGTATCTGCAGCAGCGCCGCTATCGTGTAGCCGACTTCCTCAAGCAGGACACGCCTAAGGTGGCGATAACCATAACGGTCGCGGTCGCGCTGTTCGCGTTGTGGTTTGTGCTCGATCCGGATCCGCAATCGGTGTGGAAAGAATTCATCGTCGGCGAGAACGTCGGCAAGTTCGATCCCCATGGGCCCGGCTATCTGGAGACCCTACTGTGGGGCGGCTCCAGCATCTGGAGTTATGCGCTGGCATTCCTGACCAATCCGGGGCTGCTGACCTTTCCGGTCGCCGCGTTATTTTTTGTCGCCTATAGGCGCCGCCATCAGCTGGGCGACGAACAAATCTTGTTGTGGATCTGGATCGCCGCGTTGTTCCTCAGCTTCGCGTTGCCCAGCCAGCGCTCGGGCCGCTACATGCTGGCGGCGATGCCCGCAATAGCCTTGTTGTGTGCACTCAACTGGCAGCACATCAGCCGCAAGGCTTTCGTCGCCAGTCTGTTGTTTGCCGCGACATTGATCGCGACTATCGCCTACCTGACCGTGCGCTTGCAAACCGAACTGCCCGAGACCGCGTTATATCCGCCGCTGTTCTGGCTATTGATCGCAGGCACCGGAGTATTGACGCTGCTGGCTATCGCAGTACCCGGCTTCACCCGAGATGGCAGCAATGTCGTCGCGCTGTTGGTGCTGCTGTGCCTGGCCGCCTTCCTGCGCCCGTTCGATGGCGCGTTGGGCAACTACGGCGCCGATTCGATACGGCACGCGCAGGGCAAGGATGTGTGGGTGCCGTGCAATTTCCGGGCAGTCGATGAAGGACATCGCTTTTTGCTGCCGGGCGCTGCGGTACACGGCTACAGCGAGGATCAGAATCTTACCGCAAACGAACTGGCGGCGCGCTTCCCGTTGTTCGCGGTGCGGATGGCGCTGAATGACAGCACAGGCGGATGCGCTGCGTGCAAGCCCTTAGGCCAGCGCCTGGACATACGCGGGCGACAAAGCTCGGCGGAACTGAAGGAAATGTTTTTCGAAGGCCGTGTATTCCAGCATCTGTTTGTCAAAGAGGTGCTAATGGAATCGACCGCCGGCAATCTTGTTATCCCCGCGCAAACTCCCGCCCAGATGTGCCGCTGATGAACAAGTTCACTCATCACAACAGAAGTCTTCATCGCGCGCTACTGCTGGCGCTGGTCGCTGCCGCGTTCGGCGCGGCCTTCTACAAGGCAGCGCAGCGTCCGGCGGCAGCCTCTTTCCAGATGCCGGTCATCGCGCAACAGACAGTCCCGCAGACGCCAGACCCGCGTAGCCACTTCGTATCCAGCCGGCAGAACATCCACACCCATGCCGCCTCGCTGGTCGAGCTGGGCGACGGACGCATACGCGCGTTCTGGTTCGCCGGCAGCCGCGAAGGCGCGGAAGACGTGGAAATACGCACGGCAGTGTTCGACCCGGTTAAAAACCAGTGGAGCCCGGAACACAGCATCGCCAACCGTGCCGGCACGCAGCATGAGTTGCAGCGCTACGTAAAGAAGCTCGGCAATCCGGTCGCACAGCGCATGCCCGACGGCACGCTGCGCTTGTTCTATGTGACGGTGTCTGTTGGCGGCTGGGCGGGCAGTTCGCTCACCACGATGACCTCCAATGACAATGGCACAACCTGGAGCAAGCCGCGACGACTGGTCACCTCGCCGTTCCTGAACATCAGCACGCTGGTCAAAGGCACGCCGTTTTTGTACGGCGATGGCACGCTGGGACTGCCGGTCTATCACGAGTTCATAGGCAAATTCGGCGAGTTGCTGCGCATCGATGGCGACGGCAACATCCTCGACAAGCGGCGGCTCAGCTCCGGCAATACCACGCTGCAACCCGTGCTGCTGATCGACAGCCCGCAACATGCGCTCGCGCTGATGCGTTATTCCGGCGCGGGTTCCAAACGGGTGATCGCCACATCAACCGATGATGCCGGGCAGCACTGGAGCACGCCGGGACAAACTGTGCTGGCCAACCCGGATGCGGCGCTGACCGGAACATCATTGCCGGGCGGACCGATGCTGGCGGTGCTGAACGACATCGAACAGGGCCGCGATGCGTTGTCGCTAGTGCTATCGACCGATCGCGGTGCGAGCTGGAAAACGATCTTGCAGCTGGAAGATCAGCGCGGTTCTTCTTCCGATCCTGCGCGCTTTGTGAAAACCGCCGCCGAGCAGGCCTTGGCCAGCGATTCCGGCATCGCCGACGCGATGCCCTATGCGTTATCGGCACAAAGTCATAAATGCGCAGCTCAGCAATGCGCGTTCGAGTTTTCCTATCCCTATCTGATCCAGACGCGCAGCGGCGATGTCCATCTCGTTTATACCTGGAACCGCAGCTTCATCAAACACGTTCAGTTCACGCGCGCGTGGCTGGACCAGCAAATAGCAAAGGCAACCGATGGTGCACCTCACTGACATCACCGGATTGCTTGGCGTGGCCAGCGCGACAGCTGGCCTGCTGCCCGGCCCTGCGGCGAAGCTCTCCAAATCCCGTCGCACTACCCTGTTCGTATCGACGCTGTTGTTGATGCTGATCCCGTTCGGTGACATATCGCTTGCAGGCTACGTGCGCGGCGCGACAGGCGACTTGAGCATCACCACGCTGGTGCTGGTATGGGTCGCGCTGTTCAGGCCGCCCGCATTTCAAGCGGGCCATCGGTTCGCGCCGTTGCTGCTGATCGCAGCAGCAGCGCTGTTCCTGTATCCGCTGGCGCTGGGGATAGGCATGTTCGATCCCTATCGCCTGGGCTACGGCGAGCTGCCGTTGCTCGCGACGCTGCTGTTTGTTGCGCTGTATGCGTGGTTCTGGAGCCACACGCTGATCGCGCTGTGTATCGCGCTGGCCATGCTCGCCTGGGCGGTCGGCTGGTATGAGTCCGCCAACCTGTGGGATTACCTGCTCGACCCGTTCGTGTCTGTCTATGCGCTGGCAGCGCTCGCGAAGCACTCGGTGAAATCGCTGCGGCGCCAGGGAAAATCCCGCCGCCCGCAAACGCCGGGATAAGCTCATGTTCAAGGCCCTGCGCATCCTCTTGCTGCTGTTCGTGCTGGCCGCTGTTGCGCTGGGTGCCTGGCGCAGCAAGACTCATGCGGTCGAATGGAAGCACGCGCTGCCGGTCAACATCTACCCGATCAATGGCGACGGCAGCGCGGTAGCGGCGGATTATCTGCGCAGCCTGACTATCGAGGACTTCAAACCGATAGCAAAATTCATGGGCGATGAAGCAGCGCGTTATGGCCGTTCCGACCGCGCAACTATCGTGATACGGCTGGGCGGAAAGATTGAGGCGCTGCCGCCCGAACCGCCGCGCAACGGCAGCGCGTTGGAAGCGATCGCGTGGAGTTTGCAGATGCGCTGGTGGGCTTACCGCAACGTCGATCCAGCCGGGCCCGGCCCGCAGGTGAAAATGTTCCTGCTGTATTTTGATCCGGCACAAAACAAGCATCTGGCGCATTCCACCGGCTTGCAGAAAGGCCTGCTCGGACGGGTCAATGTGTTCGCTTCGCGCGACATGACCAAGCAGAACAACGTGATCATCGCCCACGAATTCCTGCACACGCTGGGCGCGACCGACAAATACGATCCCGCGACCAACCTGCCGCTGTTCCCGGAAGGCTACGCCGATCCCGACCTCATACCGCTGCTGCCGCAACGTTTCGCCGAAATCATGGCGGGCCGCACGCCGCTGTCGCAGACCGAAGCCGTCACGCCTGCAAGCCTGGACGACGCGCTGATCGGCACTAAGACCGCGCAGGAGATCAACTGGCAATAAACAGGACTTATTCTATTGTCTAGTCAGATCGTGGACAGGCGATCCACCGTATCCGGGTATCGCTCAACCATGCGAATCAAAATCGCAGCCTGAGCATTCGGACTGGCTCGGCCTTGTTCCCAGTTTTCCAGAGTGCGTTCGTTAGTGCGCAGATATCTGGCGAACACAGTCCGCGACAAGTGCAGCTTCTCCCTCAAACGGAGCAGCTCTTCCGGGGTGATCGTGGGTGCAGGTTTCTTTTCAACCACATGCTGGCGCAAGGTGATCTTGCCCTCGCGGGCGGATTCGAGCGCGGTGTATCCCTCTTTCAGTTCATTGAACAAATTGCGTTTCATTTGATTCTCCTTGCGTTCAATTCCTGTTTGAGAAGTTCCTTCAAAATCTTTCGCTGCGCGGCGGTCAGGTCATCCATCTCGTCTTTGTTGTACACGGTGAACAGCCAGAATTGTTTGCCGGACAACCACCAGTAATAAATCATGCGCAGTCCGCCACGCTTACCTTTGCCGCGCTTTGGATCGGCATAACGCACTTTGCGTAATCCGCCCGTGCCTTCGATCACATCGCCAGCCTCAGGGTTCTTCATCAGCATCTGCTGGAACTCGCGATAATCCTCGTCGTTCAGGTAACTTTGCCGATGACGCTCAAATGGCGGCAACTCAATGAAGGTGGCTTTCATGATTTTAATCATACGCAAGTAGCGTATATTTAGTCAAGGGCTGCTATTGCAGCCGCCCAACCGAACATTGACCACAGTTAGCATATTCGCTAACCTTCCAGCATCCGCCTAATGTTTGCATTTGCTTGCGCGCAAGCGGATGAAGGAGATATAAAATGGCTGATCTTAAATACGACCCCGTACCGCACAATCAAAAAGCATGACATTGAATTCATTCCACAGCCCTTATAACGGTGAACTTCTCAACGTAACTATTCTGTTCTTATTCTTACTTCAACAAATTTATCGTGAATTTGACTGATAAACAGACCCACATAGATATTTCTGGAACTTCGTTTCCAAGGTTCGTAAACGACAAAGGCAAATCAATTGAAAGGTTCTGGTTTGTCAAAGATGAATTCATTAACCATTCACATCGCCTTCAACTCAAAGGACAAATATTTTCATGTATAAGTGCGCACCTAGTGAAAAATAGGTGGATATGCACTGGAAACCCTGTATCAAGTTCAGATATCTTATGGCTGGTGGGGAGGATGCGACTTTTCTACATGAAAAGCGAGAGTATGAGCATTCATTCCCTGTGTACATATATGGAAAAAAACATTGGCCATATAAATGTGCAAATGTTCTTTAGGCATATGCGTGAAAGCTGGGAAGAATGCTTAGGCCACGACGCGGTCCTGCATGGAGATTACTTTGGCCCTATAAAAACGAAGAAGCAACTAATCGACGTTGTACTTTATTCGGGAAACTTCCATTCTCAAGAAAAGTACAAAAGGCGCTACGACGAACTACTGGAGTACATGGATGAGAGCTTAATACTTATGCATACCTATAACGCCCTGCATAACGGTTATCAAATGAACCAAATTAACCGAGCGATTAGTGAATTGCGAAAAGATAACCTCGTAATATTATTGCCCGATCATCTTCGGCACGAGTGGGATGAGAACTGCCCCTATGCTGTTATTAAGCCTGCTGTTAACTATTCAGAACAACCATCCCCCACACCACCACGGCGTTGACGATGCTCAACAGCACCGCTGCGCTGGCGATGTCCTTAGCGCGCTTGGCGAGCGGATGGTATTCCAGCGAGGTGTAGTCTACCGCCGCTTCAATTGCAGAGTTCAGCAGCTCGACGATCAGCACCAGCAGGATGCTGGCGACCATCAGCACCTTGCCGAACAGCGCGACGGGCAGCAGCAGCGCGACGGGGATCGCGATAGCCGCGACCAGCACCTCCTGGCGGAAGGCTTCTTCGTGCTGCCACGCGGCGCGCAGGCCTTGCAGCGCCAGGCCGGTCGCATGCCAGGCATGAGCCAGGCCGCGCGGTTGCTTGTGAGAGTTTTTCAATTCGCGGTCATCCACTTTGATTCCTCCGCTGCAGAAAACTGCCGCTGGTTTCGTCGCGGCTGAAGCCGCTCCCACAATGCCAATTATTGGTTACGATAATTAGCGGACTCCCCCGCCCCGTCCACCAGCGGGAGAAGGGCTTGCTGTCCTCTCACTGCGACTGGTCAAGTATACGACTCGATCGGGGGGCAGGAGCAGATCAGGTGCTTGTCGCCGTATACGTTGTCCACGCGCGCGACGCTGGGCCAGAACTTGTTGTCGCGCACCCAGGACAGCGGGTAGGCGGCCTGCTCGCGCGTATAGGGCCGCTGCCAGTCGTTGGCACAAACCGACTTGGCGGTGTGCGGCGCACGCTTGAGGACATTGTCTTTCTTGTCCGCGCGGCCCGCGATGACCTCGTCTATTTCCTTGCGTATCGAAATCATCGCATCGACGAAACGATCCAGCTCCGCCTTGGACTCGCTCTCGGTCGGTTCGACCATCAGCGTATCCACCACCGGGAAGGAGGTGGTCGGCGCGTGGAAGCCATAGTCCATCAGGCGCTTGGCGATGTCTGCCACCTCGATGCCTGCGTCGCGCTTGAAGTCGGCACAGGCCAGGATCATCTCGTGCGCGCAGCGTCCATTCTTGCCGCTATACAGCGTGGCGTAGTGGTCCTTCAGCGATTCCTTGATGTAGTTCGCGTTGAGTATCGCGAGGCGCGTCGCATCACGCAGCCCGGTACCGCCCATCATTTTGATGTAGCCGTAGGAGATCAGCAGGATCAGCGCGCTGCCGTAAGGCGCGGCGGACACCGCGTGGATGCCCTGCGCGCCGCCGGTCTTGACCACCGGATGCTTGGGCAGGAACGGAGCCAGATGCGCCGCGACGCCTATCGGGCCCATGCCCGGCCCGCCGCCGCCGTGCGGAATCGCGAAGGTCTTGTGCAGATTCAGGTGGCACACGTCTGCGCCGATGTTGCCGGGGCTGGTCAGGCCGACCTGCGCATTCATGTTCGCGCCGTCCATGTAAACCTGGCCGCCGTTGTCGTGGATGATGCCGGTGATGTCCTTGATGCCCTCCTCATACACACCGTGCGTGCTGGGGTAGGTCACCATCAGGCAGGACAAATCCGCTTTGTGCTCCTCGGCTTTCGCGCGCAGATCGTCGATGTCGATGTTGCCGTTCTTGTCGCATTTCACCACCACGATATGCATGCCGCACATCGCCGCGCTCGCGGGATTGGTGCCGTGCGCCGAAGAGGGGATCAAGGCCACATTGCGCTGCGCTTCGCCGCGCGAACGGTGATAGGCCTGGATCACCAGCAGACCGGCATATTCGCCCTGCGCGCCACTGTTGGGCTGGAAGCTCATCTTCGCAAAGCCGGTGATCTCGGACAGGTCGGCATCCAGTGCGGCGATGATCTGCTGATAACCTTCGGCCTGTTCCAGCGGCACGAAGGGATGCAGGTTGGCAAATTCCGGCCAGGTCAGCGCGAGCATCTCGGATGCCGCGTTCAGCTTCATCGTGCACGATCCCAGCGAAATCATCGAGTGTGTCAGCGACAGATCCTTGTTCTCCAGCCGCTTGATGTAGCGCATCATCTCGGTCTCGGAGTGATAGATATTGAACACCGCATGGCTCAGGATCGCCGATTGACGCAGCTTCACTCGCGGCGCCTGCGCATCGATCTGCACTTGTGCTATGACCGGTGCGGTTTTGCCTGCCGCCTGGGCCAACACGCGCAATATCGCATTCAGCGCATCGGCATCGGTGGTCTGATCCAGCGAAATCGTCAGACCTTCATCGGTGTAGCGGAAATTGATCTGCGCGGCATCACTCAGCGCATGTATCTTCACATTGTCGGTATGGGTGAGCTTGAGCGTATCGAAGAACGCTTCTTCGGCAACCGCATAGCCCAGCTTCTTCAATTCGCTCGACAGCGCGACAGCGCTTTGGTGCACCTGCAAGGCTATGCCGCGCAGACCTTCCGCGCCGTGATAGACCGCATACATGCTGGCCATGATCGCCAGCAGCGCCTGCGCGGTACAGATGTTGGAGGTCGCCTTCTCGCGGCGAATATGCTGCTCGCGCGTCTGCAATGCCATGCGCAACGCCGGATTGCCGTCCGCATCGACCGACACGCCGATGATGCGCCCCGGCATCGATCTCTTGTGCGCATCGCGGCACGCAAAGTACGCCGCGTGAGGGCCGCCGTAGCCCATGGGCACGCCGAAGCGCTGCGTCGAGCCGACCACGACATCCGCGCCCCATTCGCCCGGCGGCGTCAGCAACACCAGGCTGAGGATGTCGGCAGCGACCGCGATCGTCATGCCGCTGGCCTTGGCGCGCGCGACGAAATCGGCGTAGTCGTGCACCGCGCCATCGGCTGCCGGATATTGCAGCAACGCGCCATACATCGTGTCGTTCAACGTGACGGTCTTGAAGTCGCCTATCACCAGCTTGATACCCAGCGGGGTGGCGCGGGTCTTCAGCAATTCTATGGTCTGCGGGTAGCATTCGTGCGAAACGAAGAAGCTGTCCCGGCCCTGCTCAACCGCTTCGCGGCTACGCAATCCGTGCAACATGGTCATCGCCTCGGCGGCGGCGGTCGCCTCGTCGAGCAACGAGGCGTTGGCGATCTCCATGCCGGTCAGATCGATCACCATCGTCTGGAAGTTCAGCAGCGCCTCCAGGCGGCCCTGCGCAATCTCGGCCTGATAGGGCGTGTAGGCGGTGTACCAGCCCGGATTCTCCAGTATGTTGCGCTGGATAACCGGCGGCAGGATCGTGCCGTAATAACCCAGGCCGATGTAGCTCTTGAATAATTTGTTCTTTGCCGCGATGCCGCGCAAATGCTTATGGTAGGCATATTCGCTGATGCCCTCCGGCAGGTTAAGCGGCTGCTTCAGGCGTATCGTGGCAGGTACGGTCTGGTCTATCAGCGCGTCCAGCGTAGGCGCATTGATTTTGTGCAGCATGGCCTGCACATCTTGCTCGTTCGGGCCGTTGTGGCGATTTACAAATTGGTCGGTCTTCATAGGATTGAGGATCTGGGATTGAGGATTGCGCAAGGACGGGGAGGACTCCGGGTGAGGATCAAAGAAATGGTTTTCTCGATCCTCGATCCTGAGTCCTCAATCCTGGCTTTAGTGTGCTTCGTTATCGACTACGGCCTGATAAGCCTTGGCATCCATCAGCGCCGCGACATCGGCTGCGTTGTCCGGCTTCATCTTGAACATCCAGGCGCCGTAAGGATCGGAGTTGATCGCCTCGGGGGAACTGTCCAGTTCGCTGTTCACCGCGGTGACCACGCCACCCACCGGCGCATACACGTCGGCGGCGGCCTTCACCGATTCGACCACGGCGCATTCCTCTTTCGCCTTGAGCTTACGGCCCACTGCGGGCGTTTCGACGAACACCATGTCGCCCAGCAATTCCTGGGCATGCTGGGTGATGCCGATACTGACCGTGCCGTCTGCCTCGGTCTTGACCCATTCGTGGGAAGCTGTGTATTTAAGGTTTGCTGGATTGCTCATTCAAATCTCCTTTTAGTCGATAGTTATTAGTCGTTAGTTGCTAGTCGTTAGTTGAGGTTGTCGCTGCGCGTAATTTTGTTTTTAACTAGCGACTAACGTCTACAGACAGCTTTTGCCATTGCGCGCGAACGGATACTTCACCACCTGTGCGGCAAGCATTTTATCGCGGATCGCGACCTGCACCTGATCGCCGACTTGCACCGCTTTGGGCACGCGCGCCAGCGCGATGGATTTTTCCAGCGTAGGCGAAAAACTGCCGCTGGTGATTTCGCCAGCGCCATGCGCAGTATGCACCACTTGATGGCCTCGCAACACGCCCCTGTCCTGCAGGATCAGACCGACCAGCTTGCGCTGCGGCGGATTCGCCAGCAGGGCAGCCTTGCCGATGAAGTCGCGTTCGTTCTTCAAGTCCACCGTCCAGGCCAGCCCGGCCTCCAGCGGATTGATGGTTTCGTCCATGTCCTGGCCATACAGATTCATCCCGGCTTCCAGGCGCAAGGTGTCGCGTGCGCCCAGGCCGATCGGCTTTACGCCTTTTTCGGCCAGCGTCGCCCAGAACATCGGCGCGGCCTTCGCGGGCATCATCACCTCGAAGCCGTCCTCGCCGGTGTAGCCGGTGCGTGCGATGAACATCGCACCCATCTCCGCCGCGCTGAACGGGATCAGGTTTTCGGTCAATTCTTTGCTGCCGGGCAGCGCTTCCCAGACTTTCGCGCGCGCGTTCGGCCCCTGCACGGCGATCATCGCCAGCTCGGGATGGTCGGCGATGTCCAGTCCCGGAGCATGTTTTGCGGCCTGCTGTTTCATCCAGGCGATGTCCTTGTCTGCGGTGCCCGCGTTCACGACGATGCGGAACCAGGTCTCGTTCATGAAATACACGATCAGGTCGTCGATCACGCCGCCGTTTTCCAGCAACATCGTGGAATACAGCGCCTTGCCCGGCTGTGTGAGCTTGTCCACATTGTTAGCCAGCAGATAACGCAGAAAGCCGCGCACACCATTACCCTTGATGTCCACGGCGCGCATGTGCGACACGTCGAACATGCCGCAATCGTTGCGCACCTGGTGATGTTCCTCGATCTACGAGCCGTAATTGACCGGCATGTCCCAGCCGCCAAAATCGACCATCTTTGCGCCCATCGCGCGGTGTGCTGCATTGAGCGGAGTCTGTTTCAGAGTCATGTTGATACCTTTATTAATTCATTTTTCGGGCGAATCGCTGTGTCGCGTGCTCGCTCATTCTTCGTCCAGTCAGATATGTGGCGTGTTGTCTCATCATTCGCTGCGCGGCTCCTTGCGCTCCATCCCGAAAAAATAAATTTCTAAAGGCATCACGCAGCAATAAAAAAGGGCGCAGCACGAAATCGTGTGCGCCCCATCTGTCCTTGGTACCTGAGAGATTACAACTCGCGTTGCGTGCCCCTTCGGTGGTCAGTCAACCAGTCGCTAGAAGCTAGTTCCTAGTTGTTAGTTGCGCTGTCCGCTTCGCGGGCTTTGCTTTTACTAACAGCTAGCGTCTAACGACTAATGTCTGATTCTGACGCTCTCCAGATTTGCCTGTGTCTATGGTTCGTGAGCCTGAGCGGTTGCGGGTGTTGCGCCTTCGGCGGTGTCGGCATCGCTATAACGTTGCTGCTGACACGCTCTCCCATAGGTTTGAACGGCAGGGCGCATTATCCTTGAAAGAATGCGCGCTGACAAATTCATTCGGCCTCACCAATGTTTCGCCACCGGATTCCTGCAGCTCACCTGATAGAGTTGCCGGTCTGACAGCCTGAGCGCGCTCATCGGCCCGCCCCACAGGCAGCCGGTATCCAACGCGATGATGTTGGGCATGATCTTCAAACCCAGCGCCGACCAGTGGCCGAAGATGACGGTAGCCTCGCGGCTGGCCCGTTTGGGGATATCGAACCAGGGCTGGTATCCCGCAGGGATATGCTCCACTTCGCCCTTGAACCTGAATTCCATCCCGCCTTCTTTGGTGCAGATACGCATCCGCGTGAACGCGTTGACGATCACCCGCAGGCGTTTGTAGCCGGACAGGCTGTCGTCCCAGTGATGCGGGGCATTGCCGTACATGCGCGCAAGAAAGGTCGCATAATCGTCGGCACGCAACGCCGCCTCGACTTCGCGCGCCAGGCTTGCAGCCTGCGCCACGCTCCATTGCGGCAGCAATCCGGCATGTACCAGCACGTAGCCGTCTTGCGCATGCAGCAGGCGCTGGTTGCGCAGCCAGTCCAGCAGCTCGTCTCGATCCGGTGCGCCGAGTATTTCGTCCAGCGTATCGCTATGGTGCAGTTCCGCCACGCCTGCCGCAACAGCGAGCAGATGCAGGTCATGGTTGCCGAGCACGGTGATCGCGCTGTCGCCCAGCGATTTGACCAGACGCAACACCTCCAGCGAGTCCGGCCCGCGATTCACCAGGTCACCGACCAGCCACAGCCGGTCCTGCGCCGGATCGAAGGCAATTTGATCCAGCAACTGCGCCAGCTCCGCATGGCAGCCCTGCACATCGCCCACCGCATAAATCGCCATCGCGTCATCCCGCCGTGTTTATCTGTAAAATAGCGTAACAGATTTTTATATTGATTCGATGAAAAACCCCCATCCATCGCTTAACCCTCGCGTCATCTCCCATTCGGGCGAGAAGCAAATATGAACAACGGCAACAAACAGGTCTGGCTGGTGCTCGCGCACGCCTTCAATATGGACGGGCGGGCCGCCAGCCAGGCCATCACCGACAAGATCCCGCATTTTCTCAATCTGGGCATAGAGCCGATCGTGGTCAGCGGCGCACTGGGAACCAAGGATAAGATCGTGGAACATCATCAGGTCCTGCCTGCCCTGCCCGTGGCCTTGCGCTTCGATTTGCGCCACTACCTGCGGCTGCGCATTTCTTCACGCATCCTGTACCGGATTGTGATGCTCGCTATTTCTTTGGCGCTGCTGCCTTTCTATATTATCGAAAAGATTTTTATCCGCATCGAAACCAGCTGGTCATGGGCCATCACCGCCTATTTCTGCTGTCTGCGTATCCTGCGAACGCGCAAGCCCGATGTGATTTATTCGGCTGGCGGGGCTTATGCGGCGCACTTGACTGCCTATTGGCTGAAGCTCCGCTTCGGTCTGCCGTGGGTCGCCGAAATTTATGACCCGATGATTTTTGAGGGGCAGACCACCAATAAGATGCGCATACGCTTCTCGACCTGGCTGGAGGGAAAAATCTGCAAGCACGCCGATGTGGCGGTATGGTTTACCGAAGAAGCCTTGGCGCGGGCCAAGGCGCGGCATCCAGAGCTGGGCGAGCGCGGTCATTGCATTATTCCAGGCGGCAATGCGCCCGAATTCACGCGCACACCCTACCGACGCGGCAAGCATCTGGTCATAGGCTATTTCGGATCGCTGGCAAAAACGCGCAATCTGGAAATATTCATGCAGGGCCTGCGCAAATTCATAGACGCAAACCCGCAACGCGCGGAACAAACCCGGCTGCATATCTACGGAGGCGGAGTCGATTCCATTTCTGCACGCGCGTTGCGAGAGTTTCCTTATCCTTCGATGATCGAGCAGTTTGGCCGTATCGAGACCGACCCCAAGACGGGGGAGAGCGGTCGCGATCAAGTGCTGAAGCGCATGAACGCCGCCGATTGTTTGTTGCTATTGCACGGCACGGTTCCATTCTGCGAACAATATTTTCCTTCCAAAATGTACGAATATCTCTGGACACAGCGGCCGATACTGGCGCTGGTCTGGCGCAATCCGCAGATGGAACGCATTCTGCGCGAACTCGGGCACTGGGCTGTGCCGGCAGATGACGTTGACTCGATAGCCTCAGCCTTGGAGGAACTGTATGCGCGCTGGATCAAGGACGATCTGGCCGACTCTGGAAAGGCATCGCCTTATACGGTCGAGTCATCCACGCGACAAATTTTCGCTCTCGCCAACGCCATCAAACGTCCTGCTGTTCGTTAAAATGGAAAACATCGTTCTGTACTGCAAGTCCTACCGCCGCGATCTGAAACGCGCGGCACGGCTCGCCGCAAGCATACGCCGCTTCAATATCCACAAGCTGCCGTTTTATCTTTCCTGCCCGGCTGCCGATCTGCAGTTGTTCAAGGACACCATCGGTAACGAAGGGGTGATCTTTTTGCAGGACGAAGAAATTATCGCGGCGAATTCTGTCCTCGACCAGAAGGCGATCGATGATCTCCCCGGCGTGATATCCCAGCAAATCGTCAAGGCGGAATTCTGGCGTCTGGGCATTTGCGAAAATTACCTGTGTTTGGATTCGGACTCCTATTTCATCCGCGACTTTGGCAAGTCAGACTTCCTGACGCCCGACGGCAAGCCTTATACCGTGATGAACGAAAGCATGGAGCTGCGCCTGTTCGGCGCGCTGCATCGTCATGCGGAAATCATCCGCAATATCGACAACGATTGCCAGACCATCATGGACATCTTTGAACGCACCGGCCGGCCCTATGAATTCGGCCCCCTGCCGGTGGTGTGGAGCCGCCGCGTCTGGTCTGATCTGGCTGAAAAATTTCTAACTCCGCGCGGCATGAATTTCTACGATGCGATGAAGCTCTTCCCTGCGGAAATGCGCTGGTATGGCGAAGCCTTGTTAAAGTTCCAGTCCATTGAATTATGGCCCGTCGAAACGCTGTTCCGTTGTTATCATTACGAACACCAGTATCGCGAAGCTAAACAAGCCGGAGAGAATGACGAACTGTTAGCACAAGTCTTTCTGGGCGTCGTGGTTCAATCGGCCTGGGACAGAAAAATGGAATACGGCTATAAGAAGCGGGTGCTCTCCGAATTTGCGCGAACTTTTAAAAGTCGCGTTTTGCGGCGCTTAACCTAACAGCGATTATAATAATCCGCGCCGCCTCCCCTTTCAAAATCCATCATTCTTTAATCGAAAAATCAATGAAATTTAAATCCGAATCTGACCCTGCACCTTTGCCAAGCTGGAAGAAGGAGGTTTTAAGAGCCTTCGGTATCAAGCCTCCAGAGCCTGTTGAAGTAAACATATTAAAAGCGTTGATGAGCTTTCGTAACGCCTCTTCTCAATCCAACCCCAAGGAATTTCGAGAAGATTGGCGTTTTTTAAAATATTGCGCAGATAATATGTATAAATCCCACTCGCAAATTTTTCAGGATTTATTTGTTCAATTCATGTTGCAGGACAAACGCGGTGGTTTTTTTGTAGATTTTGGCGCTACGGATGGCGTCAACATGAGCAATAGTTACACCCTTGAAAAAACTTTCGGCTGGACCGGCATACTCGCTGAGCCAGCTCGTTGCTGGCAACAAAATTTAAAGAACAACAGAAATAGCCTTATTGAATCCAGGTGCGTGTGGAACAAGACCGGTGATGTGCTCACCTTTAAAGAAGTGGTCGGCGCCGCCGAACTCTCAACCATCGGGCATTACACTGAGTCCGACGGTCACTCATCTGCAAGAATAGAAACCGGGGTTGATTATCAGGTTGAAACCATATCCTTGAACGATCTGCTGAAGCAGCATAACGCCCCCACCACGATTGATTATCTTTCCATCGATACCGAGGGATCTGAATTTGAAATACTGCAGGCCTTCGATTTCGACGCTTATGATATTCGAATCATAACCGTCGAGCACAACCACACACCCAATAGAGAAAAAATATACAGTTTACTCATATCCAAAGGCTACGTACGAAAGCTTGAAGCGCTTTCCCTCTTTGATGATTGGTATGTCAAAAGGGATATGTACGACGCCTCTGTTTGAAATCCAAATGAACATAAATGCACAGCAATTTCCAGAAACGGCCGTCACATTTACCGGCGGACTTGGAGCACAAATTTTCAGTGCCGCCATCTACTATCATCTGAAGAGTAAGGGCCACACCGTATACGCGGATATGGATTACTTCAAACAGCCCGCAAAAATCGCCCCCGTTGGCAATATGGGTGAAATATCTCTTTGGAATTACGAGCTCGAAGAATATGGACTACCTTTTGCAGGGTTTGCTACCAAGACATTCGAAAAATCTTTTTTCAAGCTGAAGAAACACCATGTCATTTTAGATGGGCCCGAAAAGTTTGCATTGGCAATTGAGGCTTTGCGCCAGCAAGCTATCAAAAAACTTTTTCCGATTGCATCTTCCATTATTGAAGAATGCCATCAGATTTCTGGTGGCGATGACTATCTTTGCATCCATATCAGACGCGGGGATTATGTGAATGTTGCGAGCCACATGGTCGACGATACGGATTTCATTAACTTAGCCAAATCGATTTCCGGCTTTGTCACCAAAGTTATCGTCATTTCCGATTCAGAAGTATCGGATACGATAAAGGAGAGTCTGCCCAACCTTTACAAACAGTGTTCATTTATTGTTGGTGGCAACCTTCATATAGCTCATGCGCTGATAAGGCAGGCTAAATACTTAATCTGCTCAAATAGCCAGTTCAGTCTCAGCGCAGCTTTACTTAATGAAATCGCACAGCAAGTTTTCCTGCCCACCAAGTGGTCCGGAGATGATAATTCAAGCATACAAAAACCCATCAATGCACTCTGTCGTTTTCAGATTTTGAATATCCAATAATCGCGGATTCAATTTTGAAGTGCAACACCTGACTTGAAGAATACCTGAGCGGGTGTCAGAAATCCAAGCCGTTTTCTCGGTCTGTTGTTCAATCGTTTCATCGCGTGGTTAATCTCCTGCTGTGTGATGGTGGTGAAGTC
>JACPYR010000025.1 GCA_016195965.1 Nitrosomonadales bacterium | reverse complement strand
TGGGGTGAAAAAGCTTCACCGCAGAGGAGTAACAAATCTTTTTAAGAGTACCACTCTGCTCCCTCTGCGGTAAATTATTTGCGGATAAGTCCTTAGTAACTATAATACTCGCTACTCGCAACCAGCCACTCGTTACTGGAGTCAGATCCATCTGGCAGCCCGGTCGTGCCAGGTTCCGGTGCTCGAACTGCTGCTGCCGGCGCACATCATGTTTCTGGAGTTGATCATCAATCCGGCCTGCTCCATCCTGTTCGAGGCCGAGCCGGAAGAACCCAACGCGATGCGCCGGCCACCACGCGACCCGGCTGAAAGACTATTCGGCGGGAAGATCATGCTGGGCAGCGTATTGCAGGGTATCGCCGCATTGGCGGTTACCGTGACTGCCTATGCCTGGTCGCTCAACAGCGGCGCGCTTGAAAATGAAGCACGGGCCCAGGTATTCGCGGTGATGGTAATGGGAAACTTTGCGCTGATATTTTCCAATCGTTCGTTGGACTCATCGGGGGACAGCATCATGCGACGGCACAACCCTGCTTTTTGGTGGATGATACTGAGCGCCTGCGCAGGATTGACATTGGTTTTGGTGGTGCCCGTGCTGAGCAAGTTATTCCATTTTTCCGGCGACGCAATACACATCCTGGGCATCGCCGTGCTGGCGGCCTGCGCCTTGATGCTGTTCAGCACCGCAATAAAAAGAATCCTGTGAACACGAAAATGACCGTCCAGTTCTGCCCCCGACACCCCTACTGACAGAGCTGTTCCCTATCGCGCGGACTGCTGTAGAATAGCCGAAAACCCTTCCTCACACGCATTCAGGAATCCTATATGCAGCAGGCTGATAAGCAGGGCTTATTATGGCTGCACCCTGATTACCGGGACACCATGCGCACCATGGCAAAGTTTCTGGTGGCGCTTACGCTCATACAGCTGCTGGCCTGGCTGACGCCCGCCTCACCCGATGCAAAAGGCATTCCGAATTACCTGCCACTGCACACCCTGTTCGAGACCGTCTCTATCGTAATCTCCATGCTGGTATTCGCGGTGGGCTGGAACTCCCATAGCCGGGACATATCCGGCAATACCGTGCTGCTTGCCTGCGTGTTTTTTGCGGTCGGCTGGCTCGACTTTTCGCACACGGTATCTTATGTTGGCATGCCTGAATTCGTATCACCAAATGATTCGGAAAAACATCTCAACTTCTGGTTATCCGCACGGTTTTTGGCATCTGTCTCGCTGTTGATCGTGGCAATTCGCTCGTGGCATCTGCACAGTTCCACGACCATGCGTTACATGACACTAGGCGCATTAGTCTTGGTGACGGCGCTGGTTAATTGGCTGGTATTGTTCCACCAAACCTGGCTGCCGCACACCTTCATCCCCGGCCAGGGACTCACGCCGCTCAAGAAAAATTGCGAGTACCTCATCATAGCGATCAACTTGGCCACGGCGGTGCTGTTATGGCAGAAGATGCGCAAGCCGCAGCCTTTCGCTGTCGCCCCGCTGTTTGGTGCCGTATGCATCATGGCGATGAGCGAATTTTTCTTCACGCTATATACCACGATGACCGGCAGCTACAACGTGCTGGGACATATCTACAAGGCGATCGCGTATCTGTTTGTGTACCGCGCTATCGTCGTCGAAACGATAGAAGAGCCCTATAACAAGTTAAAGCAGGCGCAACAAAATCTTGCCCTGTCCTTGCAGGCCTCCAATACAGGCTTATGGAATTGGGATTTGCGCACCGACCATGTTTACTACTCGCCGGAGTGGAAAGCACAACTCGGCTATCTGCCCGACGACTTACCCAACCAACTGTCCACCTGGGAATCGCTGCTGCACCCAGAAGATCGCGTACCGGCCATGGAACGGGCACGAAGTTTCATCGCTACTCCCAAGCAAAATTATGAGAACGAATTTCGTTTGCGCCACCAAGACGGCCATTACCGCTGGATGATGGTTCGCGGCGAGAAACAATACGATGCCGATGGCAGG
Source organism: Nitrosomonadales bacterium (assembly GCA_016195965.1). Lineage (GTDB taxonomy): Bacteria > Pseudomonadota > Gammaproteobacteria > Burkholderiales > Gallionellaceae > Gallionella. The sequence goes on along the minus strand of JACPYR010000025.1, from coordinate 38,025 downwards.
CCCAGCCGCCTGATCGGATCGCAGATCGACATCAGCGAACGCAAACTGGCCGAACAACGCATCCAGCAACTGGCTAACTTCGACATGCTCACCGGCCTGCCCAACCGATTGCTGTTCAAAGACCGCGTCGAACAGACCATCAGCGCAGCGCAACGCGACCACTCCCAGCTGGCGGTGCTGTTTTTCGACCTCGATCATTTTAAAAATATCAACGATACGCTAGGCCACCCTCTCGGCGACGAATTGTTAATCGAGGTGGGGAAACGCCTTCAATCCTGCGTGCGCGACATGGATACCGTATCTCGCATGGGTGGGGACGAATTCATATTATTGTTGCCGGGCAGCGATGCCAGCGGGGTGACGCATGTCGCAATCAAACTGCTGGCGGCGATAGCCGAGCCCTATCGGATCGAGCACAACGAACTGGTCGTGACTCTCTCGATCGGCATTGCGATGTACCCCGAAGATGGCGAAGATTTTGACACTCTGTACAGGCACGCCGATACGGCCATGTACAAAGCCAAGCAGGATGGCCGCAACAATTACCGTTTCTTCACCCAGGAGATGCAGTCTCGCACCCTGCGCATATTGCAAATAGAAAATGCGCTACGCCAGGCGATAGACCACGGCCAATTCTACCTGCACTATCAGCCACTATTGGCCATCGCCGATGGCCGAATAGTTGGCGTCGAAGCATTGCTGCGCTGGCAACATCCGGAGTTAGGCATAGTGTCACCCGGCGAATTCATCCCGATTGCCGAGAAAAGCGGGCAAATCGTCAAAATCGGCGAGTGGGTGTTGCGCAATGCCGTGCAACAACTCAAGACCTGGCTGGACGATGGTTTGCCGCCTATGATCGTCGCGGTCAACCTGTCCGCAGTGCAATTCCGCCATCCCGATCTGCCAGGGTCGGTCAGCCACATCCTCGCAGAGGCGCAAGTGCCGCCCCAATACCTGGAGCTGGAACTGACCGAGGGTGTGGCGATGGATAACCCGCAAATCGCGATTGCGATCATGGATGATTTGCACGCGCGCGGCGTGCTTATATCGATTGATGACTTCGGCACCGGCTACTCGTCGCTCAACTATCTCAAAAAATTCAAGGTCTACAAGCTCAAGATCGACCAGTCCTTCGTGCGCGACATCAATTCGGATGAAGATGACAAAGCCATCGTCGGAGCAATCATACAAATGTCGCGTAGCCTGGGTTTCCTGACGATTGCGGAAGGCGTCGAAACTGCCGAACAGCTTGCGTTCCTGCGCGAATGTGGCTGCGATGAGGTACAAGGCTACTATTTCAGCAAACCTTTACCCGCCAAGCAGCTGGAGGAATTTGTGCATCGGCATCCGGCACTGGCAACAGTAACTTAACTGCCGTCATGATGTTACACAGCCGAGAACTGCCTAGCCTGCCTTGCCGCCACCCCGTGCTTCCAGCTCTTCCCAACGCGCCATCGCCTCCAGCACTTCCGCCTCGATTTCCTCGCCGCGTACTTGTAACTGTTTGGCGCGTTTGGCGTCGGTGCGGAACAGCGTGCCATCGGCCAGATGTGCGGCGATATCTACCTGCTCGCGCTCCAGCACCTCAATGCGCTTGGGCAACTCATCCAGTTCGCGCTGCTCCTTGAAACTGAGCTTGCTGGCAGGTTTCGGTTTTTCAACCGGCACCGCTGCACGCGGCGGAGTTGAAACGACCGGCTTGGCGGACGCGGCAGCGGCTTGGTATTTTTTCACCCGCACCCAGTCTTCATAGCCACCGACGTATTCGATCAGCTTGCCGTCGCCTTCGAACGCGATCACCTGCGTGACCACGTTATCGAGAAAGGCTCGGTCATGGCTGACCAGAAACAGCGTGCCGTCGTAGCTGGCCAGCAACTCTTCGAGCAACTCCAGCGTCTCGATGTCCAGGTCGTTGGTCGGCTCGTCGAGCACCAGCACGTTGGCGGGCTGGGTAAACAGGCGCGCCAGCAACAGCCGGTTGCGCTCGCCGCCGGAGCAGCTCTTCACCGGCGAACGGGCGCGCTCAGGCGGGAACAGGAAGTCGCCGAGATAGCTGATGACGTGTTTCTTCTGCCCGGCGATCTCGATGAAATCCGATCCCTGACTAATGGTGTCGGCCAGCGTGGCATTGTCGTCCAGCTGCTCGCGCAACTGGTCGAAATAGGCTACCGAAATCTTGGTGCCCAGCTTCACCTTGCCGCTATCCGGCTCCAACTGACCGAGAATGATCTTGAGCAGCGTGCTCTTGCCCGCACCATTCGGCCCAAGCAGGCCGATCTTGTCGCCGCGCTGGATGCGGCAGGAGAAATTGTCGATCAGCGTGCGCCCGCCATACGCCTTGCTGACATGTTCCAGCTCTGCAACCAGCTTACCGGAACGCTCTCCGGTCTCCACGGCCATCTCGACCTTGCCGACCTTTTCGCGGCGCGCGGCGCGCTCGCGGCGCAGCTGCTCCAGGCGCAGCACGCGGCCCTCGTTGCGCACGCGGCGGGCTTTGACGCCCTGGCGTATCCACACTTCTTCCTGCGCCAGCACCTTGTCGAACTTGGCGTTCACCACCGCCTCGTCAGCCAGCATGCGCTCCTTGATCGCCAGATAAGCGGAAAAAGTGCCGGGGAAACTCGCCAGCTTGCCGCGATCCAGCTCGACGATGCGCGTGGCGACGTTGTCCAGAAAACGCCGGTCGTGGGTGACGAACAGCACGCTGCCGACAAAATTATTCAGCAACCCTTCCAGCCATTCGATCGAGGCAAAATCCAGGTGGTTGGTCGGCTCGTCCAGGATCAGCACATCCGGCTCGGCCACCAGCGCCTGCGCGAGCGCTACGCGCTTGCGCTGCCCGCCGGACATGTCGCCTACGCGCTTGTCCGGGTCCAGATCCAGTTTGGCGATCGCGGTCTCGATGCGCGCCTCTACCTTCCAGCCGTCTTGAGATTCCAATTGAGTTTGCAAGTGCTGCATCTCTTCCAGCAGCTTGTCGTAATCCGCGTCCGGCTCGGAGAGTTGATGGGAGACATGATGATAGTCGTGCAGCAACTTCTGCAGCTTGCCCAGCCCTTTCGCCACCGCATCGAACACCGTGTCGTCGGCATCCAGCACCGGCTCCTGGCTGACATAGCAGATGCGCGCGGTGGGCGCGCGCCACACCAGCCCGTCATCGAGCGTGGCCTGCCCGGCGAGCACGCGCATCATGCTCGACTTGCCGCCGCCATTGCGTCCGATCAGGCCGACGCGCTCGCCTTCATCGAGTTGAAAGTCGGCGTGATCCAATAATGCGACATGACCGAAGGCGAGGCTCGCCTTGTCCAGAGTGATAAACGGCATAGATTAATTTTCTAAAAAATTGAAAAACGATCGGATGTTTCCCGGATGGATTACGCTTTGCCCCGCGCAATCAACTTTTGCAAATCCTCAATGATCTGTTTCGAGTGCCTTGAAGTCTCCACACTCAGATAAACCTTGCCGATATTGCCTTGCGGGTCGATCAAAAAAGTGTAGCGCCGCGCGACTTTCATAAACACTAAATTCATCAACGCGCCGTAACGTTCCGCCGTCTCTGTCGATTTGTCCGCCAGCAGCGGAAACGGCAGGTGATATTTCTTGGCGAATTCCGCATGGCTGCTGCTATCGTCCACGCTCACCCCCACCACCTGCGCGCCCAACTCGGTGATCTGATTCAGATCATCGCGAAACGCGCAGGCTTCCTGCGTGCAACCGGGCGTGTCGTCCTTGGGATAGAAATACAGCACCAGCCACTTGCCGCGATATTCCTGAAGGGTGTGTTGCTTGCCATTCTGGTCGGGCAGGTTAAAATCCGGCGCGGGCTTGCCCACCTCAGGCAACTCCCCGGCGCGCGCCGCGCGCGCCACAAACAACGCGGCGAATACCACCAGCGCCGCAACAACTGCTAACCATTTCATGCTGTTTTCCTTGAACCAGAACACACCGAGGCGCGCATGATACCGCGTGAAAGTTTTGATTGCTGGGTATTTCCGTTAGAATGCGCGCCGCTGTCCTCGTAGTTAAATGGATATAACCGGCCCCTCCTAAGGGTCAATTACAGGTTCGATTCCTGTCGAGGACACCAAAGAGCAGTAATCTGATCTCGTATCAACCGCTTTAATCTTATGGCAATCAAGGCCGTTATAAAAATGTGCCGTCTGCGCAAAACACCAGCGAGGTAGTATGAAAAATATTCGTGCCGTACTGATCATTATTGCATTCCCATTATTTCCAATTACGGCATTAGCCGAGCTCAATTACGATGCGGCTTCGTTCAGCTACGGGACGGTATCCCAAAGTGGCTATCCTAATATGACGGCGTATCAATTCGGGATTACCAAGGGCTTGGCCGAATACACCTATGTGGGCGCGCGATATGAAATAGATGCTCAACCATCGGGAACGGCACTCGCTTTGGATTTGGGGCTGCGCGTCCCGGTTCAGGGCAATACCGATCTCGTTTTCACCGGAACGATATTGAATGGCAGTTCTGACAATGCCGGGCTGTCCATCAGCTCCAGCGGGTACCAGCTTGCTACCGGCATTAAAGCCGAGCTTGCCCCAAGATTGCTGGGGGAATTCGGCGTACGCTATGCCAATGTCAATGTGAGTGCGATGGGAGCCCCATCCAGCAAAGTCACCAGTACCGGGACGAACGTGTTGGTCGGCTACAGGATCAGCCCGCAATACGAATTATTCGTGGAACTGGACTCCACCACGACCAGGCAGGTACCGGTTTATTCCACCAGCCTGTTCGGCTTAGGCGCGAAAATATATTATTGAATTCCGCCCCTATCGTCAGGGTGTATTGCCGAATGCGCCCTGGCGAGAGCCTGGGATACGCACTTAACCTCAGCCGCGCATGATTATCAGGTTCAATTGGGAGCATTGACTGAAGCTCAAATCCATCGTAAGTTATGACCTTGTGCCAGGAAGCTTGGCCAAGCTAGGCCCACACTAGACCGGGAGTTCAAATGAAAAAATTTCTTTTGGCAGTTTTATGTTTATTCGCCGCCAGTTCTGCCTTTGCAGGGACTGCCGTTTGGACTGGCAACAAGGAAAAGGTTGAAAAGGTGATGGGGCATATCAAGTGGAAATGCGAATACCGAGTCGCCAATACCAACCAGATGATTTTATTCTGGGAGGAGCATATGGACTCTTGTCCAGCGGAAATCGAGTATTTTTAATACCCTCATCTATCTCCCTCTCTGACTTCATCATATCTGCAACTCAAGTTCTGCTATAAAATCGACAATTTAGCTAAATTCCTCATCCACAAGCCCAGAAAACTAGCGGCGGGCTTGTCCGCGACAGCTTGGCTATTCCAGACACGCGCATAGGACAAACCTCCTGCATTTGCGTCTATTTTAGCAATAGGTATTTCCTATAAATAATAGTCGGCAACTTTCATGACAAGCTGAAATTCCCCCCCTAGTATCGGGTACAAAGAGAAAAACGGTCAGAAAATGCAAAAGGTCAAAAGGGAAGCTGTGAAATACGAGTCTTGGGGAATCTATCGTTCGTCGGTTGCCCTCGCGTTCGTCATCGTAGGAATATGGTATTTGCATTGGCGCATCCCGACGATGGCGCCCGCCTCCCCGATCTTCTCGGCTATCGTGTACGGCGCCGAAATCTACGGCTTTATCGCCGCGCTGTTGCACCTGATGATGACCTGGCGGCTAACGATACGCGAACCGCTCCCTTGCCCCGAGGGGGTGACTGTCGATGTCTTCGTATCCACTTTCAACGAGCCGGTCGATCTGGTGCGCAAAACGCTGCTGGCCGCCAAGCACATGGATTACCCCCATGAAACCTGGCTGATCGACGATGGCAATCGCCACAAGATGAAAGCGCTTGCCGATCGCCTTGGGGTTCGTTACCTGGCACGTCTCGACAATGCCAATGCCAAGGCGGGCAACCTCAACAATGCCATGATCCATAGCAAAGGCGATTTCATTGCCCTGTTTGACGCCGATCATGCGCCGCAAAAAAACTTCCTCACTCAAACCCTGGGGTACTTCAAGGACACGTCAGTCGCATTCGTGCAAACACCCCATGACTTTTTCAACCTGGACTCTTACCAGCATCGCTTGCAGGAAAAAAACAAGCAGTTATGGACCGAACAAGCGCTGTTCTTCAAGGTGATCCAGCGCGGCAAAGACTATTGGAATGCGGCCTTCTTCTGCGGTAGCTGCGCGGTCATCCGGAGAAGCTCCCTGGATAGGATAGGCGGCTTCGCTACCGAAACCGTCACCGAAGACCTGCACACCTCGATCAAACTTCACAAGGCTGGCTTCAAATCCATATACCACGCCGAATCGCTGGCATACGGTATCGCGCCAGCCAACGTTGCGCCATTTCTCAAACAGCGCGTGCGCTGGGGACAGGGCGCGATGCAGGTGTTCAAAAAAGAAAAGCTGATATTCGAAACCCGGCTGACGTTAGCCCAGAAGCTCAACTATCTGGCGTCGATGATGACGTATTTCGATGGCTGGCAAAAAGGCATCTTCTACATCTCGCCAGCCGTCGTGCTGCTTGCGGGCATCATGCCCATCAATGTGGAAGCTGTCGATTTCCTGATTCACTTCGTCCCTTATTACGCGCTCAGTTTTATCGCATTCGAAGAAGTTGGCCGGGGTTACGGCGGAACCCTGTATATTGAGCAATACAACTTTGCCCGCTTCGCCGCCTTTGCCTGGTCTACATTGGGTCTGTTCTTCGGCAAAATTCGTTTTAACGTGACCTCGAAAGTGCGCGATCGATCATCGAACGCCACTCAGATGTTCCTTCCCCAGCTGTCCATACTCTTGCTGAACACCGGTGCGATCCCGTTTGGGCTCATCTTGTCCATGGAAACCCACTACCTGCCGCAAGACGCGGTCTACTTTAATATTCTATGGGCCGCGGTCAATTGTGCACTGGCCCTGCTGCTGCTGAACTTCACCCGCAAGACCCAGATATTCCTGCGCGAGGAATATCGATTCCCCATCCCGTTGCCTGTCATCATCAGGGAAGGAAACAGCAGAGTGCACGGCACGATAGACAATATCGCGATGAGCGGATGCCGCGTTTATGCCCCCCTGCCTTATACCGTCAGGAAGAACCGATTGTTGCGCGGCGAAATTTACCTGCCCTCGGGCCCATTGCCGTTCGAAGCTCAGATCATGTCCGAAATCACCGGCCAGGTCGAAGACCAGACATTCATAAAAGCCGTGGGATGCCGCTTCATATGGAATCAGATCGAAACCCGCGATGCCCTCGAACTATTCCTCTATGGAACCGACCTGCAATGGAAATTGCTGAACCTCAACGAAAGCAGCGCGACGCCCTTGCAATGGCTGACCAGGATCAGCCGTTTCTTCAACACCCAACCGGACGAACGTTGGGCAACCTGCACGCTGCTCCAGGACGATGGCGGCAACAACCGGTCCCAACCTTTGCGGTTGGGCATGATCCCGCTCACCTCCGACGGTGCAGTACCCAGACAACTGGTCACCTTCCAGCCTTTGTCCACCGACATGGATGTGCGGGGACTTATTTTTACACGCATGGGGCGTATCGGCATGCGTGCACAAATCAGCGAGGGTGAATGTTTGGAAAACTCTGCCGGGCCGATCTACCTCTACCCGATATCGGAATGCATCATACAGCCCGAAGTGAAAGATCTATCCGTGATCATTCCGCACGAAAATATGTCAAGCGTAGTCCCGTCCTTGTTGGCGGCATAGCCCCGGATCACCGTTTCAATTATTCGCTACGGGCCGCCCCCGCTCTGCAATCGCCATCTTACTCAGCAAAATAAGTATGGTTGAGTAGTAGCCCTGCTGCTCGTCAGCATGGCTCGCACCGGATGACGCGGCATAGGGGAAACCGGTCACCCATCGCGCAACGGCACGAATACCTGCCGAAGCCTCGTAGGAATCCACACTGTCATCATTGAAGTTGGTCCAGGCCGGCATATATCGGCCTGCGCCGAAGTACCCCCAATAATCACGGTAGGGTTTGAGCAAGGCCTCCGATTCCTGACGCCCCCACAGCAGGTAAAGCGGAATACGCACGGCATCGTAGGAAAATCGCTCGGGAGACCCGGGTTTAACTTTTACGCCCAGCTGCAACCAGTCCGGCGGCAGCCCCCATCTTCCGAACCTGGCGTATTGCAGTATCGCCAGCCCCGTTTTTGTCAGCTCCTCCCATTCCGGAGCAGGGTCGGCGCGACCGATCTCACGCAACGCGGGAAACACCCAATAGGAAAGATTGATCGTGATGCCTTCCGGTTTTTCGAATCCCTCGATACCCGGCAACAAAACCAAACCCTGCGCAGTTTTCCTGAACAGCTTTTCGCGTATGTCCAGCGCGATCTTCTGGCTGGCTGCCATATATGCCGGAACATGCCATCTCTCATCGGCTCGCAGCAGTGACCATGCGACCAGCAAGTCTCCGTCGCTGGCATTGTTTTTATCGGTAATACCGTTATCCGGGTGCCAACGCCATGCCAGCAGGTTGTCCTCGCGCACCTGCAGGTGCTGTTGCGTCCATTGCCAGAGATGGTCAAATGCATCGCGGTCGCCATAGTGCACCGCGAGCAACATCGCAAAACCCTGCCCTTCTGAATGACTGATATCGCCCTGCAAATGATCAACCACGCGCCCATCGGCTTCCATGAAGCGCAGCTTGAAGTTCGCCCACTCCGGTTCTCCGGCCACTGCCCCCTGGGCAAACCACAGCAGTGCAACCGTCACTACTACACGTCTAAACCATAGCGGCAACATCAGGACAATCCCTTCGCTTTTGTATTTTCCAGATCTGCGCAGGGCTGACCTTCATCCGCGCACCCGCGTCAAGCATCACCATCCCGGCTTCTTTCGGGGTAATATAACATTTTCCGTATTATTGTTATCATGTGCGCTGTCTGCCTCGGGCATAAAATCGAGGTTACATCGAATTAAAGGGGCTCATGGAGAAATTGCAAGCGCCGCACCGTCGTGAAATTGCCCACCTGTTGGCTGGCGGCACGACGCGTACCGCCCTCGCAGCTCCCCATCTGGCGCCCACTATCCGCGCAGACGATGTTTCTGTCCGCCCAACAACCCGCCGCAACTTTCACGCACTCTGGTAACGCGGATGCGGAACATTCTGGAACAATACCTGGACGAACGAGAAACGCCTGGCCCGCTGGTCGGAGAAAAATTCGTGACGGTCATGTGCACCGACCTGAAGGACTCAGCGGCAATCGCAGAAAATGAGGGGGTCACCGTCAGCCGCATGCTGGTCGAATCGCAACGCGACCTGCTCCTGCCGGTCATCGCGGCAAATCATGGCGTTCTGATGCTGGTCAGCGGCGATGGCAGCCTGTCCTATTTTGCAAACGCACTCGACGCGGTGCGCGCCGCAGCGCATATTCAGCAAGCGATGGATGCGCTCAACATGGCGAAGAAATTCAGCTTCCCGGTTTTGATGCGCATCGGCCTGCACTCTGGCCCGTGCAGGGTTCAAGCAAGCTATATTGACGGCGCTGAACTCAACTTCGCATACAAGCTGAAATCCGTTTGCCATAGCGGCAGCATCCTGATGTCGGAGGCTACGCACAAATCCCTGGCCGACCAAACAGAAATCAACTGCCGGTTCGAAAAGCAATTGACACTCCAGGGCAAGCCGGAGCCCTGTAACGCGTACAAGGCTTTCTGGAATCCCCGGGAAATCGAGCTTGAGCAAAAGGGCGTGACCAAGGTGCCGCAGCAAGAGGCGACTGTTCCACTCAAGACCTTTGGCTTCAAACCCATGGGGAGCTTCGCCGCACTGATAGGCCTGGTGTTGATATTGACCCTGGCGGCGAAATTTTTTAGTCCGGCGCAGCCCGAAGAGGACAAACGCTCGATACACGATTCCGTGATTCCGGCCAAGACATCGGGTATACAACGTGAATAGCCGCCTTCGCAAAATGGACCTTAAACATTTGATGTCGGCTATCAGGACTAGCGGCCCATCATGGCAGATGACCACCGTCAGCCTTTTATTGGTCGGCGCTTTTCTTTACTTGCTCGAGTTCACCTACGCCTATCTCGACAACACCAAGCAGATATATTTCGGCTGGGGCTGTTTTGCCGTCATTTTCCTGATGTACAAGTTCAAGAAATCCAGACAACCACCCTTGCGTTTGATTCTGCTGATCCTGGCGGCATTTCTGGCGCTACGCTACCTCCAGTGGCGCACCTTTGATACGCTGCTGTATACCGGGCCGATGGATTTTATCGGCATGTCGATACTGTATTTGGCCGAAGTTTACGGCTTGGTCATTTATCTGTTGGGGATGTTCGTCAATGTCTGGCCTATGGAAAGCCCCCACATCCCGCTGCCCGCAGACGCAGACAAATTGCCGACCGTGGATATATTCATCCCGACCTATAACGAATCCGACGATATCGTCCGCATTACCGCGACGGCCGCGACCCAGATCGACTACCCCAGGGAAAAGCTGCGCATCTATATCATTGACGATGGCGGCAGCCAGGCAAAACGCAGCCATCCCGAGAGCGGCATATCGGCTTGGGCGCGCCATTACCGGATGAGGCAAATGGCAGCCGAACTCGGCATCGGCTATATCACCAGAGAAACCAACCAGCATGCCAAGGCCGGAAACATCAACCATGCGCTGCAATATACCGACGGTGACCTGCTGTTGGTGCTCGATTGCGACCATGTCCCAACCAAGGACTTCCTGCAGAACACCGTCGGGCATTTTATTGCCGACCCGAAATTGTTCCTGGTGCAGACCCCGCATTTCTTCATCAACCCCACACCGGTGGAAAAAAGTCTGGGCGGCACCGCCAATCCTTCCGGCGAAAACGACATGTTTTATCGCAGGATACATCCCGCGCTGAACTTCTGGAATGCGAGTTTTTTTTGCGGCTCCGCCGCTTTATTGAGGCGCAAATACCTGATGGAAGCCGGCGGCATACGCGGCACCACGATCACCGAAGATGCCGAGACAGCCTTCCATTTGCACAGCCTCGGCTATAACAGCGTTTATATCAACAGACCCATGGTGTGCGGGCTGTCGCCCGAATCCTACGACGATTATGTGATCCAGCGTTCGCGCTGGGCGCAAGGCATGGTGCAGATGCTGATGCTCAACAACCCGCTGAAGACCAAAGGCCTGTCTATCCCGCAAAAAATCGCCTATTTCAATTCCAGCTTTTTCTGGCTGTTCGGCTTCCCGCGCTTTATCTATTTCATCGCCCCGGCATCCTACTTAATCCTGGGCTTGAATATCTACCATGCCTCGTCGATGCAGATCCTCTCCTTTACGCTGCCCTACGTGCTGAGCATCTACGTGATGATGGATTTTTTCTATGCCGGCACACGACAACCGTTCTTCTCCGAAATCTACGAAAGCGTCCAGTCCCTGTTCCTGATTCCGGCGGTGATTTCGGTATTCCTGAATCCCTGGAAACCGTCGTTCAAGGTCACCCCAAAAGGATCGACGAACGACAAGGATTATCTCAGCCCGATGGCGGCGCCGTTCTTTCTGGTCATCGCGATCAATCTGCTGGCGCTGGTGCTGGCGTCCTTCAAGTGGTTTGCCGAGCCTCTGTTGCGCGATGTGATCATCGTGACTGGCGTGTGGAGCGTATACAACTTATACTTGGCCCTATTGACGCTGGGCGCATTCTGGGAACGCAAACAAGTGCGTAAATTTTATCGCATCGGCGCCAGCGGCTCGGTCAGCGCATTTTTCCCGCGCATCGGCGCCACCTGTTCCGGCACGGTGTGCGACGTCTCGGTAACCGGTATCGGTTTTGAAATGCAGCTGCCTTTTCCGCCCGAGGATAAAGAACAGGTCGTGCTGCATGTCAAGGACCGCTATGGCCGTGAATACCGTTTCGAGAACTCCATCCAGCGCACCGCCAACCGCAACGGGAAATATTTCTGCGGCAGCGAATTCGTCACCGACCGGAACGTCTATGCCGAAGTAGTCAGCTATGTTTTCGGTGACAGCCAACGCTGGCAAGACAATTGGGATCAGAAATCAGCGTCCAAAGGCACTGTCCAGATGCTGTGGCATTTCATGAAGGCGGGCAGCGCAGGTTTCATGGGCAGCCTGATCCCGCTGGCCAGGCATGCGCTGATCCAGACCTGGACGCAGCTCGTCAAATGGACAACCACGCCCGTCCTGCGCGACACCTCGCTGGCGATCTCCAGTTGGTGCGTGTACCACCTCTACTCGGCGCTGATATCATTGGTCGGCATGCTGGATCAACAAAAAATCCGCAAACTCCAGCGCATCAACACCAGTGGATCGGCCAGCATTTACTTTCCCCGCCTGCATGCGACCCTGCTGGGAGAGTTGGCGGACATTTCACTCAACGGCATCGGCGTCATGGTCGAATTGCCGTTTGAATTGAAAAAGCGGGAACGGGTGATGATAAAAATCCGCGACCGTGACGGCAAGGATAGCCAATTCGAATGCTATATACTGCGCACGGTCCGGCAAGGGACAAAATCGCTGTGCGGCGCATCGTTCATCATGGATGTGTTCTCCTATCCCAGGATCGTCAAATTCGTGTATGGAGACAGCCTGCAAATGTTGCATTACCTATTGATGCCTGAAAGCGGCCTGGCCGCGCAGGGAAAAAACGCCGCGATCAAAATCATGGCGCTGATTTCCGACCGGCTCGTTCGCGCGCTGAAAATTTTTGCTCGGGTTCTCGCCTTCCTGTTCCTGAACCCGAAATACCGTGCTGCCATTTCCAAAGAAAGAAAATCATGATCAAAATTTTCGTGCTGGTGTTAGCGATGTTTGTATTCAATCCGACGGCACATGCCGGCACCCTCAAACTGCCGCTGGAAAAATTTACCGCATCTCCCGCGCTGGAGATGCGCTGCATGAGCGGCAGCCAGAGCTTGTCTTTCCCCATCCCCGAACGATGGAATGTGCACAAGATCGTCCTCAGCCTGCATTACACGGTATCGAACACCGTGGTGAGCAACATTTCGCAGATGGCGATCAAGTTCAATGGCGAACACATCACACAAATGAAACTGAACCCGGAAGCGCCCACCGTCACGACCGACGTTGCGATCCCGGTAACGCACCTGGAACCCGGTTACAACACCATCGCATTCCAGGTCGCCCAACACTACCTGACCAACCAGTGCGAAGAACCCTGCTCCCCAAACTTGTGGACCAGCGTCAGCGTTAAAGACTCTTTTCTGGAAATCGATTACGACCTGAAACCGCTGCCGCTGCAGCTGGGCAAGACGACCGGTTGGATTTTCGACCCCAAACAGTTCCCGGAAGCCGCAGTCAACCTGGTCATGGACAGCACCAGCCCGGAATCGGTGACGATGGCCGGAGTCGTTGCCTCGGGTATCGCCAGCCATTTCGACTACCGCAATGTGAAGTTTTCCCATTCGACCGACATCAAACCCGGCATGGATAACGTGCTGGTCGGCACTACAAAATTTGCCGCAGCAACACTTGCCCAATACGGCATCAATGTCGCGCAGGCAGATGGCGGACTGATCAAGCTGTTCCATCTGCCTGGCGGCGGCCAAACCGTTGATAACCTGCATGCGTTGATCGTCATTGCCGGCGATGATCAGAAACCCCTCAAGATCGCCGCCGAAACATTCGCCAACATGTCATTGCCCTATCCCGGCACGGATGAGTTGCGCGCCTACGAATTCAGCATGCCGGACATCTCGATGTATGGCGGAAAAATGGTGCTGACTTCGGACAAGGCCTACAACTTCAAATCGCTGGGCATGTCGACCTCTTCGCTGTATGGTTTCAACGGCAAGGCAAGCAGAGAAGGAAATGAGGGAACCCGCTCCGAACTATCCTTCCGGCTGCCGCCGGATTTCCTGATCAAACAAAACCAGTACGCAAAGCTCGTGCTGAATTTTGCCTACAGCTCAGGCATGCGCACCGACTCCACGCTCGGTCTTTCGGTAAACGACAAACGGGTGCGCGACATCCACCTCGACCGCGTCGACGGCAATTACATCGACGGCTACCAGTTGGACCTGCCCACCTATCTGTTCAAGCCCGGCGTCAACACCATCGCCTTTCAATCCTATCTCAGCACCCATCGCCAGTTGTGCGATTCGATCAATTCCGACGCGCCGTTCGTGACCATCCACGAAAACTCGACGCTGTATTTCCCGCCTATGCCGCATCTGGTCGAAATGCCCAAGCTCGAACTGTTCTCGCTCAACGGCTTCCCGTTCACGCGCTGGCCGGATGGTTTTGAGACGCTGGTTTATTTGCCGCAGCCGGACAACGCTTCGATCGACACCGCATTCAACCTGATCGGCATGATCTCCCAGAAGAACGGCTTCCCGCTGTTCGGCACGCAAGTCACTTTCACCGAGCCCGTAGACTGGAAGGGAGAAATGCTGGTGGTCGGCAAGACCTCGGCTATACCCCAGGCCATGATGGATCAGGCACCGATGCAGGTGAATGGCGTCGCCACCATCCCCTATCCGGTCAAACGCAGCTGGGATAGCGAATCCTCGATATCCCTGAGCAAGCAGAAAAGCGGACTGGGAATAGGCAGCGGACTGCTAATGGAATTCGAGTCTGCACGCAGCAAAGGCCGTTCGGTGGTGCTGGCAACGGCGCAGACCGACAATGATCTGCTGGCGCTGGGAGATGCGTTGCTGAATTCCGGCGTCCAGGCGCGCATCAGCGGAGATATCGCATTGATCAAACTCGATGTGCCCAACTACGACCTGACTTCTCTGTCGGTCGGAAAAAAATATTCTACCGGGGATAAAGGCAAGGTTTCATTCATCGACTCCATCCTGTACTCCAACGCCTACGTGCTGTATGGAGTGATAGCGCTGACCATCACCGTATTAGGCTGGCTGGGATACAGGCTGTTGGGCCGCTACCGCAGGCAACGCCAGGGAACAGGCGAAAAGTCATAAACTGAAATAAAAAACGATACTGAAAAATGATAGTGACTCTTGACCGTCCATCCTCCCTGATCCTGGCCGCCTTGGCATGTTTGTGCACTGCCAATGCGGCCATAGCCGCACCCGCCGGGACTGCCAATCAAGGCGCGGCCAAAATCAAGGCCGCAGGCAACGACAAACAAAAGGCCAAGCAACTTGCCTTGATACGCCTGCTTGCCAGGGCCGGGAAGCATGAGGAAGCTGCCGCCGGAATGCGTGCTCTCTATCCCGATCAGCCGCCGGCAGGCGATCTCGCGCTGGAGTATTACCGCATTATCGGCAATACGCCGGCAGGATGGGACGAGGCCAAAAACGGCCTGGAAAAACTGGCTGCGACATCCTCAGATATGCGCTACCGGCTGGCTCTGGCGCTGCATCTGTCCACCCGCCCGGCAACCCGCCGCGCCGCCATCCAGACGCTGACCAGCCTGTCCACTGCCAGCCAGCCGGGCGCCGAACGCAAACAGGCTCAGGATGCCTGGCGTAGCGCGCTGCTTGCGCTTGAGCACAGCCCCGATCACATCGGGCTGTACCGCGACTATCTGGCCGTGGATGCGGACAATACCGGCGTGCGCGAAGCGCTTGCTGATGCGCAACGCGCAGACGCAGAACGCCAGCCATGGCTGCTCAGGGATCAGGCGGACGCTCAGCTGAAAGAGGGGCACCCCGAACAGGCCATGGCTACGCTGCAGCATGCATTGCAGCTTGCGCCGAAAAATCCATGGGTGCGCTTCGACCTGTCCAGGTTATACCACAAGCAGGGCGACAAAAAACAGGGCCGCGCCTTGATCGAAGCAGGCCTGTCGGTCGCGCCAGATGACGCCGACATGCTGTATGCCTGCGCGCTGTATCTGGGATTGCTGGATGAGACCGATGCTGCGTTGCGCCTGCTGGAAAAAATACCCGCAACGGCGCGCACGCCTTCAATATCGCGCCTGCAAAACAAGCTGGCCATTAAATCCCGGACCCAGCAGGCCATCGCGCTGGCGCAGCAGAACCGGCGCGGCGACGCCCTGGCGCATCTGGACCATGCCGCAACAGCTGCGGGCGATGATGCGGAATTCGCAAGCCTGGTCGCCAACGCCTATCTGGATATCAATGAAGCCTCCCGTGGCCTGGAACTGCTGCGCAGCCTGCTTGTGCAACCCTCCCCATCTGCCGAATTGCGCCTGTACTATGCCGCGCTGCTGAACCGCGCAGAACGCAACGATGAACTTGCTCCGTTGCTGGACCAACTGGATTCCTCGCCCGAACTCTCGGACAACAACCGCAAGGAGCTACGTTACCTGCAGTCATCGCTGGCCGCACACCGCGCCGACCAACTGCGCCATGCCGGCGATCATGCCGCAGCCCGCGCAGCCCTCAACTCCGCGCTGCTGCGCGATCCGGAAAATACCGACCTGTTGATGGCACTGGCCCGCGTGCAGGTCGCCTCGCATGAACCGCAACAGGCGCGCGACACCTATAAGCACATCCTCGAACGCGAGCCGGGGTACTTCAACGCGAGACTGGCGCTGGCCAGGGCGATGAGCGACGCCGGTGACCAGACCGGCGCGCAGCGCGAAATGGCCACCATGCTGGCGAACACCCCAGCCGACGATTTCGATAAACGCATGGCGATTGCAGACTGGTATACCGGGATCGGAAACATTGCCGCCGCGCGAACTATCCTCAAATCCTCCCAAAAGATTGCACCGGACAATCCCCGCGTGCTGGTTCAGGCCGGGCGCATCGCCCAGGCAGACCGGCGTTATGCCGAGGCGCTGGACGATTTCAAACGGGCCAACGCCGCCGACGAAATCGCGAGTATGGAACGCCGCCGCGCCAGCGGCTATGTGACTGCCGGGGTCGATTATCTGAGCAAGACCGATGGCACGCCCGGCATTTCCAATTTGACGTCCAGAGAAATCCCGATAGAAATGCGCGTGCCCATAGACTATGCGGGCGGACAGGCATTTGTCCAAATAGACCCGGTCAGCGCCGAGGCCGGCGTGCTGCAACTCGCCGACCTGTACAACCTCCGCCAATACGGCAAGGTGCTGGCGCTCGCACCGGGCGGGCTGGCCGATGCCCCCATACAGGCGGCGCGCGGTACGGCCCTGGCGGTCGGCTACCAGGCCGGCGATATACGCGCGGACATCGGCAGCACGCCGCTGGGCTTTGCGGTCACCGATGTGCTGGGTGGGATCAAATGTTCGCACTACACCGAGACTTCCGGCATGTCGTTCGACGTATCGCGCCGCCCGGTAACCAGCAGCCTGCTTTCCTATGCGGGCGTGCATGATCCGGTGACGGACGAAGTGTGGGGCGGCGTGCGCAGCAGCGGCGCCAGCCTGCATGTCAGCCGGGATTATGGCCGCCTTAACGGTTTCGTCGATTTGGGCTATCACTGGCTGACCGGCAGGAATGTGCTGGGCAATACCGAGTCCGCGCTGCGCACCGGGTTCGACTGGAGTTTCATCCGCGAAGAGAACATGCGCCTGACTGGCGGTGTCGCTATCACCGACTGGCACTATCGCGAAAACCTGCGCTATTACACCTTCGGGCACGGCGGCTACTACAGCCCGCAGAAATATTACTCGCTCGCCCTGCCCTTCCGCTGGACCGGACGCCAGGAACGCTGGTCTTATTTGCTGCAAGGCTCGGCGTCGATATCGGTCAGCTATGAAAAGGACATGCCGTTCTATCCGACCGATGCCGCATTGCAAGCCCAGGGCATCGCCAATTCCGCGACTATGGTGCCGGTCTACACCGGCGGGGATGGCCACGGCACGGGCTATTCATTCGGCGGCGCGCTGGAGTACCGCTACACCCCGCAACTTTTTGTCGGCGGACGCTTGCAGATAGATCGCTCCGCCTACTACACGCCGAACTTCGCGATCCTCTACCTGCGCTATAGATTCGACGCGCACAATGGAGCCGTGCCCTACCCGCCAGAACCGGTCAAGGCGTATTCGCGTTACTAAATCTTTGAACCTAAAAACCGTAATTCAAGCCACATAACCAGCTACTTGGCTGCCGTATTTTGGCGGCCTAGTGGAATGGCTAGTAGTTTTATCAGAGATCACAGAGTACACAGAGAGAGCGGCGATTCCACGCGCTTCTATATGCTCACCCCAAAGGTGCGTCAATCTCTTGGTACAACCGTCTGCTTTATCTCGGTGATCTCTGTGTTCTCTGTGGCTCACTAAGTTTTTCAGGTTAATCGCGATTAGATACTGAATATAATCTGTGTAAATCTGCGTAATCTGCGGATTGATTGAATTGGGTTTGAAAATCAGTCGGCCTCGTACTCCACCCATTCTTCATCCTTGTCATGGATGAAATAGCGCCGGTTGCTACGCATCACGACGATGCTTTCATTTTCCGCAACAAATTCGGTGGTCGGCAGATTACCCAGATATTCCTCCAGCCTGGGACTGTTCTTGCCGAAAGGGCTGGTGCGTATGAAATTGGCCAACAATTGCGAGATCGCCAGATAGCTGGTCGGCTTACTGACCAGCAATGGCGCCGGATTTTCCGGAAAACCGATCAGCTTGATGCCGGCAGGCACGAGGCTGATGCGCGGGCTGGGTATCTCGCGCAAACCGGCGATCTGCATCTTGTCGCCGCGTACCGATGCGCCGTGTTCCGCGACAAACACCACGACGGCGCGCCGTCCCGATGCCTGCAATTCGCTGAAAAACCGATCCAGGTCTGCCAGCAACCGGGTCTGGCGCGGATGATAAATCTCCATGCTGTTGGCGGAACGATCACCCGAGTAACGGTTGCCGTCATGCAGACTGACAGTGTTGTAAAACAAGGCGACGCGTTGCGCAGGCATGTCCAAACGGCTCTTCCACCATTTCGCCAGCACCTCATAATCGTCGTAAACAGGTGTACCGTCGAAGCTTTTCAGATAAGCGGGCAGGCCGCTGACATCGAACGGCGTGGCCTGCAGCCCGCCGCGCTCGCGCACGTCGGCCAGGAAGCCGCCATAATGCCCGTCGTGATTCATCGCCAGCTGCGGATCGAAACCTGCCTTCTGCAAATCGTTAAACGTCTGGCATTGCGCAGCAGCCGGATCATACAGCCCGCTATGCCTGGGCTGTCCGCAACTGCCGCGCAGCAGCCGGATCACCGCCGGTCCGCTGTATGAGCTCGCCGAATTGAAATTGCTGAAAACAATGTTGAAGCGTTTGAATAAGGGATTTTCCTGTTCCCCGGTAAAGTTCAGGTCATCCCATGACAGCGAACATATTTGCAGGAAGATGATATCGAAAGGCGCATCCGCAGACGGTGATCGCGCAAAAGCCACGCTACGCGCCGCTTCCTTGCGGTAAAACGAATTCAGCCTGGCGGTCAGCCCGAAGTTCTGCGGATCGCCGGAAACCTCGTCGTCCGCTTTGAGCAATGGCGCAGAGCCGATATCCGGCACCGCTGATGCGGGCTTGTTGTCCGTTTTATCCTCGGCGGCAAGCCCGACAACAGGCAAGCCCGTATCCGGGCGCTGTGTGGTAACCGGCAGCAGCGGCGCCAGCATCGCAAGAAACACAAAGGAAGACATGCGCAATCTTTTGCTGGCCAGAAAATATATCGCGTAGAGCAACAGCAGAGCGGCGATCACCAGCGGATTGAAGAAACGGCCCGCCAATTCTGCCAGATAGGTCAGGCTGAAACCCTCCAACTGTCCGGCTTGCGCGAACACCCGCGTAATCGGCGGCAACCAGGTGTCGTAGTAGAACAACGCGATGCCGGCTGGAATGGCAATCAACTGCCTGGCCAATTTGTAGCGCGCATAGCGCTCCGGAATCGGCACGACCAGCGATATTGCGAACGCCAGGTTCAGCCATACATGAAAACCGGCGTAGTGCCCGAAGTACAGAAATAACTTCGCGATAAAATAAAAATTCCAGATACCCATGCCGATGACCTATTGAAACATTAATTGGCTGTTGATGTACTGCTCGCAAGGTTATCCGAACAACCTGTGCTGTTTGGGTTCACGCCCCACCCTAGCCAATTGTTCCAGCGCATTGCGTGCCGATTCGGTGATCCCATGCTGCTTGCCCAACTCCAGCAACCTGGCCACCGCGCGATCGAACGGGTAATCGGCATCCGACCATTCATCTGTCAGTTCGCGGGCGGTATATCTGGTCAGCTTCAATATGCCGGACTTCACTTGCACCAGATGCGCATGGGTTTTGCCCTTTTTCGCAACGATGGCGATATGCCGCTGCCTGTCCATCAATACCTGTCCGCACGTCACGTTCAGAACGGGCGCGATGAAATCGACGGTGCTGTAATCGGTCGGGTCTTTGGCCATACTTGGGCTATTCAGATGACCCGCTCATTGCCGCCGTCTATCGGCAGTTGCGCTCCGGTGATCTTCGCGAACAGCGGGCCGCACATCTCGGCGATCAGTTCCGCCACATCCTTGCTGGTGACTTCCTCGCGCAGCACGTTGTTGCGCTTGTAGTCGTCGACCGTCATGCCGTAATGCGCGGCGCGTTGCGCCAGTACCTCCTGCGTCCAGATGCCGGTATCGAATACCGCATTCGGATGCACCACGTTGACCCGGATGCCGTCGCCGCCCCACTCCAATGCGGCAACGCGCGCCGCCTGGGTTAGTGCCGCCTTGGCCGCAGAATAGGCCACCGCGCCGGGTCCTGGCGCCGGGACATTCTTGGAGCCATTCACCACCACGCGCCCGTATCGCGGCGCGTTCTTCAGCAGCGGATGCGTCTCGCGCATGATAGCGAGATTGGAATCGAGGTTCACCGCCATCACCTTGCGCCACTCCTCGTCTGACAGCGCCGCGATCTTCTTGCCGCCGGGGAAGATGCCCGCATTCAGCACCAGCATGTCCAGCCCGCCGTAGCGGCGCAGCGTCTGTTCGATGATGCGCTTGATGTGCTGCAACGAGGTCAGGTCGGCAGTGATACCGAGATAATCTTCGCGGTTGCGGTACATGGATTCGACCGCAGGATTGATGTCCACCGCGACGACTGCGGCGCCGCGATTCAGGAACGACTGCACGCAGGCCTTGCCTATGCCGGATGCCGCTCCGGTCACCATCGCGATCTCGCCCGCATAGGCTTTCGGCGCACCGGCCTTCTTCAGCTTGGCCTGTTCGAGCTCCCAGTATTCCATGTCGAACAGATCGCTCTCGCGCAACGCCTGATATCCGCCCAGCGCCTCGCTGCGCAGGATGATGTCCATCGTGTGCAGGTAGATGTCCGCCGCGATCGTGGTGTCGCGCGCCGAACGCCCCGCCGTGACCAGCCCTAGCTCGGCATCGAGAATCACGCGCGGTGCCGGGTCCAGCATCGTCAAGGGAGTCTTGGCCGACCTGGAATGCGTTTCAAAGTAGGCGCGGTACGCATAGGTGTAGGCTCCGACATCGCGCCCCGGCATCGGCACGCGCTTGGTGCGTATCACATGATCCGGCGTGGCCGGGCCGCGCTGCGCGATAGCCGCGACATCCGGATGGCGCGCGAAGGCCAGCGCCGCCGCATTCGAACAGGTGTGCAGCAGCATCGGAAAACCGGCTGCGGCGGAAACTTTCTTTCTGAGTTCAGCCAGCGCCAGCCAGTCGGCATCCGTCTTGTTATCGGCCAGCGGCGTCAACGGCGCATGCTGTTCCAGATACGCCTCGGCGCGACCCACCAGCTCTATCATCCTGTCGTAGGATTGCTTTGCAGTGTCGCCGAAACTGAAGATGCCGTGGTTCATCAGCACCATGCCTATGGTGCGCGCGTTAGCTTGCTTGGGGAACACCTCGGCGCACAGTTTTGCGAGATCGAAACCGGGCATCACATAGGGCAGCACGACCACCTCGTCGCCGTATATTTCGCGGATGCGCGCCTCGCCCGTTGCGGTATTGGTGCCCATAGTATTAGTAATGGCAACGATCGCATCGGCATGGGTGTGATCGACAAAACGATGCGGGATCAGCGCATGCAATATGGCCTCGACCGATGGCGGGGGAGCATTGGGGTCCTGCGTCGCCAGTTTCAGTTCTCGCGCCATGTCCAGATCGGATAACTTGTCCAGCCGCGATAACTTCAGCAGCGCATCCATACGCACCGGCGCAAAGTCTTTCGCCTCGATCGAAATCAGATCCGAGCCGCTGCCCTTCACATACAGCGTCTCGATGTCGTCGCCGAAGATGTCCCGCCAGGCGCCCTTGACCGAGGTATTGCCGCCGCCGTGCAGCACCAGATCGGGATTCGCGCCCAGCAGCCGCGAAGAGTAGACACGTTCGGCCAGATAGCCTTGATGCTGTTTTGCTTCGGCGTCGTTCCAGAGATTTTTCATTGCTTGTTCCTATCAGAATTCAAAAACAGTTTGATCCACAGATTACGCAGATTTCACAGATTAAAATCAAAAAACAAAAATCTGATACTCATGCGCTAAACGCCGCCTCGATTTTAGTTTTTTAATCTGCGGATAAGTAAGGGTTTCAAGATAAAACCCGCATCGCCGCCGCATCCGCCTTCACCACGCCTTTTTCCGTAATCAGCGCCGTCACCAGCCGGGCCGGGGTCACGTCGAAGCCATAGTTGGCGGCGCGCGAGCCCTTGGGCGTCACCTGCACGGTACGCACCTGCCCGTCATCGCACAGCCCGGAGATATGCGTCACCTCGTCCTGTGCGCGCTCCTCGATCGGAATTTCCTTCACGCCATCCTGTATCGTCCAGTCTATCGTAGGCGTGGGCAGCGCGACATAGAACGGCACGCCGTTATCAAACGCAGCGAGTGCCTTCAGATAAGTGCCGATCTTGTTGCACACGTCTCCGTGCGCGGTGACGCGGTCGGTGCCGACGATCGCCATGTCCACCATGCCGTGCTGCATCAGGTGCCCGCCGGTGTTGTCCGCGATCACCGTGTGCGGCACGCCGTGCTGGCCCAACTCCCATGCGGTGAGACTCGCGCCCTGGTTGCGCGGGCGGGTCTCGTCCACCCACACATGCAGCGGAATGCCCGCATCGAACGCCTTATAGATAGGTGCCAGCGCCGTGCCCCAGTCCACCGTCGCCAGCCAGCCCGCGTTGCAGTGGGTGAGTATATTCACTGTCGAATTTTTCTTCTGGTAAAGAGCGCGAATGATCTCGCTGCCATGCTCACCGAGGCTGGAGCAAATCTCCACATCCTCGTCGGCGATGCGAGCGGCCTCCTGCCATGCCGCAGCAGCGCGTTCGCTTTCCGGCAAGGGTACCAAGAAGGCGCGCATGCGCTCCACGCCCCAGCGCAAATTCACCGCGGTCGGACGCGCCTTGAGCAGCATATCGCAGCTCGCCTGCAGCGCGGCATCCGAAGCATGGTGCTGCATAGCCAGCGCCACGCCATAAGCCCCGGTCACGCCGATCAAGGGTGCTCCGCGCACCTGCATGTCCTTGATCGCACGCTCCGCGTCGCGCATGTTCTCAAGGCGCAGCGTGGTGAAGATGTGCGGCAGTCTGGTCTGGTCTATGATCTCAACCGCCATGTTGTCGGCGCTGGGCCAGATGGTGCGATATAGAGTTCCGTTAATTTTCATGGTGTGAAGTTCGCATTGCTCCAATCAAGATAGAAACATTCAAAGAAATTCCCTAAGCCTTGCATTACTTCTCGCACATTGTTTAAGTCGATACTTTTGTCATTTGAAAAAAATGGCTCACCATGGGCATTATCAGGGAACCGAAATCCATCCGAGTTTTGATCGAAATCATGCATTTCTTCAATCAGTTTTTGTGCTTCAATAAATCCCATTGATTCGCAGCCACCTCTCTCATTAGCTATACACACAAACCTTTCCCAAAGCCGATTAAGGTCATGAGTGTTTTTGGGCGAAAATTTTTTTTCCTTGCCAAATTCATCAATCAATTGCTTTAAGTAAAGCTCTATAGATTGCCTATAACAAAAAAGCGCTGCATAAATAATGTTCATGCGATCAACCACACTAGTAGCCGCCTGATCGATGAGAATGTCACCCGCTCTTTTATATCCCATTGGCATGCGATAAAAGCGTTCTTTCGGATCGCCAGTGACGCGCGCATCGTATGCCCATGAAAACTCAAAAAATAGGCGATCACCCTTCTGAGGCCATCGCAATTCAGGATCATCAATTTCTGGTGTATCTTCGTTCATGCCCGCATCCACGGATGTTTATTCAACCTCGTGGAACCTGATAAAAATCGTAGCGAGCGGTTCGAGAGCAAGGCGCACGGAACGCAGAAACCGGAATGTACTTAAAGTACATGAGGATTTCGAGTACCGCGCAACGCCGCTATCGAACCGCGCAGTAGATTTTTACAGGTTTCCACTAATCCCCTTCGAACTCGCACAGCGCAAACACCTTCTGCCCCATTTTCTCCAGCCGCGCGTGTCCGCCGATATCCGGCAGGTCGATGATGAAGCAGCACTCGACGATCTTGCCGCCCATTTTCTCAATCAATAAGCAAGCGGCTTCTGCGGTGCCGCCGGTGGCGATCAGGTCATCCACCAGCAGCACGCGGTCGCCCTTCTGGATCGCGTCGGTGTGGATCTCGATCCGGTCTGTGCCGTATTCGAGCGCATAGTCGTGACCTATGGTTGCGCCGGGCAGTTTGCCCTTCTTGCGAATCGGGATGAAGCCTTTGTTCAGCGCATAAGCCAGCGGCGCACCGAGGATGAAGCCACGCGACTCGATGCCCGCGATCTTGTCGATCTTCACGTCTTGATAGCGCGCCACCAGATCATCTATCGTGGTACGGAACCCCTCCGGGTCCTTGAGCAGCGTGGTGATGTCGCGAAACTGTATGCCCTGCTTGGGGTAGTGCGGGACGGTGCGGATTTTGGATTTGATAGGCATGATGGAGTTAGTCGTTAGTCGTTAGTCGTTAGTCGGTAGTCGGTAGTCGGTAGTCGGTAGTCGGTAGTCAATGTAATGCATCTTTGGGGTTTGCTTTAACTATTGGCTAACGTCTAGCGACTATCAACTATTTTTCAACATCCGCCCAGCCACTGCGGACAGCTTCTCGACCATCTTCGCGTCGCGCGCTTCCGGCGCGGTGATGATCGCGTATTGCAGCGCGCTGCGGCAGCCGCAGTCGCAGGCCTTCGCATCGCGATGCACCAGCGGCGCAACGGTCTTCACCAGCGAGCGCGCCTTGTCGGCATTGGCCAGCAGCACCTTGACGATCGCCTCGACCGTGACGTTGTCGTGGTCGGGATGCCAGCAATCGTAGTCGGTGACCATCGCGACGGTCGCGTAGCAAATCTCGGCCTCTCTGGCGAGCTTGGCTTCGGGCATGTTGGTCATGCCGATCACGTCGCATTTCCACGAGCGGTATAGTTCGGATTCGGCCAGGCTGGAGAACTGCGGGCCTTCCATGACTAAATAAGTCCCGCCGCGCACCACGGAGATGCCGGTCTGCTGCGCCGCAGCATACAGGTGATCGCCGAGACGGTGACACACCGGATGTGCCATCGAAACATGCGCGACCAGGCCGCTGCCGAAAAAACTTTTTTCGCGCGCAAAGGTGCGGTCGATGAACTGGTCGACGATCACGAACATGCCGGGTGAGAGGCTCTCGTGCAGCGAACCCACCGCGCTGACCGAGACGATGTCGGTCACGCCCAGCCTTTTCATCGCATCGATGTTGGCGCGGAAATTGATCTCAGATGGCGGTATCTTGTGGCCGCGCCCGTGGCGCGGCAGGAAGGCGATGGGCTGTGACTGCAATTCTCCAATGGGCAGTTCGCCGATCAGCACCTCGTCCGACGGCTCTCCAAATGAAGATGCCGCCTTGACCCAGCGCGTGTTCGCCAGCCCTTCGATGTTGTATACCCCGCTGCCGCCGATGATGCCTAACATATCGCCACCTCACTTTATCCTAATAAATTCTAGCCACAGAGAACACAGAGGTCACAGAGATCGAAGCGGGTGACCCATATTTTGCGAATGGCCTCTACGCGAATTACCTGCGAGAAGCATTTCCTGTTCTCTCCATAAGTCAATCCAATGTGAAAAACAATGGTTTTCTCTGTGGACTCTGTGCTCTCTGTGGCCGATTTTTTATGATTGTCTCAAACCACCACCGGCACACGCCTGGCCAGCGCGCACATCAATTCGTAGCCGACCGTTCCGGCGGCGCGCGCCACTTCGTCTATCGGCATATCCTCGCCCCACAGCACCACGCGGCTGCCGATCCCGGCTTGCGGCGAGTCACTCAAATCCACGTACAGCATGTCCATAGACACTCGCCCGAGTATTTTAGCGCGCTGCCCATCCACCAGTATCGGCGCACCGTTCGGTGCGCAACGAGGATAGCCGTCCGCATAGCCGCAGGCGACGATGCCGATGCGCATATTATGCCCTGCGCGGAACTGGGCGCCATACCCCACCTCGTCGCCGCTACACAATTCCTGAGTGGCGATGATACGGCTGGAAAGCGTCATCGCGGGCCTGAGTCCGAGTTGTTGCGCGCCGACCTCGGCGAACGGTGACGAGCCATACAGCATGATGCCGGCGCGCACCCAATCGCCATGCGTTTCCGGATAGCGCAATATCGCGGCGGAATTCGCCAGCGAGCGCGCCACACGGTATGGTGCAGCCACATCGTTGAACAGCGCGAGCGGCTCGGCGATGCCGCGCGCCTCGTCGGCATTGGCGAAATGCGTCATCAGCGTAATGTCGCGCACCGCGCGATGGCGGCGCAACTGCTCCATCGCCTGCGCCACCTGCTGCGGCGCGAAACCCAGCCGGTTCATGCCGGTGTTGAGCTTGAGCCAGACATCGAGATTTTTGCGGGCAGGGTAGGCGTCCAGCATCGCGACCTGATACGCGCTGTGGATCACACTGGTCAAGTCATATTCGGCCAGCAAGTGCAAGTCCTCGGCGCCGAAAAATCCTTCCAGCAGCAGGATGGTCTGGCGGTAACCCGCTTCACGCAGGCGCACCGCATCCCGAATATCCAGCAGCGCAAATCCGTCCGTCGCTGCCAGCGCCTCGGCGGCGCGCAACAAGCCATGCCCGTAGCCCTCAGCCTTGATCACGGACATGATGCGTGCGGTCGGCGCGGCGCGGCGCGCCAGCCGAAGATTATGCTCCAGCGCGCCCAGATCAATATGGGCTTGTATCGGTCGTGCCATGAAAGCTGATTTATCGCAAGAGTTTTTAAGAGACATGAATGATAGCAGGGGCAATACTTTCGTGTTATAAAACGAACTGATCAATATGAACTCAGTTGAATGAATCCCGGTTTCTACATCATCCTGGCGGCGCAGTTCTTTTCCGCGCTCGCCGACAATGCCCTGCTGTTCGCCGCCATCGCCCTGTTGCAATATTTGCATGAGCCGAATTGGTACACGCCGGTATTGCAGGAGGCCTTCATCTTCTCCTATATTGTTCTGGCCCCGTTCGTGGGCGCTTTTGCCGACTCGCTGCCCAAGGGACGCGTAATGTTCATCAGCAACAACATCAAAATCGCAGGATGTGCCGCGATGTTGTTCGGGGTTAATCCTTTACTCGCTTACGGCCTGGTCGGCTTCGGTGCGGCGACCTACTCCCCGGCAAAATATGGCATCCTCACCGAATACCTGCCACCCGGAAAACTGGTATTGGCGAACAGCTGGATGGAAGGCCTGACCGTGCTCGCCATCGTTTTGGGCGCCGTCATCGGTGGCGTGCTGATCAGTCCGGTCATCGCAGAACCGATGTTGCAGTGGTGGGACGTGCCATTCATTGAAACGGGTATCGATACTCCACCGGAACTGGCGATAACGATCATTGCCGGGATATACATTGTCGCCGCCTGGTTCAACCTTTACATCCCGCGCCTGGCGATAGACCACAAACCGCTCAGCCGCAATCCCGTTTTCTTGCTTTCCGAATTCTGGCACTGCTTCAAGCTGCTGTGGAAAGATCCGCTGGGGCAAGTTTCGCTGGCGGTCACCACACTGTTCTGGGGTACCGGCGCCACGCTGCGCCTGCTGGTGCTCGGCTGGGCGGCCATTGCACTCCACTACGACATGGCGCACGCGGCGGCATTGACGGCTTGGGTAGCGATCGGCATCGCCATCGGCGCGGTACTGGCGGCAAAATTCGTCAAGCTGGAACATTCGGTGAAAGTGCTGCCGGTCGGCATCGCGATGGGCTTGATGGTGCTGCTGATGATCCCCATCACCAACAGCGTGCTGGCGACTTCCCTGCTGGTTGTGATCGGCGCGATGGGCGGCTATTTCGTGGTGCCAATGAATGCGATGCTGCAACATCGCGGGCATTTGCTGATGGGTGCAGGCAGCTCGATCGCGGTGCAGAATTTCAATGAGAACCTGAGCATCTTCGCGATGCTGGGCCTGTACGCGGCGATGCAGAAGCTGGATCTCAGCATCTACCTGATCATCCTGGTGTTCGGACTGATGCTGTCCGGCATCATGACCATGCTATATAAACGCCACGGTCATGACCAGGATGTCGGCCAGATATAACGGCCTGCCCCTACATCCCCGCCAGCAACACTTCAAACTCCTCAATCGGCAACGGCCTGCTGAACAAATAACCCTGGTAGGCCATGCAGCCGTTCTGCTTGAGGAAGATTAATTGCGCTTCGGTTTCCACCCCCTCGGCAATCACGTTCAGGCGAAAGTTCTGCGCCATATCGATAATGGTCTGCACCATCACTGCATCGTTGGGATCGGTGATGACGTCGCGCACGAAACTCTGGTCTATCTTGATCTGATCCAGAGGCAACTGTTTCAGGTAAGCCAGCGATGAATAACCGGTGCCGAAATCATCCAGCGACAGCCTCACTCCCAGCGCCTTCAGCGCATGCATCTTGCTCACCACATCGGCCACGTTGCCCAGCACCACGCTTTCGGTCAATTCCAGTTTCAGTTTTTGCGGTGTCACGCCATATTTGGTTATCACCTCTTCCAGGTGCGGCACAAAATCGACCATCTGAAATTGCTGGGCGCTGACATTGATCGCGAGTATCAGATGGCGCCGCCGCTCATCTTGCCTCCATGCGGCCAATTGCCGGCAGGCGGTTTCGATCACCCAATGCCCGATATCGAGTATCAGCGAACTTTCCTCCGCGATTGGGATGAACTGCCCTGGTGGAACCATGCCGCGCCTGGGGTGCTTCCAGCGGATCAGTGCCTCTGCCCCGATAGCGCGATGATCGCCATCAACCTGCAGCTGATAATACAGTTGTAGCTGCCGGTTCGGCAACGCGCCGCGCAAATCCGCTTCCAGTTCCGCATGCGCCTCTACCGCCTGTTGCATCAATGGATCAAAGAAACGCACCGCGTTGCGCCCGGAATCCTTGGCCTGGTACATCGCCATGTCCGCATGTTTCATCAGGACATCCACCGGCTCGCTATGGCCGCGATACATGCACACCCCGATGCTGGTCGAGCTGTGATACTCATGCTCGTTCAGCATGTAAGGCAGGGTCAGCGTAGCGCGTATCTTCTCGGCGATCAGCGCAACCTTTTGCGACGCTTCCTGCAGGTTCGCGCCGATTTCCTCTATCAGCACCACGAACTCATCACCGCCCAGACGCGCCACCGTATCGGCTTCGCGCACGCACGCCTGAACGCGCCGCGCCACCTCGACCAGCATCAGGTCGCCAAAGTCGTGTCCCAGCGTATCGTTCAACGTCTTGAATCTATCCATGTCGAGGAACAACAACGCACCGCAATGATGGCTGCGCTCCGACAACGATAGCGCCAACTGGGCACGATCCATCAACAGGCGCCGGTTCGGCAGCCCGGTCAGCGCGTCGTAGAAAGCCAGGTTGCGGATATCTTCCTCGGCCCGCTTGCGCGCGGTAATATCGCTGAAAATGGCCACATACTCGGTGGTATTGCCCCGGACATCCTTCACCGCGCTGATGGTCAGCCACTTCGGATAAATCTCGCCGTTTTTGCGCTTATCCCAAATTTCGCCGGACCAGGTACCCTGCTCCAACAAAGTGCCCCATAAGCCTGCATAAAACTCCCTATCATGCCGTCCGGAGCTGAGCAGACGCGGGTTCCTGCCCGCCACCTCCTCAGGAGCATAACCGGTGATCTGCTGGAAAGCCTGATTGACGCGGATGATGTTCGCGTTGGCATCGGTGACCATGATCCCTTCGTGTGTCTCGAATGCCACCGCCTCGACGCGCAACCTGTTTTCAACCAGTTTTTGTGCGGTGATATCGCGCAAAAACACGGCAAACTGCTGCGCTTCCGATAAAAAGCTGGCGGTCACCTCAATGTCGATCTCATGCCCATGCTTGTGGCGATGGCGGGTCTCGAACCTGTCGTAACCCTGAGCCATGACCTTTTCGATATGCGCCTTGGTCGCTTCCGGCTGCTCTTTGGCCTCCAGCTGGCTGATACACATGCGTACCAGTTCGTCCACCGTATAGCCGGAAATATCGGCATAAGCCTGATTCACCTCGATCAGATTGCCTTGCATATCGACCATCCAGAATCCGTCGCTGGCCAAATCCAGTACTTTCTTGTGCTTTTTCAATACCGTCTCCGCGTGTTTGCGCTCGGTAATGTCCCGTAAAAATGCACTAAATAACACCCGCTCACCGCGATAAATTTTCGTAATCGACAGCTCCACAGGAAACTCCCCGCCATTGCGCCGGATCGCCTTGACCTCGATACGTTTACCGATAATGCGCGACTCGTTGGTTGCCAGCAGCCTCTGCATTCCCTGCCGATGCGCCTCGCGAAGTGGTGGAGGAATGATTAAATCCGCCAACTCCTTGCCGATAACCTCATCGCGCCGAAACCCAAAAATGCGCGCCGCCTCGCCATTCCACTCGGCCACCCGGCCTTCCTCGTCCATGATGATGACCGCATCCAGCGCCTGCTCCAAAACCAGCCTTAAGCTTTCCTCGTTTTCCTGCAACTTCATCATGGACTGCTTGCGCACATTGATTTCCATCTGCAATTGCTCATTGGCGGCATGCAATTCGCGGGTGCGCTCCTCGATCCGCTCCTCCTGCACGCGGTATAGCCCTTGCAGGTTTTCGGCCATGCGGTTGAACGCCTGCGCAAACAATCCCAGTTCGCCGGGAGCAGATTCGTTCGCGCGCCTGTTCAAGTTTCCCATCGCCATTTCGCCCACGGTCTGCGCCAGACTCTTCAGTGGCTCACTGATCTGGCGCCCAAAAAAATACGCGGCCAACCCGGCCAACAACAGCAAACCCAGTAACGCTTCCAGTGTCAGCATCCGTTGTCGACCGATGGGCGCAAGCACTTCATCCGCATCCATCTTGACCACCATGCCCCAGCCCAGCTCCGGCAGATAGCGCCATGCGGCTACGGTCTGCTTGCCGCGATAATCCTGCCTCATGCCAACCCCCGATTCGCCGGAAACTGCTCGAAACATTGCATTTTCACCATTCACGTGATGTTGCACGCGGAATTTCAGTGCGGCATCGTCTTTGTATTTAAGCGGCGTGGTGTGCAACACGCCATCGCCGTCACGCTGGGCGAACACCGCCTCGCCGCTTTGCCCCAGCCCGGTGGCATCCCTGGCCACACGATAGAAAGCCGCGTTGCCGAGTTGCACCGCGAACACGCCCCTGAACTTTCCGTCCACCATGATGGGTGCCGCGATGAATAGCGCCGGTGCTGACGATGGCGCGTAGAACTCATAGTCCGAGATCACGGGCTCCAGCGTCATACGCGAATTGCGGAACGCCTGCGCCAGCTGCGATTCGCTCCAAGGGCCCGTCATCAGGTTGGTGGCGAAATCGGCCTCGTGCTTCTGGGTATAGACGATTTCCCCTTGCGTGGTGATCAGGAACACATCGTAGAACAAACCACTCTCTTCCACATAGCGGCTGAAATAGTTGCGCGTCAGCGCATCTTCGCGTGCATAGGCCGGCCCATGTAATCTTCCGGATAGATAAATATCGGGCAACACGTTTATCGCTCCCATTGCGAGAGGACCGCGCGCCAGGAAACCCACATCCTGGACACGCTCCCCCAGATAACTCCTGATCTGGATCACCTTCTTGTCGGCGAGGCGGGACATCCTGCCCAGCGCCTCTGCACGCAACGATGCCTCATCCTGTTGCAGGTTGAAATAGCTGAACAGCGCCAGCGGCAGCACGGCCAACAGCATGAACAGCAACAACAGGCGCGTGGAGATTTTCATCGCGTGCTCCCCGACAATGCTGCACGCTGTTCATACGGAACGAAAAACGGGAACGGAGCAGGCGCGACGCTGCGCCCGGATTGCCAGACGATCTCGAACTGACCGTCGGTGCGCGCACGACCGATACGCACCGGCTTCCACAGATGCTGTGTATCTTCATCCACCGCCACGATGCCTTCCGGTCCAACCAGTGTCTGCATTATCAACTCGGCCTTGACGGAAGCTATATCCGGGGCATCCGCCTCGCGCAGGGCATTCACCCACAAGCACACGCCGATATAAGCCGCTTCCATCGGATCGCCCAGCACCCGCTGCGATCCGAATCGGTGGCGAAAATGCTCGATGAAATCGCGATTGGCATCGCTCTGTATGCTCTGAAAATAATTCCACGCCGCATAATGCCCAGCCACCTGCTCCGGCCCGATCTCAGCCAATTCTGGCTCGCCGATACTGGTGGAAAACACCGGGATGTTGTCGGCGCGTATACCCGCTTTTTGCAGCGCACGGAAAAAATACACGTTGCTGTCTCCGTTCAAGGTGTTCAGCACAAAATCCGGGCGCTGCCTGGCGATCTCGCTTGCGATCGCATCCATATCCTGCCCGCCCAGCGGCACATAACGTTCCGCCACCAGTTGCCCATTCTGCGCCTGCAATAACTTTTTGACGATCTGGTTCGCCGTGTGCGGATACACATAATCCGATCCGATCAGGTAGGCGCGCTTGCCGCGCTGCTGTAGCGCCCAGGTTACCATCGGGATGAGTTGCTGGTTGGGTGCCGCGCCGGTATAGATGATGTCGGGAGATTGCTCCAGCCCTTCATATTGCAAAGGATAGAAAAACAGGTGGTGGTGTTTTTCGACGACGGCTTTTACTTCCTTGCGGCAGGCCGATGTCCAGCAGCCGAACAGGGCTTGCACCCCATCCTGTGCGATCAGCTTCTCCGCCTGCTGCGCGCAGTAGCTTGCATCCGAACGGCAGTCCGCGACTATCATCTCGATCTGCCGCCCCAACACCCCGCCCGCTTGATTGGTCTCTTCCACCGCCAGCCGCACCGCATCTACCAGCGGCGTTTCGCTGGTGGCCATCGTGCCCGTCAAGGAATGCAGCACACCGATCTTGATGGTTGGCTGGGCATGATTGCGCTGCACCCACGCCAACACTAGCGCCAGTACCAGTAGTGCCAGCAATAATTTTATGTTGCCGGGAAGCCACTTTTGCATGATTCACCCGTTGCGCTTTTATGCGTCATGCGTAAACGCTATCATGCCATAGTAAAAATCTCAACTTTATTAAGGGCATTTCTAAAAATTCAGAGTTCGCCCAAATACAAGGCGCGAAAAAAATTTCGCCGCGCCGCATATGTGTGATATGTAAGCAAGAAATGTTTTTCGCAACACAGTATAACCAGCCACTTGGCTGCCGTTGTTTGGCAGCTTAGTGGAATGGCTAGTAGTTCTATCAGTTGGGATGAAATGTGGATTTTTAGAAGTGCCCTTAAGCAGTGTCAACGTATACTATTGTCAGCCAGCGTTTCGACGGCCAGACACAAATCCTGCCAGGCCTTGGCTTTTTCGGATGGGGTGCGCAGCAGATAGGCGGGATGATAAGTCACGACCAAAGGGGTACCGTGAAAATCGTGCAACTGACCGCGCAGACTGGCCAGCGTAGCATCTTTAGCCAATAGCGCATTCGAGGCGACCTTGCCCAGCGCGACGATCACCCTGGGCTGGATCAGCGCAATCTGGCGCTCCAGATAAGGCATGCAGGCGGCAATCTCGTCCGCTTCCGGCGTGCGGTTGCCGGGCGGACGGCATTTGACGATGTTGGCGATATACACTTTATTGCCGCGCTTCAGCTTGATCGCCATCAGCATGTTGTCCAGCAGTTTGCCCGCTTGGCCCACGAACGGTTCACCCAGCGCGTCCTCGTCCGCACCCGGTCCTTCGCCGACAAACAGCCAGTCGGCCCGCTCGTCGCCCACACCGAACACCGTCTGCGTACATCCTGCGCGCAGCTTGCAGGCGGTGCAGTTATGCACGGCAGCCTTTAGCTGCGGCCAATCGAAGTTTGCAGTCTCCGCACTCATGCCGGATGGTGAGCTGTGTCCTTCGACCCTTCGACCAGGCTCAGGACTGGCTTCTCTCGGGACAGGTTCCGATATCCCCATCGCGGGTCGTTGTCTATCGGCTTCTCCCACCCTGCTTATTGGCTCTATCATTGCAGCAACTGTTGGAGCTACCGCATTGACACCCACTCCATTTGGCTCAGGCGCAGATTCTTTCACCACGGCAACATTGTGGCTGCGCAGCTTCCACTGAGGATACAGGTTCAACTCGCGCAGCATTGCTTCGTTTCTATCCATCTAGCTCACCCACCAAGTCACACGCCATCGTGATCGCATCTTCGCTGCCGTCAACATTCCGATAATAACCGCGCCGCAAACCGATCTCGCCGAATCCCGCACTGCGGTACAACGCCAGCGCGGCGACATTGGAGGAACGCACTTCGAGAAACACGCGCAGCAAATTTTTTTTACACGCCAGATCCAGCATTTCCAGCAGCATCGCCCGCCCCACTCCCTTGCGCTGCTGCGCGGCTGCCACACCGATATTCAGCAGCTCGGCTTCGTCCAGCACCGGCATCAATATCGCATAGCCGCTTATCTCGCCGCCGGTATCGTCCACGCAACACAGATAGCCGTGATCCAGCGCATCGGTGAAATTGCCGCGCGTCCACGGATAGGCCTGCACAGCCTGCTCGATGGCGAGCACAGCATCGACATCCCTCAGCGTCATCGTGCGCATCAGCGCTGTTCCCGCTCGCTGGTCTTCAAAGCCACCTTGTCGCGCAGATACAAGGGCAAGGCTTCCGCAGCATCCGCTCCCAGCCCGAGCGCGAATTGCGCCGCGCCTAGCTGCGCGATCGCACCCGCTTTCGGCACGGCTGCGCCATCCACGCCCTGCAATTGTCCGCCATATCTGAGCTGCAACGCCTCGCCATGCGCGGCAAAGCCGCTGCCCATACCGAACCAGTCTGCGCCAGGCACACGGGGAGCATCTTCCGGTTTGCACAAACTCGGCTCACCAACGATGTCCCACCCGCCATCATATTTTTCATACGCCGCATGATATATTTCGCCCATGCGCGCATCCAGCGCCGCGATCACGCGCATCTTGCCGGAAGCCTGGGCCAACGCCTCCAGCGTGCACACGCCAGCCACCGGAAAACCAACCCCTAGCGCCAGACCCTGCACCGCACCGCACGCGATGCGCACGCCGGTGAATGACCCGGGGCCTTTGCCGAAGGCGATGCCGTCCATATCCTGCACCCTCAATCCCGCATCCTTTAACAAGGCATCCAGCATCGCGATCAACACTTCGGAATGCTTCTGCCCGACCAGCTCGCAACGCTCCATAACCGCGCCATCCTGCCACAGCGCGACCGAACAATATTCAGTGGAAGTATCTAAAGCCAGAATGCGCATCAATCTGCCAGCAAAAGAACCACCGCTTGCGCGGCAATGCCTTCGCCGCGCCCGGTCAGGCCCAATTTTTCGGTGGTGGTCGCCTTCACGTTTACCGCACCTTTCTCAATACGCAAATCGGCTGCGATGTTCTCCACCATCTGAAAAATATGCGGCGCCATTTTCGGTGCCTGGGCAACAATGGTCGCATCGACGTTGCCTACGCGATAGCCCTGCTCGCGCACCAGATGCAGCGTCTCGCGCAACAGGATGCGGCTGTCGATGTTCTTGAACTTGGCGTCGGTGTCTGCGAAATGCCTGCCGATGTCGCCCAGTGCAGCGGCGCCCAGCAACGCGTCGCAGATCGCATGCAGCAGCACGTCCGCGTCGGAATGTCCGAGCAGGCCTTTTTCATATGGGATATCCACGCCCCCAATAACCAACCGGCGACCCGTTACCAGCTGATGTACATCGTAACCCTGTCCAATACGCATAGCTGCAACACCTCAAACAAAACATCCGTCCGCAGATTTCGCAGATGAACGCAGATTAAACACACTTGAAACTAACATCCCCACTCGCCATCGCATGAATACATAATCTGTGTAATCTGCGAAATCTGCGGATTAAAGATTTCAGTTTTTAGCCTTTAACAACAACTCAGCAAGCAACAAGTCCTGCGGGTAAGTCACCTTAAAATTGCTCGAATCGCCCGATACCAGCTTGGGATGCAAGCCCAGCGCCTCGATAGCCGAGGCCTCGTCGGTCACGGTTCGGCATTGCTGCAACGCCTGCACCAGCAGTTCGGCCCTGAACATCTGCGGCGTCTGCGCCTGCCACAGTCCCGCGCGTTCTTCGGTGTGCGCAATGCGCCCCAGATCGTCGGCGCGCTTCAAGGTGTCCGCCACCGGCACGGCCAG
Source organism: Nitrosomonadales bacterium (assembly GCA_016195965.1). GTDB lineage: Bacteria > Pseudomonadota > Gammaproteobacteria > Burkholderiales > Gallionellaceae > Gallionella. The sequence continues at coordinate 1,571 of JACPYR010000025.1, read as the reverse complement.
GATGCCGCCCACCATATCGTCGCGCAATTCCGCGATCAGCCTGGCCAGATGCGCCTGCGTCAAACAAGGACGCGCCGCATCGTGCACCAACGCCCAATCGTCCGGTTCCAGTTCGGATGCCAGCAAGCCGTTCAGCACGGTATCTGAACGCCTCTCGCCACCGCAAAACAACGGCTGCAACTTGTCGCCGAAACGAGACCAGTCATAGGTGTGGAATAAGGTGTCACCGGGAGCCAGCACCACGAACACTGTGGAAATATCCGGGCTGGCACATAACGTATCCAGCGCGTGCGCGATCATAGGCTGACCTGCCAGCGGCAGATATTGTTTGGGCAATTCGCCGCCCATCCGGGAACCAAAACCGGCGGCGGGAACCAGGGCGTGAAATTCAGGCATGGGCGAATTGTAAATTAAAAGCGTGTTCATGCGCTTGGCATATAATGCGCGTCTTATGATTAGCCGCAACCCTTAGTCTCAATTCCTCATGCTGTTCACATCCAAACATCCCCGCCCGCGCTACAGCCAGCTGCACGGTTCCAGCGATGCGCTGGCGCTGGCGCAATTCGCAGAAAAAGCTTCTCCTTTAGCCGGTTCTCCGCTGGTTATCATCGCCGCGAATGCGCTGGAAGCGCAGCGGCTGGTGGAGGAAATCCCGTTCTTCGCGCCAAAACTGCGCGTGCATTTGCTGCCTGACTGGGAAACGCTGCCCTACGACCATTTCTCGCCGCACCAGGATTTGATCTCCGAGCGGCTCGCCACCTTGCACCACATCCGCACCGGCTCATCCGACGTGATCGTGGTGCCGGTGACCACCGCGCTGTATCCGCTGCCCCCGGTCGAATACCTCGCGGCCTTCACCTTTTTCCTGAAGCGCGGCGAAAAGCTGGACCTGTCCAAGCTGCGCGAACAGATGACCTTAGCCGGCTACAACCATGTGCAGCAGGTGCTGTCGCCCGGCGAATATTGCGTGCGCGGCGGCATCATCGATCTGTTCGCGATGGGCAGCGTGCTGCCCTACCGCATCGATCTGTTCGACGACGAGATCGAAACCATCGCCACCTTCGATGTGGATACGCAGCGCACCCTGTACCCTGTGCCGGAAATCCGCCTGCTGCCCGCGCGCGAATTTCCGCTCGACGACGCCGGGCAGCAACGCTTCCGCCAGAACTTCCGCGAACGCTTCGAGGGCGACCCCTCCCGTTCGCATATCTACAAAAACGTCAGCAAGGGCAATGCACCGGCGGGCATCGAATATTACCTGCCGCTGTTTTTCGAGCGCACCGCGACACTGTTCGATTATCTGCCCAAACACTCCACGCTGTGCCTGCATCACGAGGTCAACGAAGCGATCGCCACCTTCGCCCAGGATGCGGCGGCGCGCTACAACCTGCTCAGGGGCGACCCGCAGCGCCCGCTGCTGGAACCGCACGAGCTGTTTATGGATGCGGAGCAATTCTTCATACGCTTGAAAGAGTTTGCACGGCTGGATGTTATTGCTTCGAGCGCTCCCTCACCCCAACCCTCTCCCGGCGGGAGAGGGGAGCTTAGACTCCCTCGCCCATCGGGAGAGG